>NZ_CCDX020000005.1:0-481323 GCF_000751115.1 Thalassospira sp. GB04J01 | reverse complement strand
GCCGGGCCTTCTAAACACAGCATATTCCCTATCCAACGAATTTTAAAACCCTCGACCTTAACTGGTCGGGGGTTTTGTCGTTTCTGCATTCTGTAAATAAGCATATGATAATGCCTTGGGATTTGGGGCCGAGTGGGACCAACTGGGGACCAGCAACAGGCATCATGATCGTGTGTGGGGGCGCTTAAGGTGGCGACAATATCTGTTTGGGTCTGGCGAGCCGGTTTAGCCCGGTATAGCGTGATGTTGGGGGTTTTACTGGCCGTAATATGTGGTGTGCTGGTGCGCGACAGTTTGGCGCAAGGGGCAAAACCCGAAGAAAAGCACATCACGGTCGGTTGGTATCCATCCCATCCCTATCAATATCTACATATGCGACACGGGACGGAAAGTCTGACCGGTCTTGATATTGAACTGACCCGAAAGATTTTCGAGCGGCGCGGCTATACGGTCAATTTTGTCGCCTCAAGCTGGGTGCAAATTCAAAAAGACCTGCGGGATGGCAAGATTGATATGGCACTTGGCGCCTATGACATTGCGTTGCGTCAGGAATATGCCCTGTTTTCTGATCCTTACCGCACCGAAACCGATTCTGCCTTTTTCCAGTCCGGCGCTGAGATCGCCCATAACAGCAGCAGCTTTGCGCAACTGGTTGAAAACATTGCGACCCGTAACGGCCAGATCGGCATTCTCGATGGTTATTCCTATGGGGCCAAGGTTGATGATGCGCTGGCAGGCCTGCCCGGTGATCGCGTGATCCGCTATGAGAATGTCGAAAAAGCCCTGCAAAATCTGGCCGATGGCCGGATTGATGCCTTGCTGTCTGATCAGCTTTTTGTCGAGGCCGCCCTGATCCGCGATGGCTATGGTGATCTGGTGGACCGCCATTCGCTGCCGGTTTTTGCCGGGGCTGTACATGCGATCTTTGCCAAAAAGACGGTCGATCCCTCGGTGGTCGAAGATTTCAATGCTGAATTGAATGTTCTTCAGAAGGACGGCGAATATACCGCAATCCAGAACGCTTTTATCTCGCCGATACGGTTTGGCATTGCGCTGAGCGGGATATGGTTCACTGCCCTTGATTATCTTGGCACGGTGGCTTTTGCTATTTCCGGTGTTTTGCTGGCCCGGCGTGAAAAATACAGCATCTTTGGCGCCTTCGTTCTGGCGGCATTGCCCGGTGTCGGGGGTGGTGTTGTCCGTGATTTGATCACCGGGCGCGAGCCCATCGGGATCATGCAGGCCCCAAACGGGGTGTTGCTGGTGATTGCGACGGTCCTAATGGGCTATCTGACCTATTTCGTGATCGACAGGTTCGGGATCGGGGCGCCGGCAGGCGATGCTAACGACACAAACGACACCATAGCACGACCGGTGGCGCGCACCGGGTGGCGGCGGATCATGACAGTTGGCAATGTTGTCGAGATTTCCGATGCCGTCGGGCTGGCGGCCTTTACCGTGACCGGCGTTTATGTCGCGGTCACCATGAACAGCACCCCGATCCTGCTTTGGGGGCCGATCCTTGCGATGTTGACCGGTGCGGGCGGGGGGATCATTCGCGATGTGGTGCGTGCTGATAAACATAATCCAGCACTCAAGACATCGTTTTACGCAGAAATCCCCCTGTTATGGGGTTTTACCCTGTCGTTCTTTTTCTGGCGTCATGGTCCGCTAGCTGAAATTTCCGACATCTTTTTTGCCGTCATCATCACGGTAATCGGGGCATTCGTGACCCGCATGGTCGTGCTTGGTCTGGGCCTGCGCAGCCCAAGGTTCTAAGCGGGAAGAAGGCTATCTTCAGGGGATGTGAGATTGACGCAGGATCGGTGTTTCGCTTCACAAATATGTGAAAACAAGACAATGCTGTCTCACGTTCCTTTGATGGCCCGTGTGTGAATGGTGCAGTGACCCGGCATTCCCCGCCCCGTAGGCTGAAAACATCACCGCAGCCTGGTGATCAGGTTTCAACCGAAGGGATTAAACGATGAAAAATGCATTGATTTTGGGCGCAGCATTGACCGCCGCGGTATCATTGGCCGCAACCCAACAGGCCGCAGCACAAGGTGCCAAAGAAAAATGCTACGGCGTTTCAATGGCAGGCCAGAATGATTGTGCCGCCGGGCCGGGGACGACCTGTGCCGGGACCTCGACTGTCGATTATCAGGGCAATGCCTGGAAACTGGTGCCGGCGGGAACCTGCGAGGACATGAGCTTTACGACGGCAGATGACCGCGAAATTATGGGCAGTCTCGACAGGCTTGATCGCGATATTCCTAAAGGTTGATCGGCTTGTCGATCCACGATCATTCTTCCAGATTGAGGGTAAAGGACTTTAAATGACACATCTGCCCGCATGTGCCGGTGTCGGCTTCAAGGCCGAGCATGCCAGTGACATTCTTGGCGGCAAGGCATCCGTTGGCTGGTTTGAAATCCACCCTGAAAACTACATGGTGGCCGGCGGACCACGTTTGGCGATGCTGGCAGATGTGTGTGCGCAGTATCCTGTGTCCATGCACGGGGTTGGGCTGTCGCTGGGCGGCGGAGATCCGCTTGATGCACGTCATCTAGCCGATCTTAAGCGTCTGGTGGACCGGTTCAACCCCGCCATGGTCTCCGAACATATTGCATGGTCATCGCATGAAGGTTTGTATATGGCCGACCTTTTGCCGACACCGATGACAAAAACATCCCTTGATAAGTTGGTTGCCGCGATTGATACGGTTCAAAGCCATATCGGCCGTCGTATTCTGATTGAAAACCCGACGTCTTATTTGCCCTTACCGCAAAATTCGATTTCGGAACTGGACTTCATCACCGAGGCGGCGCGCCGCAGCGGCTGTGGTTTACTGATTGATGTAAACAACATTTACATATCCGCCCATAATCTGGGTTTTGACGCAGAGGTTTTTGTCGATGGTCTTCCCGCCGATCTGGTCGGTGAAATCCATCTTGCCGGGCATGAGCGTGATGCCAATGATCAGGATAGTATTTTGATTGATACCCATTCCCGGCCCGTGGCCGATCCGGTCTGGGCGCTGTTTGACCGGTTGATTGCCCGGATTGGTCCAAAACCAACCCTGATTGAATGGGATAATGATGTGCCATCATGGCCGGTTTTGCAGCACGAAGCCGCCCTGGCCGACACGCGATTGAACGCGGTGCGATCACGCGCGCCCGAGATGGCGTCATGAGCAACCTTAAACCGTTTTATGACGGGTTTAGCAATGCCTTGTTCCGTCCGCAGCCGGGCGGCGTACCCGATGGTTTTCCCGCCAAAGCGGCCCATCGTTTTGCCATTTACCGCAACAATGTGCACCGTGGACTAATTGATGCGTTGGCTGCGGCCTATCCGACGGTTGAAAAGCTGGTCGGCGCTGATTTTTTTGCCACCCTTGCCCGCGATTTCATTGCATCCGAGCATAAACGTCCCGGAAGTCTTGCGCTATATGGCTATGGTTTTGCTGATTTTATTGCCAATTATGATGCCGCGCGGGGCATTGCCTATCTGGCCGACATCGCCCGTTTGGAACGCGCCCGGCTGGAGGCCCTGCATGCCTGTGACACGCCGCCACTTGCCGCAGCCGACCTTGCCGGATACGAGGCGGATATTGGTCAAATGTCGTTTGCTGCCCATCCGGCATGCCGATTGGTGATCTCTGATCATCCGGTCATGAGCATCTGGCAGGTGCAGAACCCACAAGACGGGCAGGTGCGTGGCAAAAGCATCCTCAATCAATCCGAAGCCGTCTTGGTAACCCGACCGGCAATGTCGCTTCAGATGCAGGTGCTATCCCCTGACGCTGCCGCGTTTTGCCGGGCTGTCCTTTGGGATTGCGCGACCGTTGAAGGTGCTGTCGATAGGGCATCAGAAGTTAATCAGAATTTCGATATCACGCAGTGCTTTGCCGACCTGCTGCTAAGCGGTGCATTGCGTGCGATATCATGCACGGGAGAACAGCATGGTCGATAACCTAAAAGCAAAATGGCTCGCCCATTATGATCATATGGTCGGCTGTCTGGAAGGTGGGGTTGGTCGGGATCATCTTGGTCTTGTGGCGCGCATCCTGTTTGCCGTGCTGTTGCTGCCCTATTATTTCAACAGTGCCTTGACCAAGATTGATGGTGGCGCGCTCAGTGCCGGTGCCTTTGCCCAGATATTGCCACCGATTGCCGAACAGTATCTTTATGACACGGCCGCCATCCCGTTTTTCCCATGGCATTTGATTGTATGGGCCGGAACATTTTCCGAGTTCATCCTGCCTGTTCTGATCTTTGTCGGGCTGCTTACCCGGCTTTCGGCTGTTGGCATGATCGGGTTTGTGGTGGTGCAAACTGGTGTTGATGTTGCATTTCACGGGGCGGCATTGGGCAGCCTTGCCAATGGGCTGCCGACAGAGCTGATTGATCAACGGTTGCTGTGGGTGGCTGTGTTGAGCATTTTGCTGTTTGCAGGGGGCGGTAAGGTTTCACTTGATCGCGTCCTGAACCGGATGCTGCGGACATCGGCGCGCGATTTGTGAAGTAATTGCATGTTTTGAACATCCATTTGTTTCTTCTGATGAAATAAAGGAATATATTCCCGGTACGGATTTTCTGTTGATGTCCTGACAACTCGGGACACAATCGGCTTTTTGATGGAAGCTCCGGCATATCTGGTCGTATCAAACAGGATTAAACCGGTGAGCTATCTTAAAAACCATCAGGTCTTTGCGTCAAAAAGCCTGGACCAGACGCAGGCTTTCCTCGCGGAAATGAACAGTATTGATGAGATTGATCTGCTCGGTAAAAAAGCAACTGCCGATATTTCCATTCAAGCCGCGTCACTAGCTGATATTGATTTGCTTGGTGCGTCCTTTGGCCCGGATCGCGTCACGATCAAGGCACCCGCAACCGATGAGAACGACCTGTTTTTGCTGTTTGTGAATAGCGGTCATGGCAAGGTCAATCATGGTGGCCAAGAGTTCGAAGTTTCGGCCAAACAGGGCATGATGCGTAATATGCGCATGTCGATGTATGCCATAGAAGACAATTTCGCAGCCCTTGGGGCAAAGCTTCCTGTTGATGCCTTGCGCAAACATGCCTTTGCCCTGACCGGGCAAGATGTTTTCCGCAATGATCTGGTATTTGACACGGCACTTGATTTGACATCCCCGGGCGGGGCGCATGTGTCTAGTACGCTACATTATATCGCCAATGCCCTTGATGGACCGCTTCACGATACAAAGAACGGGACCATCCTTAAGGAACTCCGCGATGTGCTTCTGACCAATATCTTGATGTTGCTGCCAAATTCCTATTCGGAAATTCTTCATGACCGACCATCTGGCATTGCGATGCCGCGTCAGGTCAAACGTGCCCGCGACTATATTCACGAACATGCAGAACATTCGATCCAGCTGGCGGATTTACTGGAGCATGCCGGGTGCCGCTATCGCACCCTTCAAGTCGGTTTCAATCAGACTTTTGGTATGGCGCCAATGGCCTATGCCAAGATGGTGCGCCTGAACCGTGCACATAATGATTTGCTTGCAGCCGCACCTGGAACAACGATTGCCAGCGTCGCCCGCAAATGGGGTTTTGTGCATGCCGGACGGTTCGCACAAAACTATACGCTGCATTTTGGCGTTTCGCCCTCCGAGACGCTTAATCGTCGCCGCTAAATCCAACGTGCATGCTGCTAAGTTGTTGCCGTAAAAAGTGTAAGGCTATCCACTTTTGTGCATTGCCTGTCCACTTATGGTCGTTAATCGACATGCTGCCTTTATTCCTTCTGGTTTCATTCCATGCTTCTGCGTAATCCTGCCGTATAGGACGGGGAGGGGCAGAATTTTAATGCGTTGTTCCCTGCGTGACATTCG
Source organism: Thalassospira sp. GB04J01 (assembly GCF_000751115.1). Classification (NCBI taxonomy): domain Bacteria; kingdom Pseudomonadati; phylum Pseudomonadota; class Alphaproteobacteria; order Rhodospirillales; family Thalassospiraceae; genus Thalassospira; species Thalassospira sp. GB04J01. Next base: position 475,465 of record NZ_CCDX020000005.1, on the reverse strand, counting down.
CCATGCGGGAACCTCAACCCGGATGCAAAAGTAAAAAAGCAAGAAGGGTTCGGGCATGCAGATCAAAAGACTGACGCCAATATTAAACTATGCGGGGTTGCTGTTGCTCGCCCTGTTGATGATGATCGTGATGGATCAACCGGCTCATGCAAGTTCACAATGGAAGAACTTGCAAGGGTCGCCCGAATGCGGCGGCGTTGATAAACGCGGTAATCTGCAAGAACCGTGCGGACGCGTGTCTGCGAAATTTCAGTCAAAGGCTGTAGGCAAATGCCCGGATGGATCCTTTTTCGATTTGGGAACATGGACCTGTTATGCCTGCCCTGACGGATATAACCGCAACGCAAAAAGCATCAGTGGTGAGAAGGCCTGTGACAAGCCAACCGGCGTAAAGCAGCTTCTGGGCGCGACGTTTCTTGGCAAAAAGGAATGCCCGGCTGGTTCGTTCCTTGACAAACGCAATGGCGGTGAGTGCTGGTCCTGCCCAAAAGGATATGGTCGTACTGCGGCATCTGTTGATAAATGGAACGCATGTGGCATGGTTCTGAAAAAGGCCGTTAGTGCCACGTTCGAAGGACGTGCCTGCCCGCAAGACTCATTTACCGATCCACGCAATGGCGGCGAATGCTGGAGCTGCCCGGAAGGTTTCAACCGTACGGCAAATGCAGTTACCGGAAAAAATGCCTGCGTGAAAACCATTGATTTCTTGCCGGCGACGAAAATTACCGCGTTGACCTGTCCTGCAGGTCAGATTTTCGATTTTATCGATGGCGGGACCTGCTGGTCTTGTCCTGATACCTACCTTCGGACAAGCTTCTCGGTAAAAAGCGCTAAAGCCTGCAAGGCGACCGAAATGAAGTGGATTTCGCCAAATCGGGACATGCCGGGTTTGTTTGGCCTGAGCCCGGCGGTCGAGGAATTGGCACTTGAACTGGTGCGTGATCGCACGGAAATTGACGAGATCATTGCACAGACCGTGCTTGAACTTGATGACACGACCCTCGAAGAATTGTCCTATACCGAATGGTTGCTGATCGAAAATGAGCCATGGCGTAGTGAAGCACTGTCCGCCTTGATTGCCAAGCGCCTGATGAAAGCAGCAACAACCGCGCCGGGACAACGGACTGCACTTGAAAAGCGACTGCTTGAAGATGTCGGAAAACAAATTCAGTGGAACCGTCAATTCCTTGCATCGCAGCTCCGTCAATTATTTAACAACTGGCAAAAGACAAAAGATCTCGAATTCGCGGAAAGCAGCAGTCACAACATGTTGGCATTTGCAGGTTCAGTTACTGAACCGCCAAATTTCAACGAGGTTCTCTCTGCTACCTTGCAAGCAGGCGCAATGGCCGGCACCTTCGGAAGTGGTGTTGGGGTCGGCTTCTTTTTGCAAACCTTCAAGGCTGTGTTCCCGTATCGCAGAGTTGTATCAAAAGCAGGAACCAAGGCGGGGGCAGCAATTGCTGGCCAAGCAGCTAAAGCAGCGACACAAAGTACCAAAGTCCTGACCACGATCGTCACGCCGCTGGGCAAAATTTCAGTCACCATGACCCGCTTGGTAACCGGTGCATCAGGTCCGGTAATGACCGCAGTCACCACGGCAATTACCATTGCCATGGAACTCGACAAGTTCATCAAGATCGAAGCCGCCGAAGGCAAGATACGCCAAGCTGAAACGATTGCCAGCCGCCCGGCCGACATTGCGCTTATGTTGCAGGAAAAAGCCGGTGATGAGCAGTTGATGTATCACTGGGCCATTCTGACCGCCGGTGATACGCGCCCAAGTGCGAACTATGCCCGCGCGATTGCTTCGATCAAGGCAGGCGGCTCTGTTGCTGCGTCAACAGGGCCGGTTATGCCGGTTATTGTCGGGGGCACAGCCTATGATGGGGGCAAGGCGGCAATTGCGGCTGAATCAAAAGTCCTTAACGATGGTCTGAAAAAGCAGGAAGCCAAAGTCCCCGGGACGTTCCGCCTTGAATTCACCGCAAGCCCCGGGCTTTGCCTTGTTAAGCAGGAAGGCGACAGTCTTGTTGCTGTCCTTGGCGAATGCAAGACACCTGAAGCACCATGGGTATTTCCAAATGCCCGCACCAGAGAACTCGTGGTGATCGACAATTATTGTCTGAGCATCGAGGCCAAACAACTTGGTGTTAATGACCCGGTATGGATCCGCAAATGTTCCAACGCAAACCTCAAGACCTGGGGTCTCGATCAAGTGGGACAAATTCGATATGTCGGGACGGGTAGGCGCATGTGCATGACGGTCGCAGACGCGAAACCGGCTATCGGCTCTGTGGTGAAAATGGAACCCTGCAAAGTTAGAAGGATTGAGTCGCAGGTTTGGCGTCCTTGGACTTATGCCGGTTAATTCAAACAATACTTAAACAGAAGCAGTTCGGTCAAAACACAGAAAATGTGTCGACCGGATTGCTTCTGATTTCATGGGGAAATTGTCGGCATCCACTCATTGGTGCTGATATGTGGGGATATCATTTTGCGTCAATTTACATACCAGCGTTCCGTTCATGGACGCCGCCACGTTTGTCGTCATGCCTTGATGGGGGTGTCTCTTTTGGCGCTTGTCGGGTGTCAAACCACGGGCATGGATGGGGGGCAAACGCGATCTGGCGTGGTCATGTCAATCGACAAGCCGCTTGAATATAACAAATCTGTTTTGGGCATGCCCGCCGAAGACAGCGCAATTCAGGCACTGGTGCGTGACAGCATCGATTTCCTGAAACAGGGAAATGCCAAAGAGGCATCAAGACTGATCAATTTGGCGCTTAAGCTTGATGTGACCAATCCGGATCTGCAATTTCTAAACGGGTTGACCTATCACTTGATGGGCGTTCTGGGCGATGCATCAAAGTTCGAACTTGCCGAACAGGGCTACAAACAATCTTTGAAATTTGATCCGGGCAACCTGCCGTCGCGCTATCAGCTTGGCCTGCTTTATATGGATCAGCGGCGCTATCCATTGGCGCAGGAAAACTTTGCCGCCGTTGCGCTTCATCACAATGATGATCCGGCTGTTTTATACAGTCTGGCATCGGCGTCCTATTATTCCCGCGATCCACGCACGGCCGCTGCTGCGTTGAAACGTTTGATGGAAATTTCGCCGGAAGCACGGGAAAACCCGGAAATCCTCAAAGCGACGGCACTGGCACTTTCGGCTATGGATGACCGGTCATCTGCCCAAGAGTTCATTACGACATATCGCGATGTGATCAAGGATGTGAACCGTGCGCGTGACCTTGATCGACGTGTTGAAGGCTGGCAGTCCTTTTATGAAAGCGAAGGCAAATACATTCAGGCCCAATTCAGCGGGGAGCCGTTTGTCGAACCGGAAAGTGACGGGGAAATATCCCCGTTTGACAGCAACCCGTTCGGCCAGACAACGGAACCTTCCGATCCCTTCAGCAGCGTGCAAGACCCGTTTGGTGGGCAGAATATTGACGATACACCGACCGAATTTGTTGATTCCGGGATGGTCGTGGTTGATGTGGTTCTGATCGGAACGCAGGAAGATATTCGTGATTCACGGGGCATCAATCTTCTCAATGGTTTGCAATTACAGTTTGGCGATCCGCTAACCGGTGCGGCCGGGTTGGGATATGGTTCAACAAAAACCAAGGATTATCTGGGAACCGGGCTTGAAGAAAGTACGCAGACCATCACCCGCCAGATCGGCATTCCCGCAGTGACCTATTCGCTGAACATTGCCAATTCGGCGGATGCCAATAATCAGGTTCTCGCCAAGCCAAGCCTTGTCGCACAGGCCGGTGAAACCTCGGAATTCTTTTCAGGAACAGAAATTCTTGCCGCCGCCGTTTCCGGGGGCAGTGGGGATAGTGTTTCCGTCCAGAAGGAAGTCGGTGTGAAATTGGCGGTTACGCCTGAAATTCTGCCCAATGACATGATCCGCCTGCATGTTGTTGCGGAACGAACCTTTTTGACCGATCCGTCAAATTCGGTTGTGTTTGAATTCCGCCTTGATACCACCAAAACCAACGTCAACTCGACCGTGACGATGAAGTTTGGTGAAACCCTGATCCTTGGGGGCTTGAGTGAACGCGAAACGTCAAAGTCGGCGGATGGTGTTCCGGGCCTGATGGATATTCCGGGCCTGAATTATTTCTTCTCCCAGCGGGTTGAACGCGAATTCGAACGTTCCATCCTGATCCTGATGACTCCGCGCCGACCGGTTTATGCCCGACAGAGCGGCTCTGACCGTGCTGCGGTAAATGGGGAGCTGTCGGAACTGGAACAGGAACTTGCCAAACTCGAACGGCGCCATGGGGATTGGTACACCCCGCGTCCGACATTTGATGTTCTGCGCGAGCAGCTTGAAGGCAAGGCATTCTTTGAAGAATTCCGCGCTGGCGATGTGCAGATTGATGCGTGGCACAGCAATCCTGAATCGCAACAAATGATCGCATCTGTACGGGATCGGCTGCTTGAAAACTAAAATCTGGCCTTGGGCACGCGTTTGGCCAATGGACAGGCAAAGTAACAGCAAGGGTGGATAGACCAATGAAACGTTGTTTTCGGGTTCTTGTTTCCGGGATCTGGTTCCTGTGGGCCGGATTGGCCGTTGCACAGGAAGGCGATTCCAGTTCTTGGGCTCAACTGCCCGGATCTGCTTTGGATATCTCGATCAATGAAGACGGGCAGGCCTATTCCGTCGGATTGGACGGGGTGCCATGGCGATGGGATAAGGCAGAACAACGCTGGCGGCAGATGTCGGGCAAATTTGCCCGCATATCTGCCGCAATTGGCAACCGCCCTTGGGCGATCAATGCGCTGGGGGAACTATCCCAATATAACGGATTGTGGTGGGAACCGCGTGAAGTCGATGTTCTCGATGTTGCTGCTGATACCCAGGGCAATGTTTATATCGCCAAGATAAATGGCGACATCTGGAAATGGTATGCCTTGCGCAATGAATGGCAACCGATTGCCGGAACGGCAAAACGCTTGGCCATTGGCAAATCCGGGCTGCCATGGGCGATCACGGATACGGTCAAGGTGCGTGCCTATGACGGTGACGTCTGGCGGACCTATCCGGGGCGCGCACGCGACATTGCCTTTGGTGCGACGGATGTTGTCGCCATGGCCGATGACGCGGGGCTTGTCCGTATTTGGCTGGCCGCGCGCAAAAGATGGGAAATTGTCGATGGCGTGAAGGATATTGTCAGTTTGGCCGTAACGCCGCAAGGCAACATCTGGGCGGTCCGAAATGATGGCCTTATCTTTGCCAATGGCGGGCTCACCATTGATGATACGTCCGATGAGGCCGCCGACGTGTCTGCGACAGTGCCGCGCCCAAAGGATGCCCGTGCACAAGTTAATGTTGCCGACGCACCGACCGCCGAGGTTGTTTTGGCACCCGTTGATGTCGCACCGTCTGCCGTTGCGCCGGACGTCGTCGTGCCGGGTTCCAGCAACACCGAGGCAACCTCATCAGGGGGCGGTTCAGGCGGGAATAATACCTTTACCGATCCTGTAACCGTCACCACAACCGATGCGATTGTCTTTGTAAATACACTGAAACCTGCTGCATCACTTGCGATTGGCGGGGATGGCAGTGTCTTTGGTCTTGATGGTGCGGGCGGGGTTTTGCGCTGGTCGAACCGGCGAAACGACTTTGAAAGCTTTCCCGGTGAATTGGTGCGGATCACTGTGGACCGCGAAGGCAATCCATGGGGCATTTCGGCACTCGGGCGGGTGTTTCGCCATACCGGAACCCTTTGGAAGCAGATCACGGGTGCGACCGGATCAGACATATCAGCAGGCTATGACGGGACGGTTTTACTGACCAATGCAGCGGGCAGGATTTTTCGTCTGAACGAAGCACAAACCCGGTTTGAAATGATTTCGGGAACCGGGGCGTCCTTGATTGCCACCGGACCTGATGGCACGCCGTGGATTGTTCGGTCGGATCGGCTTGTTTCGCGCTGTGACACCAACCCGTGCAAGGTTTTTGCGCAAAAGGCCAAGTCGATTGCGGTTGGCCCAGACAACAGCGTTTATATCGTATCGACCAACAATTTGCTGATGCGACTGGATCAGGATGGCAAATTCAACCGGGTTCAGACACCGGGGCATACGCCGTCCACGGTGGCGGTCGGTCCGATGGGATATCCTTGGCTGGTCAGTGACAAAGGGATCGCATTATCCTCAAAATTCTTCGATCGAGACGAAGGTTCCGATTTGATGGTTGCCAATGCCACCAGTGGTGACACGGTGGGCACGGGGGAAACCGAACAGGTTGTCAGTACCGAAACATCCGGCATTGTGTTTCGAAAGAACATGCGATTTTCAACCGTGCCGATGGATCAAAGAACCAGCGCGGGGCAAGTCGCAACCGCCTCAGATGGCTCTGTCATTATCGGCGGCGGTAGCCAAGAGTTTGAAAAATATGACGAAAGGCGCAAAAAATTCATCCAGTTCTCGTCAAATCTGGTGGATTCGTCACGCACTTTTTCCGCCATTGATATCGCGCCAAATGGCGATGTTTGGGCCATAGACACAAGTATGACCGCAGAGCTTTACCGTGAACGTGATCAGGTCGTTAAGGAGTATTCAGTCAGTGGGTTTTCTCCGAGCGAAGTCACCGTCGCACCGGATGGGACTGTCTATGTGACGTTTAGATCAGGCAGCGACACCTATCTCTATAGCAAGGCGGAAAATTCCGAAGAATTCAAACGTTTCAATAACTTCAGTCAGGTTCATGTGGCGGGTGCCGGGCCGGGAAATGATATCTGGATTGTTGATAAAAACAATCTGGTCCGGCAGTGGACTGGGTCAAGCTTTGAAGTACGACCCAAACGCGGAAGCCAGGAAGCCTCATCCATTGATGTGGGCGCGAACGGAACGGTCTATATTAGGGACACCAACAACGCCTTGCGCAAATGGAATGGTGCCAATGACAGCTTTGACGAAGTCAATAATGCACCGCTAGGCTCGATTGCGGTCGATGCTGATGGGCGTCCGTGGATTGCAACCGGTGGCTCTTCTCCGACCATCAGTCGCGCCAGAGACTGACAAGGGGATGGTTGGCTAGGCGCAGTTTCCCAAACGAATGGTACACCCGCCAATGGTTTTGTCTTACTTGAAGGCAGGCATGTCATTGGCGGGCGATGCCTCGCGCAGGCTGACGAGATAATCCTGACTGATGTCGTGCACCGCCATGATGTGATCATAGAGCAGTTGCTCGGCCGCGCTGACATCGCCGCGCAGGATCGCATCGACAATGCCCTGATGTTCGGCGTGCGAGGAGGCAAGCCGCGACAGGCTGGTGAATTGAACGCGTCTGAACGGGGCAACGCGACGGCGCACTGATAAGGTCACATCAACCAGAACATCATTGTGCGTGCCGCGATACAGTGTGTTGTGAAACGCCCGGTTAAGCGTCTCATACCCGTCACTGTCGCCAAGCCGTACGGTTTCGGCCAATTCATGATGCAATTTATCAAGGTTATGGCGCTCCCCGCTGGTCATGCGTTTGGCCGCCAGGCGTCCGCACATGCCTTCAAGCTCGGCCATGCTTTCAAACATCGCGGTCAACCGTTCCGGGGTGGCAAGTGAAACATAAACCCCCTTATTGGGGATTTTTTCGGCAAGCTCACTGGCCGTTAGCAATTGCAATGCCTCGCGAACCGGGGTGCGCGAGACGCCAAACCGCTTGGCCAAAAGCGGCTCTTCAAGCCGCTGACCGGGCGGCAGTTTGCCCGTGACGATATCATCTTCCAGTGTCTGACAAAGTTGCTGTGCAATGCCAACACCATCAGACGGTTCTAATGGGGCCGACTGCATGGCAAGCGACTGGGTAAGCTCAATCATCTGGCGTTTAAACCCTTATTGCGCGGTTTGAAGGCTTCTTATGAAGATGATGTATACACGATAATTTCCTGTAAATCCAAGCATCGCAATGGTTGTGAAAACAAGCATGTTTTTCGCACGAAGCTTTGCGCAATTATTGTGCAATAAAAAAGTGCACTGCAATATAAAGTTTAAAAAATGTGCAATCATGGCGCTGAATTTAGAGTGTATTTTTGTTAAGTCATTGAATTTAATGGATTGGCATGTGTGTTGCAGGATGTATACACAATGCGGATCAAATTCCGTTGAGATTACTTTTCTTTGAAATAGCTATCTCTATCAGGGAGTCATCAATGACAAACGTTAAACGCCGCGACTTTCTCACCAAGTCGGCAATCGGTGCAGCAGCAACCGGGGCCGCTGTTGTCGCCGCTCCGAACATTGCGCGCGCACAGGAAACCTTTAACTGGAAAATGACCAACGCCTATGGTCCGGGGTCGCCATTTTATGTCACCGGTCCAGGCAGCCCGGAAGATTTCTGTAAACGTGTGACGGAAATGTCCAATGGGCGTCTGAACATTCAGCATTTCGCCGCCGGTGAACTGATCCCGGCCCTTGAAGGGTTCGATGCGGTTCAGGCAGGCACGGTGGAAATGAATGCGGCCAACGCCTATTTCTGGGCCGGTAAAATCTTTGCCGCGCAGTATTTCACCACCGTTCCGTTCGGCCTGAATTTTCAAGGGGTGAACGCATGGCTCTATCATGCGGGCGGTCTTGATCTGTGGCATGAAATCTATAAGCCATATGGCCTTGTCGCCTTCCCGATGGGCAATACCGGTGTGCAAATGACCGGTTGGTTCCGCGAACCGATCAACAGCCTTGAAGATTTCAACGGTCTGAAAATGCGTATTCCCGGTCTTGCCGGTAAGGTTTACCAGCAGATCGGTGTTGAGGTGAAACTGCTTCCGGGCGGCGAGATTTTCCCGGCACTTGAACGTGGTGTCATTGATGCCGCCGAGTTTGTCGGCCCGTATCAGGACCGTCGTCTGGGGCTGCAAAAGGCCGCGAAATACTATTACACTACCGGCTGGCACGAACCATCCAACGTGACCGAGCTTCTGATCAATCAGAAAGCCTGGGAAAGCCTTCCGGCTGATCTTCAGGCGATTGTCAAAAACGCAGCACAGGCTTGTAACCTTGACAGCCATTCATGGTGCGAAGCCAACAATGCGGCTGCTTTGCGTGATCTGGTCGAAAATTACGGCGTCATCGCGCAAACCCTGCCGGATGACGTTGTCACCAAGCTCAAAGGCATCACCAAAGATACCCTTGAAGCCGAAGCCGCCAAGGATCCGGTCACCAAAAAGGTCCATGACAGCTTCATGGCCTTCCGCGATACCCACCGCGAATGGGCCGCGATCAGTGAAAAGCCCTATCACGGCATCATTTCATCGAAAGACGGGATGAGCTGATATGACTGCGACCCGCACTGAACCGCTCCCGGACCCTGTTTTGGCCCCTGTTCTTGACCGTGTTCTGGGCCGGATTGTCGATATTGCCGGATGGGGGGCAGCCTTAAGTGGCCTTGCCCTTGTACTGGTGGTCGGCGGAAACGTGTTGCTGCGCTATCTGTTTAATTCCGGCAGTGTCGCAATGCAGGAACTCGAATGGCATTTGGTGTCACCGATTGCCCTGATGGGGATGGCCTATGGCATGCGCCATGGCGGCCATGTGCGGGTCGATTTTCTCTATGAACGTCTGAGCCCCCGGGCTCAGGCGATCATTGACCTGATTTCAGCCGTCCTGATGGCCATTCTCGGCGTGGCCCTGATCTGGTTTTCGATCCCCTATGTCGGGCAATCGATCATGATGGGCGAAGGGTCCCCCGATCCCGGTGGCTTGCCGTATCGCTTCTTGCTCAAATCCTTCATTCCGATTGGCTTTGGCTTGATGTTCATACAGGCGATTGCCCAAGGGTTGATCAACTATCGTCAAATCATCGCCAGTGATGGCGCACGTGCCTTTGATGCATCTGATGCCCCCGGCACCTCTGGTGTGACGGCGCAAAACGGTGCAGGAGACTAATCAATCATGACCGGAAATGAATGGCTGGCCATCGGCATGGTCGGGGGCTTTTTTGGCTTCCTCGTGCTCGGTGTGCCTGTGGCAATCTCGCTTGCGATTTCGGGATTGGCCTTTGGGATTATGGGCTTTGGCACGGGCCTGTTTAATTTGCTGCCCGCCCGCGTTTACGGGGTTGTGACAAACTATACCCTTCTGGCATTGCCGCTTTTCATCTTTATGGGGGTGATGCTTGAAAAATCAAAACTCGCCGAAGAACTGATTGATGTCATCGGCCATGCCATGGGGCGGCTACGTGGCGGCATGGGGCTGGCGATCGTCATTGTCGGCGTTTTGATGGGCGCATCTTCGGGCGTTGTCGGAGCAACGGTCGTCACCGTCGGCTTGTTGTCGCTACAACCCCTGATCAACCGTGGTTATAACAAGGGCGTTGCCTGTGGTGTGATCTGCGCATCGGGCACGCTGGGGCAAATCATCCCGCCTAGCCTTGTCCTGATCCTGCTTGCCGATATTCTGGGGGAGTCCGTCGGCACATTGTTTGCTGCGGCCATGGTACCCGGATTGATTTTGGCCGGGATGCTGGCCCTTTATCTGGTGTTGCTTGGTATTTTCAAACCCGACATGGTGCCCGCCATCCCCAAGGAAGAACGCGATGCGCTGGGCACGCAGCAACTTCTGATCAAAATCTGCAAGGTGGTCATTCCGCCGTTGGCCTTGGTCTTTGCCGTGTTGGGGTCCATTGTTGGCGGCATCGCCGCCCCAACAGAAGCCGCCTCCATGGGCGCACTTGGCGCGCTTATTCTCGCCCTTGTCGCAGGGCGGTTGAACCTGTCTGTGATGCGCGATGTCTTGCATGACACGCTGGTCACCAGTGCGATGGTGTTCTTTATCCTGATCTGCGCGCAGCCCTTTGGTCTGGCCTTCCGGGGACTGGGCGGCGAAGGACTGGTGCATGCCATGTTTGAATGGGTGCCCGGTGGTGATATGGGCAACCTTCTGTTCATGATGGCCGTGATCTTTGTGCTGGGTTTCTTCCTTGAATGGATTGAAATTTCCTATATCGCGCTTCCGATGTTCCTGCCGGTGTTTATCAACAGCGGGATTGATATGGCGTGGCTGGCCATTCTGGTGGCGATGAACCTGCAAACCAGTTTCTTGACCCCGCCGTTTGGCTGGGCGCTGTTCTTCCTCAAGGGGGTGGCGCCAAAATCGGTCTCCACGGTCGATATTTATCGCGGCGTGATCCCGTTTATCGGCATTCAGGCGGTGGCTTTGGTCTTGCTGTTTATCTTCCCGGAACTGACCAGTTGGCTGCCCAACCTGATCGGGTGGTAGCGCGATTATTCTACGATGTGAAAAGGCGCTGAACGGTTTTTTAAAACAGCGCTAGAACTAGGCTCAGGGCCTATACCCGGACATGCTGTGCACCCACCGTGCAGCATGTCCGACGGTTGACGCCAAGCAAGCAAGAGTAAAGGCCGATTAAATGTTACGTTCCAGAACCGCCCTTGGGGGCATGATCACCGCCCCGCATCATCTGGCCGCACAGGCAGGCCGCGATATCTTGCGTGATGGTGGCAACGCGGTTGAGGCGATGGTTGCCGCGGCCGCCAGTATTGCGGTTGTCTATCCGCACATGAATGCGATTGGCGGCGATGGCTTCTGGCTTATTTCCGAACCGGGCAAGGACCCGGTGGCCATTCGCGCCTGTGGCGGTGCCGCGGGTCTGGCGACCCCGGATTTTTACCGTGAGCAGGGGAAGGCCGCGATCCCGGCACGCGGGCCACTGGCGGCCTTAACCGTGGCCGGTGCGATTGGCGGCTGGATCAAGGCGGCTGAGATTGCCAAGGGATTGGGCGGCACACTTCCGATGGCGCGTCTGGTTTCTGATGCCGTACATCACGCCAAAACCGGCGTGCCGGTGACCAAATCGCAGGTCGAACTGACGCATTCCAAAATGCCCGAACTCAAAGGCTCACCGGGCTTTGTTGATACCTATGCTGCCCACGGCGTTCCGGCCATCGGGGATGTGTTAAAACAACCCGCCCTTGGCGCGACGCTCGCACATCTGGGCAAGGTCGGGTTTGATGATTTTTACCGCGGCGATGTCGCGCGCAGCAATGCCAACGGCCTGTCTGCGGTCGGAAGCCCTTTGCGACTTTCTGATTTCGAAACCTATCACGCCAAAGTCACCACCCCACTGTCGGTCAAACTTGCGACCGGCACGGTGTTTAACATGGTGCCACCCACCCAAGGGGCGGCGTCACTCATGATTCTTGGTCTGTTTGACCGTCTTGGTGTGACGAGTGCCGAGGGTTTTGACCATATCCATGGCTTGATCGAGGCCACCAAACGTGCCTTTCTCAAACGTGATGCCCATATCGGCGACCCGGACCGGATGACGATTGATCCGATGGACCTTCTTGCTGACGCGATGCTCGATGCCGAGGCCGCCAAAATCAATATGGGCACCGCCTTACCATGGCCGCATGTCGCGAAACCGGGCGATACCATCTGGATGGGGGCGATTGACGCCAACGGGGTTGCGGTAAGCTATATCCAAAGCATTTTCTGGGAATTTGGATCGGGGGTGGTCGTGCCCGAAACCGGCGTTTTGTTCCAAAACCGGGGTGCCAGCTTCACTTTGCATGACGGCCCCAACCAACTCGGACCGGGCCGCCTGCCGTTCCATACCCTGAACCCGGCACTGGCCAAACTCAACGATGGGTCGGTGCTGACATACGGGACCATGGGCGGCGAAGGCCAACCGCAAACCCAGTCGGCGATCTTTACTCGCAACGTGATGTTTGGCCAGGACCTGCAAGACGCCATCACCAAACCGCGTTGGTTGCTCGGCAAGACATGGGGCGATGAAACCACCTCCCTGAAGCTCGAAAATCGTTTCGATCCGGCCCTGATTGATCAACTTGAAAAAGCCGGTCATGTGGTCGAACTCGTTGGCCCCTATGAAGACATCATGGGCCATGCGGGCGGCATTCGATTGCAACGCAATGGCGTGATGGAAGGTGCGAGCGATCCGCGTGCGGATGGGGCAGTTTCTGCACTTTGATGGGCGCATTGAAGGTCAGCAACACCAAGCACCAATCTGCTGACCTTATAAAACCGTCATTCCGGGTGGAGCGCAGCGCAAGCCCGGAATCTCGATCCGCTGGTTCATAAGGCGTTTTACGCCCGTATGCACGAGGTTCCCGCCGTCGCGGGAACGACGACTTGCAATCTTATTTCCGGGCCATACCGCTTAGGAAAACTCCCACTCAATCACATGCTGATACGTCTCACTGGGCTTAAGCCAAGGGCTCGGGAAATCCGGGCGGTTGGGACTGTCAGGCCATGTTTGCGGTTCAAGCGCGATGCCGGCAGACTTGTGAAGCGAAACGCCGTCTTCGGTCTTCATGTCTGCGGTGAAATGCTGGCAAAGATAGAATTGCAGACCAGCCTCGGTTGAAAACAGTTTCATCGATCGGCCACTATCGGAATCAGACAGTGTGGCGATCTGGCGCAGTGTGCCGCGATCGCCGGTCAGGCAGAAATTATGATCAAACCCCTGTGACGCATGGGGCAGCATGTCCGATACCCGTGCGGCACTTCGGAAATCATAGCCGGTTCCGGCAACATCACGGGTGCCCGGAAGCGGGATCAAATGATCATCAATTGGCAACCACGCATCGGCATTGATTTGTAAAACATGATCGGCGGCGGTTTTGTTAAACGCGCCCGACAGGTTCCAATAGGCATGGCTGGTCATATTGATCGGGCAGGGCTGATCGCAGGTCGCGGTGATTTCAAGGCGCAGGCGATTGGGGGCGATGACCGAGTAGGTTGCCGTTGCGGTGAAGCTTCCCGGATATCCCTGATCGCCATCGTCTGAGGTCAGTTCAAAGCAGACTTTTGTGTCGCTGGCATCCGTCACCGTCCATGTCTTTTTATCAAAGCCGATTTGGCCACCATGCAGATGGGTCGGCCCTTCATTAGACGAAAGAATGACGTCCTTGCCCGACGGGTCGGTGTAGCGCGAATTGGCAATTCGATTGGCGTAACGCCCGCAAACCGCGCCGATATAGCTGTCTTGCGCCAGATATGCCTCATCACTTTCCAGGCCGACGGCAATGTTGGTTTCATTTTCGCTGCTGGCATCGCGCAGATACAGCCCGCACATCCGCGCGCCAACCGCAGAAAGGCTGACGCGAATCTGATCGCTGCGCAGCACATGCCGGGGGGCATTTGCACCTTCTTTAGGGGTGTCTGATGAGGGGCGTACAACCTTTGAGGATTGCGGTGAATTCGACATTTCCAACTCCCGAAGTCTTTGCTTTTGTTGATCTTAGCACATGTTTCGGATCGCGTGTGGCGATCCCGTGTATGAGCGAATAACTATATGGTTGAGTCGCTTCAACTCATATTGTATTACTATATGGCTTTTAAGCAAGAAACCACACTTAGGGAGGAACTCGTGGTGAGTCTCAAAAAATTAGCCGTATCAACTGCGGCACTTGGCGTTGCACTGGGTCTTTCGTTTGCCGCACAGGCAGAAATGATGATCGGCTTTTCGCAGATCGGTTCTGAAAGTGGCTGGCGTACGTCTGAAACCGCATCGATCAAGGCCGAAGCCGAAAAACGCGGCATTGACCTGAAATTCTCTGATGCACAGCAGAAACAGGAAAACCAGATCAAGGCCGTTCGTTCCTTCATCGCCCAGGGCGTTGACGGTATCTTGCTGGCACCGGTTGTTGAAACCGGTTGGGATCAGGTTCTTAAAGAAGCCAAAGATGCCGGTATTCCGGTCGTGCTGGTGGACCGTGGCGTTGCTGCGGACGAAGATCTGTATCTGACCAAAGTGGCTTCTGACTTCGTCGTCGAAGGTGCCTTGGCTGCCGCTTGGTTGGCTGCTGAAACCAACGGTGTTTGTGATGTTGTTGAACTGCAGGGCACCGTTGGGTCGTCTGCAGCCAATGACCGCAAAGAAGGTTTTGAATCCGTTGTCGGCAACTTCCCGGCAATCAACATCATCCGTTCGCAGTCGGGTGACTTCACCCGTTCGGGTGGTAAGGAAGTCATGGAAAGCTTCCTGAAGGCCGAAGATGGCGGCAAAAACATCTGTGCGGTCTATGCGCACAATGATGACATGGCACTTGGTGCCGTTCAGGCCATCAAGGAAGCTGGTCTTGACCCGGCTGATGATATCCTCGTCGTATCGATTGATGCGGTGCCCGATATCTTCAAAGCCATGGCTGACGGCGATACCAATGCCACGATCGAGCTGAACCCGCATTTGGGTGCACCATCCTTTGATGCGATCAAGGCAGCGATGGCTGGTGAAGAAGTTCCGAAATGGATCAAGGCAAATGGCCCGCTCTATCTGCCCGATACGGCTGCTGAAGAATACAAAATGCGCAGCAAGTAACGTGCAGTCATCAGGTTATCCGTGCATCATGCTATGGACGATGATCTGATGAATTCTGGCTGATAATGCGTCGGACGTGCTCCCGCGATTGTGGGGGTGCGTCCGGGTGCATATAGGCTAAAGCAGATGACAGACAAAATGCTTTAGCGCAGTCAGAACCAAAAGGGAGAGGGCGTTTATATGGCACAGGCAACACAGCCCCAACAAACGGGCAAGACGGTGCTTTCAGTCCGCGGGGCGGGGAAATTCTTTCCCGGGGTCAAGGCCCTGCAGGACGTTGATTTTGATTTGCACGAAGGCGAAATTCACGCACTTTTGGGTGAAAACGGGGCCGGCAAATCGACCTTGATCAAGGTGATCACCGGGGTCCATCCGCGCGATGCCGGTTCCGTCACACTTAACGGCGAAGAAATCCATCCAAACCACCCGGGCGACGCACAGGCGCTGGGTATTTCCACAGTTTTTCAGGAAGTCAATCTGATCCCGACATTGTCGGTGGCCGAAAACCTGATGCTGGAACGTCAGACCCGTAAATTTGGTCTGATTGCGTGGAAAAAAACCGACGAAGACGCCAAGGCCGCGCTTGAAATCTTGGGTCTTGATATCGACATCCACCGGCCATTGGGCTCCTATTCGGTGGCCATTCAGCAACTTGTGGCGATTGCCCGTGCGGTGGCCCTTGATGCCCGTGTTCTGATCCTCGATGAGCCAACCGCAAGTCTGGATGCCGACGAAATCAAAAGCCTGTTTCGCATCATGCGCGACTTAAAGGCCAAGGGGCTTGGCATTGTTTTTGTTACCCATTTCCTTGATCAGGTCTATGCCGTCACCGACCGGATTACGGTCCTGCGCAATGGCGAGTTGGTCGGCACCTTCGTCACCAAAGAACTCGAACAGATTGATCTGATCAATCACATGCTCGGCCATGAACTGGCCGAAGTCAGCGCGCACCGTCATCAGGACGAAGGCAACTATACCGGACCCAAACGTGAAATTCAGGTCAAGAACCTTGGCAAGAAACGCGTGCTTGAACCGGTCAGTCTGGATCTTCAGGCCGGTGAAATTGTCGGTCTTGCCGGTTTGCTGGGGTCGGGGCGAACCGAGCTTTCCGAACTGATATTTGGCACACAACGGGCGGACAGCGGCCTTGTCTTTATGGACGGGGAACCGGTGATGCTGCGGTCCCCGCGCCATGCGATCCGGGCGGGCTTTGGCCTGTGTCCCGAAGACCGCAAACAGGATGGTATTGTGGCCGAACTCAGTGTGCGCGAAAACATCATGCTCGCCCTTCAGGGCCGCAAAGGATGGCTGTGTCCGATCCCGCGCGCCGAGCAACAACAGCTTGCCGATAAAATGATCAAGGCCTTGGGCATTGCCACCCCTGACAGTGAAAAACCCGTCGGGCAGCTCAGCGGTGGCAATCAGCAAAAGGTCATTCTAGCCCGCTGGCTGGTGTCCAAGCCGCTGCTGCTGATTTTGGATGAGCCGACACGCGGCATTGATGTCGGGGCGCATGCCGACATCATCAAATTGATCAAGGAACTCTGTGATGAGGGGCTGGCTTTGCTGGTGGCGTCATCCGAGCTTGATGAAATCGTTGCCTTTGCCGACCGCGTTGCGGTGATGCGTGACCGTGAAAAGGTATCTGAACTCACAGGGGCCGAGATCACGCAGGAAAACATCATCGAGGCGATCGCACGATGAGCAGTTTACACGATAAAAAGAAAGTACGGGAAAGCAGCATCATGTCTGCATCTTCGATAATAAGCCGTCCGTGGTTTGGCCCGGTTGCGGCCCTTGTCCTTATTATTCTGGGCATTGGCGTGATTTCGCCGGACTTCTTTAACGTTCGCATTGTTGACGGGCATCTTTATGGGTCGCTTGTTGATGTGGTTCATCGCGGGGCGTCAACCGCCCTTGTTGCGGTCGGGATGGCGGTTGTCATTGGCACGCGCGGCATTGATCTTTCGGTCGGCTCGGTGATTGCGATTTCCGGGGCCGTTATGGCGGTTTTGATCCGCGATACCGATCTGCATCCTGCCGTGATCATTCTGGCCGCGCTTGGGGCCGGGCTTTTGTGCGGGCTTTGGAACGGTGTTTTGGTCGCCTTCCTTGATATTCAGCCGATTATTGCCACCCTGATCCTGATGGTGGCCGGGCGTGGTATCGCGCAGATGATCACCGGCGGTCAGATCGTGACCTTCCACGGGGCGTTCTTTGAAGGCATTGGCAGCGGGTATCTTTTTGGTATTCCGTGGCGGGTGATCATTGCCGGTTTCGTTATTGGCGGGCTGTATCTGATCATGCGTAAAACCGCCCTTGGCCTGTTTGTTGAGTCCGTTGGCGGCAATGCGCGTGCGAGCCGGGTTGCCGGGATTGACGCACGCGGCATTAAGCTGATGGCTTATGCCACGGCGGGGCTGTGTTCGGCGGTGGCCGGGATCATTATTGCGGCTGACATTCGCGGGGCGGATGCCAACAATGCCGGCTTGTGGCTTGAACTTGATGCGATTTTGGCTGTGGTGATTGGCGGGGCGTCGCTTATGGGCGGTCGGTTCTTTATCGGTATGACGGTGATCGGGGTTTTGATCATTCAGTCCCTGACAACCGGCATTTTGTTGTCGGGTCTGCCGTCGCAATACACCCTGATTGTCAAGGCTGCTGTCGTGATGGCGGTATTGCTGGTGCAGGCACCAAAATCGCGTGAACTTGTCGGTTTGGCCTGGGGAAAAATCGGGGGAAAGATGACGCGGGGGAAATCCAATGAAAATTAATGAACGCTTTTACCCGCTGGTCGCGACCCTGGCTGTTTTGGCCTTGCTCTATGGCTATGGGATTTTTGAACATCGTGCGTTTTCAGACACCTACGTTCTGGGCGCACTTCTGACCGATAATGCCTTTTTGATCATTACCGCTGTTGGCATGACCTTTGTCATTCTGTCGGGCGGGATTGATTTGTCGGTCGGCTCGATGATTGCCTTTGTCGGGGTTCTGATGGCCGAACTTGTTACCGGGTTTGGCATGCATCCGGTGTTGGCCGCAGTGATTTCGATCATTGTTGGATCGGCATTTGGGGCTGTGATGGGGGTGCTGATTGCCAAGTTTGATATTCAGCCGTTTATCATCACACTGGCGGGGATGTTTTTCCTGCGCGGGATGTGCTTTTTGATCAATCTGGACTCTGTTCCGATTGACCATTCCTTTGTGTCTGAGTTCAGCGGTTTTAAAATTCCGCTGCCCGGACGGGGCTGGTTGACGGCATCGGCGGTGTTGATGATCCTGACCGTTATTGGCGGGATCATCATTGCCCATTACACCCGGTTCGGGCGCAATGTCTATGCCATTGGCGGGGACCGACAATCGGCGGAATTGCTGGGGACTCCGGTGCATGCCACCATCATTCGGGTCTATGCATTGTCGGGCTTTTTCAGTGCACTTTCCGGTGTTGTCTTTGCCTTTTACACCGCATCTGCCTATCCGTTGGCAGCGGTGGGCGTGGAGCTTGACGCGATTGCCGCAGTGGTGATTGGCGGGACACTTTTGACCGGTGGTATGGGCTTTGTGATCGGGACGTTTTTTGGCGGGATCATTATGGGTGTGATCCAGACGCTGATTGCGTTTGACGGGTCGCTTAATAGCTGGTGGACCAAGATCATGATTGGGGCCTTGCTGTTTGGTTTTATCGTTCTGCAGCGCCTGATTACCCGGTCGTTCTCGGGCATGCGGGCCGGGGCCAGTTGACGGTGTAGACCGCCGTTTGATCGACGTTTAAAAATGTAAAATCGGGCCGGAACGGGAGGCTGTTCCGGCCCGATTTTTATTCAGATATATTGTTTAATTCATCTGATTAGTCATTTTTGGTGAATAATGAGCGGCGGGCGGGGGCAATCCCGGCGACGGGGGCCGGTTTGTCGATTTTTGGCGAAATGATATTTGTATGAGGAATGGGCAGGGCGGCCGTTTGGATGGTTCGTCGGATCGGCCTTTGAACCGTTCGTCGGATCGGCCATCGGGCCGTCCACCGGATCGTTCATTGAACCGTTCATCCGGCCGCCCTGAGTTTTGGGATCTAATCAGCAGCCGGTGCAAGTTTTGCTGTCGTCGGTGCAAACCTCGGCGATGATGTCTTTCAGCGCATCGGCCGATTGCTCATCGGCTTTGGAGCAGGCACTGCCCGCCGTTCCGGTTTTGAGCGCGTCGCCGACGACAAAGTTATAGTGTTTGCCGGAACTGGCACTGTAGGTCAGGAAGGTCTTGCCGCAATGAAGGTGCGGGTACTTGCTGCCGTCATTGGCACCGGCATTGGTGTAGTATTCTTGATTGCTGCAATAATCCTTTTTGAGGTTTGCCTGCGCACTTTGGATGCCCAGTGCAAAAACAAACAGCGCGCCAAGCGCGATCATGAGGTGCTTCATCACATTCTCCGTTAAAATGAAGAAAACCGGCCAAAGGGCCGGTTGTGCGACGTTTCACGTCAGGGGATGTGATGGCTGCTGTCGGCATCCTGTCAAAAAGGAGAGGAACAGTTCAGAGCTTTCGACCATCTAGGTATGCGCTAGCTTTTGGCAATTCCGGACGCTGACGCAATAATATTGTTACTTCTTTTCTCAAAAGGTCTAGCTTCTCTTGTCCTAGGTTCTCATATCGGTTTGCAATCATCGTAATAACGACAATCACGTCGTCATCTGATAGCGCGCTGTTCATCACCAGTTCCAGCACGTTGTCGCTAATCAACCTCGACACTAACGATGTTGGTCGTTTAAACACGGCCCCAATGTCAATCGTAGCGTTTTGCAAGTGTCTGAAGCGACGCCGTTCATATACGTATTTATCGTAGGCTGATTTCTCTGCGCGAAGGCGCTTTTTTGCTAGTTTATGATGCAGCTCTATAAGTCGAGCGACGTCTTTCACAACGCAGTTCACCGTTGCGAGAATATCAATCCTCTCTGCCCGTTGAATGAACTCGCGAGCTGGTCCTTTCCACCAAGTCGAACCACGACGCAATAATTGAGAAGAGTCCAGTACTAGATTTGAGCTTCTTCCCTGTTCAAAATCGTAGTGGATGTTACATTCTGGTTCGACTATCTCATTGTGTAAAATGTAATTGCGTAAGTCCTTAACGAATTTGTGCTCACCTGAATTTTTGCCAATTATGCGAACAAGTGATCGATCATATGATGTCACTTCATTTAACTTCGTATACTTTCTAATTCTGCGGCAGACATCTATATAAGAAGCGTACAAGGCAGAAAAGTTAAGAAGGTTAGAGGTCGCGATTGTTTGTTCGTGCGCGTAAAACTCTGTCTTAAAGCCACCGAAATCTTTTGCAGAGGTCATTCCGGCGAGGGCTGCATTGAGTCTTGTTGCTGACTCCACCATCGCTTTGTAAACGGTGTCAAGATTGTTCAATGCCACGTGGACTTTGTGGTAGGACGAGTAGTCGAGGGCAAATTTCCACTCATCGTCGCTCAATTTAGAGACGACGAGTGCAAAGCCCTCAGCTTGATCTGTTGAATTGCTGGCCATGTGTTCTGCGAGCAAAAAGGCACATTTAAGCTTTATGTACGAACCAAATCTGGTGAACCACCAGAGTTTTTCTGTTTCTGAAAAGTATTTTACAATTGAAAAGTCTTCAGAAGTAAATTGCCCATTTCGAGAAGTTATTACGTCGCGCAGGCAAAACCTGTGCCGTAAAAGAAAAGTCTCAAAACAATCTTTGGGCATACGGCACACTGTTGTTGCCTCGCAATGTTTTAGCTCTTTCTTCTATCAAGAGCGTAGCCCAACAACCTTACAACCCGATGACGTCCCAGTCATGTTCGGCTTCCATGCCGAGTTCCTGACGGAGCTGACGCATGGTGCGGCGGAGCAGGCCGTGCATTTTGGCGCGTGCTTCTTCCGGGTCGCGCTGGCTGATGGCGGCATAGACCGCGTGATGATCAGGCAGCGATTTAACGTGCGCCTTGGGCCCGCCAGACGACAGGCGGAACGAGCCGATAAGTGCGGTTTCAATCAGCATGCCAAACGATTTCATGAAATCATTGCCCGACGCATCCAAAATCCCCTGATGGAACACAAGGTCGGTCATATAGACAGCCTCGGTCCCCGGTTCGGCCTTTTCCATTTCGAAATAGGCGGTTTCCAGATGCTTGATCTGTTCTGGCGTCGCCCGGATGGCGGCCATGGCGGCGGTGTTTGGCTCGATAATCAGGCGGGTTTCCAGAAGGCTATAGAGAAACGCCGGATCGGGATCGGGGAAGTGCCATGACAGCACATCGGGATCAAGCAGGTTCCAGCTGGTGCGCGGTTTAACCCGCGTGCCGGTTTTGGGGCGTGATTCAATCAGTCCCTTGGCCGAGAGGATTTTAATGGCTTCGCGAAGGGCCGTGCGCGAGACGTCGAGGGATTCACTTAAGGCCGCCTCGGTCGGCAGGACATCCCCCGGGACCAGTTTGCCAGAAACGATGCGCATTCCAAGATCATGCGCAACAATGCTGTGCAGGCTGCGTTTGGCATAGGTTCTCGACATAGTAGACGACATTAAATTCCCTCCGGCACGGCCTTGTTAAATACGAAAACGGCGAAAAGCCCGCGCTGATATTATTCATATAATATGAATTAATTTTTAGAGCAACTTATCTGGCAGGTGCAATCCCTTGTGCTGCAAAGCATATAATTATTTCAGGGGACTTGTGCGGTGCGATGTAAACCTGCGTGCAAAGGTGATGTGTTATAAACCACAGTTGCCAAGATCGAAAGGCATGACTTCACCTGTTTGACGCTTGACAGGGCCGGATATCCTGATCATTAATGTTATTGTATGAAGAATAAGGGTCAGGGTCTATTAATTTGATTGGAAGGGCAGCCGCACCCATTCGGGGCGTCCTTTGGGTCAAATTAATAGACCCTGACCCCAAAACAAGATTGTCAGGAGGAAGCATCATGTGGACACAAGGGATTGAAATCCCGGGCACCTGAAAAGGGCGGTGATCCCCCGGTGTGACAGGGCATATTCATGCTTGAGGAAAAATTTCCCCGCTGCGCTGCGCCATCGGCTTTTTGATGCAGATTCTGCCAATTTTGGTGTGAGAATACGGATGTCTGACATACGGAGTCCCTGTATGTTTGACCGACGCATAGAGAACAATAGACCAGAATATGGGAGACGGAACGATCATGGCTGATCGCAAACCGACACACTACACAAGCCTTGAAGACAAATCAGTATTCATCACCGGGGGTGCTTCGGGCATTGGCGAGGCGATTGTCACCGCCTTTGTCGAGCAGGGGGCCAAGGTCGCCTTTGTCGACATCATCGAAGATGCTGGCAATGAACTGGTCGAGAAACTTGGCAAGACGGCGCGCAACAAGCCGGTTTTCATCAAATGCGATTTGACCGACATTGCCGCGTTGCAGGCAGCCATCGCCAAGGCCGCAGAGCTTAATGGCCCGATCACAGCACTGCTCAATAATGCCGCCAATGATACCCGCCATAAATGGCAGGACGTCACCCCGCAATATTGGGATGAACGCCAGGCGATCAACATTCGCCCATCGTTCTTTGCCATTCAGGCGGTCGCCCCCATGATGCAAAAGGCCGGTGGCGGCGCGATTGTTAATTTTGGGTCGGTCAGCTGGATGATGGGGCAGGGCGGCATGCCCGGCTACACCACGGCCAAGGCGGCAACGCACGGGCTAACACGCGGCATGGCACGCGACCTTGGCAAGGATCACATCCGGGTCAATACGCTTGTGCCCGGCTGGGTCATGACGCAGCGCCAGCTTGACCTTTGGGTCGATGAAGCCGCCGAGCGCGAGATTGACGAGCGCCAGTGCCTTAAAAACAAGGTGATGCCGCAAGACATCGCGCGCATGGCGCTTTTCCTGACCTCCGATGAAAGCCGGATGGTCACCGCCCAGAACTTTATCGTCGATGGTGGCTGGGTCTGATCCCGCGCACTTACACAACGATAATTCCCGCATAAGACAGACTTATATCAGGATATCAGGACGCACTTCATGAGACTGGTTCAATTTAAAGAGACCTCCGGCGCGCAGCATGTTGCCGTTGTTGAAGATGCCGAGACCCTTTTGGTGCTCACCGGGGTTTCTTCCACCCGGAAGCTGGCCGAAATCGCGATCAAGGAAGGCACGACCATGATTGCGGCGGCCAAGTCGCGCATGGGCGAAGACCGCATCAGTTATGACGAGGTCGCCAAGGAAGGCCGTTTGTTGCCGCCGATCACCCATGCCGATCCGGCGCATTTTCTGGTCACCGGCACCGGCCTGACCCATTTGGGCTCGGCCTCGGCCCGGGCCAACATGCACACATCGGGCAATAAGGCGGCCGATGAAACCGATTCCATGAAGATGTTTCGCATGGGGGTTGAGGGCGGCAAACCGAAAGCCGGTGAAACCGGGGTGCAGCCCGAATGGTTTTATAAGGGCGATGGTTCGATCGTCGCCAGCCCCGGCGCGGATATGCCAAGCCCGTCGTTCGCGCTGGATGGCAGTGAAGAGCCGGAAATTGCCGCGATCTATGTGATTGATCCGGATGGCAATCCGGTGCGGATCGGCTTTGCCATTGGCAATGAGTTTTCCGACCATGTGACCGAACGCCAGAATTACCTGTATCTTGCACATTCCAAACTGCGTGCGTGCTCCATGGGCCCGGAATTGTTGCTCGGCGATTTGCCAAGCCATGTTGAGGGCACCTCACGGCTGTACCGCGATGGCAAGGTGATCTGGGAAAAACCGTTTTTGAGCGGCGAAGACAATATGTCCCATACGCTGGCCAACCTTGAATACCATCATTTCAAATATGATCTGTTCTGCCGCCCCGGCGATGTGCATGCGCATTTCTTTGGCACGGCAACACTCAGCTTTGCCGATGGTGTGACGACACAGGATGGCGATGAGTTTGAAATTGAATCATCGCTGTTTGGCAGGGCCCTTCGCAACCGGTTGACAACGCAGGCTGCGCGCAAGGTGGTTGTTAAAACCATCTAACCTGATGCGTGTTTTCGGGGTTTTTGAAATCCCAAGGGGTGTCAAAACCCCGCCTTCCTCCGAACGACACAAACTTCCCCGACTCAAGCGATTGGGCCGGGGTTTTCTTTTTTAACTTTAGGTTGTGGTTGTTCGTGGAGGCGGTACTATGGCTGGCCCACTCTGGTGCACATTGGCGTGTTCTGCCCAAGGGGTTTGGGAGAACCTTTTCAAGGCGTTAAGTGATGATGCCGACTTTTGAGTACATCCTCATCGACAGCACCATTGTGCACGCTCACCAGTAAAGCGCAGGTTCCCCATAAAAACGATTAATCCGAAGGTCGGTTTGAAGCTCACGCACTGGGACGGCCCAAAGGAGGACTGAGCACCAAAGTCCATGCAGCTACCGATGCCTTGGGCAATCCAGTACGCTTCATCCTGACGGGAGGCGAGCGCAACGACAACACCCAGACCGAAGGTCTTCTCTAGGGTTTCAAGGCAAACTATGTACTGGCCGACAAAGGCTATGATGATCAACGCGCCATGAACGCTATCGCTGCAACCGGTACCAGACCGGTCGTGCCCCGTCGAACTACAACCGCAAAATGGAGGCCTTTCGATCGGGAACTCTGCAAAGAGCGCAATATGATTGAACGCTTTTTCAGCAAGCTCAAAAACTTCAGGCGTATCGCAACTCGCTAAGACAAACTCGCCAGAAACTATCAGGGCTTCCTAAACCTTGTCGCTACACTCAAATGTTGCCAATGAATGTAAAAACCACCTAGTGCTCACATTGAGCAAGCTAAAGCATTGGCGGCGTTTTTCAACGCAATACGACTGGAAAGCATCTTATTTTAAATCCTTTGTCTATCTCGTGGCGGCTCCTCTATGGTTCTAGATATCGGTTCGTTCTAGGTTTTGTGTGAATAAAATGGGGACTAAGAAAACAGCACTAAACTTCTCTAAAATTTCGCGGTGGCAAGTATTGCAGACTTACTTCGAAGAACTGGTATATTCTCTAACACAGGGAATAATAACCCTGTATCTTCAGATGCAAGAAAACCTCCACTATCTTTTAATGTAAAGTTAGTTCCTGGTACACAGAAAACAGGTTTATTAAGAGCGATATTAGAGAAAGTTGAAGGTGGTTCAATGACGTAACAAGCAGTCGGATTAAGCGGATTGCCAGCATTAACTATTGGGTTTATCTCCGTCACTCTTCCCCCTAATTTAGTAACTTCCTCTTCAACGCCTTTTATGTAACCAAGACTATCCATTCTCTCTTTCCCTTCATTCGAGTTTAACTCATACGAAGGCTCAAAGAGAACCAACTTCCGTTTTGTGATACGAAACAACTCTTTAAGTAGGGTGGATAGATTTTTCCCGTTTGGCTCCAATGCATGACTCGATGTAACAATGTCTATACATTTTTCGTGTAGCGGAATTTCTTTAGCATCAGCAATAAATGTATCAACATTGATGTTTAATTTTTTGTTGTTATTAAGGTGAAAATTCATCCCCTTCTTCAATCGCGACCAACTAATATCAAACGCAAGTACGCTGGATAACTCAACATCAACCTGGTTTAGAGCCAGAGTAAGTGTTGTTAGCTCGCCAGTGCCAACATCCAGAAGTGTCTCTCCATTTCTAATATGTTTACTTAAGATTCCCCCTAACTCATTGGCGTATAGATGTGCTTGTTCTCGATTACTCTCCACTCCTCTGATATAACTTCCAGCCTGCAAATCATATGCAATTTCTATTATTTCAGATGTATTTTCAGGCTCATTGAACTTATTTCTGAGATACTGAGTGATGTTCTCACCTCTTTTGTAAGCTTCTTTAGCTTCAGCAATATCTAAGTAAATCATTTCTTTTTCGCTCATTATTAATGACTACCTTTCTGTGTGCCAAAATGGAAAATAATAATAAATTTTTCATTTTATTTCTAAACTATATATTGTCTATATTTAATAGATTTTACCTGAATTTATGCCGTTAAATACTTCAAGTCACCGTGATATTCCACCTTAAATATTCGCCAGTATTTGATATTGTAATGTCTATTATATAGGCTTGACGGTTACATTTTTTCTACGTTTCGTGGCCAATCTTAGAAGGGTGCCACCAGTATCTGCTCAGTTCCCCACTATGACAAATTCTGAGCCCGTCAATCACACATAAAAATTCTAAAAACTGTGAAGCTATTCGATATTTGATCTGATTGGGGGGATTCCCAAGCTTTGTAAATTTTGATTCACTGTTATGGCTTGATCAGTCCAGTGGAGATTTCATGAAGCGGTATGGGCACAGCGCCGATCAATAACGTAAGATAGAGCATGTTATTCTAGGCAAAGTAGGAGATAGCGGGCGAGGCGGCAAGGATAACCTTCTGTTCTCTCTATTCTGCTGCTTTGAAAGTATCTTGCACCAATCACCTTCGGATACGCATTCCCTTAAAGATGAAATAGGAAAGAATGATTCCGAAATTCCCCCAGAAAACACCATTCACATCTTCAGAAAAAATCCCCAGCACGAATAACGATGAGAAAGAAACCAAATTTACCCAAAGCATGATGTGTCTTTTTGTATAAAGACTGAACCGGGTAGAGGTATCGAGAAATCCAAGTCGATAAGCCAATGCAATATATAAATTAAACAGCGAAAAAGAAGTGAAAAAGCTCCACGATAATAAGCCGTTATGGCTGTATGATATGAAATACAGTGCCGGGAGTATTGGTAGAAGAAGGCACATGAGTATCGTGATAATGTGCCTCGTCATATTGTCTTTCTCCCTCAAAATTTCATCCCGATGGCTCAACGTCAGTTTGAGAGCCATATTCTAGCAAGTGATGATCATTTTTACGAATGTTTGCCGCGCTTTGACACATGGATTCCCGCCTGCGCGGGAATGACGGGATTTGTGGCGGGGTTTGTGGCCGGGGTGTGTGACGGGGTTTTTGGCGGGGTGTGTGGTTGGGGGCGCGTGCGGTGGCGCATCCGGTGGGATTTGAAACGGGAAACGGACGAAGGGATATCCCTCCGTCCGTTTTGGTTTTGTGTCAGGTTTGGTGGGGTTAGGCAGCGCGGCTGTGGTGGGTGCCTTCGCTGACTTCCTCGACGATTTTGCTGACGAAGGCGTCAAGGTCATTGGGGGTGCGCGATGTGACGATCCCTTGCTCGCAGACGACCGCTTCGTCCTGCCAGAGCGCGCCGGCATTGAGAAGGTCGGTTTTGATCGAGCTATAGGACGTGGCGCGGCGACCGCGTAGTGCGCCAGCCTCGACCAGAAGCCACGGGCCATGACAGATCGCGGCGACCGGTTTGCCCGAGGCGACGAATTCGCGCACCAGACTAACCGATGCCTCGTCATTGCGCAGAAGGTCCGGGTTGATCTGCCCGCCGGGGATGACCAGCGCGTCATAGTCGGCGATATCGACATTTTTGACTTCGACATCGACATCGACCGTGTCGCCCCAGTTTTTATCGTCCCAGCTTTTGATCGGGTCCGATTTGGGCGATGCGATTTTAACATCGGCCCCCTGGGTCGAGAGCTTTTCAAGCGGAACGCGCAGTTCCGAGCGTTCATAGCCATCGGTGGCGAGGATCAGAATCTTTGCGGTATCAATCGCAGGCATAATGTCGCTCCTTTCATTGATGTCGAGCATTACACCCCACCAACGGCTGCGGTTTGATAACGTTCCAAATTTTCCTGTGGTGATTTTGTGGCACGGGTAAAATAAACGATTAAAGGGGACAGTCCCCTTTTAGGGGGCCTGGCCTTGCGGTGCGATGACGGGTTTTGAGGTGATCCATGTCCTTTGGGGATGGATCACGGCCCGTCATGCGCACCGATGAATGTTGCCGTGGTTTGATGCTCAAGCCAAAGTGCGGCAAGGCTTTATTGTTTGATGCGGGTAATCTTTGTGCCTTCGATGCTGACACTGACCATCAGGCCTTCTTGGTCGAAGATGAAGGCATAGGCATCATCCTTGAGCGTGGATGAGGACAGGTTCTTGGCGGCACCTTCGTCCATCACGACCACGGTTGGCCCAACGCCGATTTCCCAACCTTTGGATTCGTTGAGATAGTTGATGGCCTTGTCGGTCATGAGAAACACAGCATAGCCAAAGGATTGTGCGCCAACCTGAAGGCCCCAGGAGGCGGAAACGGAGTTGTAATACTTATCGATCTTACCGTCCTCAAGAAGGACGCCTTCGCCATAAGCTCCGCCAAAGACAAGGCCTGCCTTGATAATGCTCGGGAACACCAGGATGGCTTTCGCATCCTCAGAAAGCTGCTTGGCGAGTGGGTTGGTGTCGTAAAGCTTTTGCAGTGACTGGTTTGACTCAGTGTTGAGTTCTTCGACCGATGCCGCCTGTGCAACAGGGGCCGTGGCGATCGAGAGTGGCAGGGCGGTCGTGCCTGTGAGGACGAGCGCAATCAGTATTTTTCGGATGTTTGTCATGGTGGCAGTCCTTCTGAATGATATGAAGTCTTATGGTGCACACCAGCGTTTCGCCGCTGTGAGAGACAATTCAGTTCAGGTCGCCCAAGTGCCAAGTGCCAAGTGCCAAGTGCCAAGTGCCGTTCGTAGGTCAGCGGGCTTTGCTGTTTGACTTGGTGACGGCTTTAATCGCGAAGGGGGATGGTCACAAGGCGCGGCCCCGGAAGGCGCGGACAGCCCAGAGCACGATGAGGATCAGCAGAACCAAACCGAGAACACCGCCCAGTCCGGCACCGCCATATGCGCCGTAGCCGAAATATCCACCGCCACCGCCGAGAAGCAGCAGCACCACAACGACAAGTAAGATTGTATTCATTGCCTGAAATTCCCTTTGCAATTGATCGCATCGCGCCATCAAGGCGTTCCGGACTGAGATGTCCGTTGTCTGAAATCATGGTGAGAGTGGGGCATGTTTTAAATCGCGATCACATTCTGCTGGCCCAGCCGGTTACCGTGCCAATGATCGGCGCTTGTTGAATAATGTTATGATTTCTAAATCAATTTAGTCGAAATGTAGCTGCTTCAAGTTAACCTCCGCGTGCATTTTTTGAGCAAGTGAAGGCAGCGTGATGGTACCTGACCAACCGCACGGTGGTGTTGGCGGGCTGGTGCAGTGCGATATGGGGGTGAGCGATGGATTTCCGCCTGGCGCGGGAATGACGGGGTTTTTAGGGGTGGTTGGACATTAGCAGAATCAGAAAGGGCAGCGGGTTGGTTCCGCTGCCCTTTGGTTTGTCGTGGTGTGTTTGCGTTGGTGGACGCGAGGGGGGCTAGGCTTGTTCGGTCGCCGGGGTGACGGCCGGGGAGCGGAGCACGACAGTGGCGAAGATCGCCGCACCGACAAGGATAATGCCGCCGATGCTAAACACGCCAAGCGATCCAACATAATCAAAGATCACCCCGCCAATCACGGCCCCGCTGGCGATTGCGGTCTGGAAACCGGCGACAAACAATCCGCCGCCGCTTTCGGCTTCGTCAGGGACGGTGCGCGTGATCCAGGTCGACCATGCGACCGGAACACCGCCAAACGCCATGCCCCAGATTGCGACCAGAACGATGGTCGGGTTCAGCGCGCCGTCAATGCCAACCATGCCAAGTGCGCACAGCCCCATGATCATCGGCATCAGCGCAATGGTCATGCGCAGCGACCGTGAAATCAGCGATCCGGCCAGATAGGTGCCAACAAAATTGGCAAGGCCAAAGCCGAGCAACACGCCCGAAACACCCGCCGTTGCAACGCCGGTGACGTTTTCAAGGAACGGGCGGACATAGGTAAACAGGGCAAAATGGCCGGTGATGATCAGGACCAGTGAAAACAGGCCAAGCTTCATGCCCGGACGCTGAACCAGATCGACCAGAACGCGAAGTGTTGCGCGACCGCGCGGGGGCAGGGACGGCAGGGTGGCGAACTGGGCAATAAAGGTCAGCGCGCCAATACCGGCGGTGAGCAAAAAGACGCTGCGCCAGCTCATGATATCGCCAAGGTAGCTTCCGACCGGGGCGGCAAACACGGTGGCGGCTGAAACGCCGCTGAACATGATGGCCAGCGCTCGCGGGATGTCTGTTGCCGGGACAAGACGCATGACGGTGGCCGCCGACATCGCCCAGAACCCGCCAAGGGCAACGCCCAGAAGGATGCGCCCGACCAGCAGGAAGGCAAAGTTTTCGGCCATGGAGACAATGATGCTTGAGAGGATCAGCAAGACCGAGAAGCTGAGCAAAACATGGCGGCGGTCAAAGCGCCGGGTGACGGTGGCGATCAGGAGGCTTGTGATCAGGGCGAAAATGGCGGTGGTTGAAATCGCCTGTCCGGCCAGTCCTTCGGAAACCTGAAGGTCACGGGCAATCGGGGTCAGCAGGCTGACGGGCAGGAATTCAGCCGTGACAAGGCCGAACACGCCAAGCGTCATGGAGAAAACGGCCCCCCAGGCCGCAGACGCGGGCTGGGGAAGGGGTTGTGGTTCACTCATGGGGGATCCTTTGAGCTTGAGGACCGGGAAGACCACGGCCCTTATGTTTGTGCATTGCACCCAAGATAGACTGGACGGGTCGGACGTTCTATGGCAGTTTGTCCGAAGTTATTGATCAATCGTCCGAGAGTGCCATGTCCCCCATTGCCAATGCCGCGTTTAACAGCCCGTCCACGCACATCGAAGGCCAGTATGATGGCGGCTTTGATGCGAACGGGCACGATATGGTCAGCGAGCTTTTGTCGGGCGTGCGCCTGCGCGGGCTTGATTACCGCCGGATCGAGATTTCAGCCCCCTATGGGCTGCGGTTTGGGGAGGATCAGGAAGATTGCCGGGCGTGGCTGCATTTCATCGGGCAGGGGACGGTGCATTTGCGGACCAAAAGCGGGGCGGTACATACGCTTGGCTGTGGGGATGCGGTGTTGCTGCCCTGTGCGGGCATTCATGATTTATACAGCAAGGACGGGGTTGCGCTGCGCAGTGTGGAGGCATTTGAAAAGGTGCATCTGTGTGATGTGGCGTCTGAAATCCGGGCCTGTGAAAAGGATGTGTGCCGGACAAAGGACAACCTGATTTTCAGCTGTGCGATGGAATTTGATCTGGGGTGGTTGCATCCGCTGGCACATCTTAAGCCCGAGGTCATGCATATTGAAACCGTGCCCGATCATGACCCGCAAATCCCGGCCATTCTTGATGTCATGACCGCCGAACTTAAATCCAAGCGGCCGGGATATGGGGTTATCCTGACCCGGCTGGCCGATGTGGTGGCCGCGGCCATCCTGCGCCGCTGGGTCGAGGCCGGATGTGATGTGTGTGGCTGGGTCGAGGCAGTGCGTGATCCGAAGCTCGCGCGTGTTTTGGCGGCCCTTCATAAGGAGCCGGGGCGCGATTGGTCGGTGGCCGATATGGCGTCCGAAATGGGCATGTCGCGGTCGGTTTTTGCCGAGCGGTTTGTCGCACTGACGCAATCAACGCCGCAGCAATATTTGACGAACTTGCGCATGCGGCTGGCCAGCCAGTGGATCGGGCGCGAAAAACTGCCGATGGATGAAGTGGCCGACCGGCTGGGCTATGCCTCAGTCGCAGCATTCAGCCGGGCGTTCAAGCGCACGACGGGCATGTCGCCCGGGGCGGTGCGCCGGGTGGATCATGCGGACTCAACATCGGTGGCTTAATCCGCGCCATCGGCACCGTAAAGGGACTTAGGCGCTGCGCACGACCGCGACGAGATAGCGGCAGTTTTCAGCGGTTTTATTTTCAAACATGCAATCTTGCGGGGGCCCGAGTTCCAGACAATCGCCGGTATCAAGGTGATGGACCCGGTCGCCTTCGTGAAACAGCAGTGATCCGTCAAGAACCCAGATGGTTTGACGGATAAAGGTGAAGGCCGAGGCGGGCATTGCGACCTGTTGTCTGGCGGGCAGGTCAACTTCGACAAGTTCCAGCGGCATGTTGTGACCCGAGAGGACCTGACGCCGGCCATAGCCGGTTGCCGGATCGGACCAGACGGGTTGGTCGGCATGACGGCGCACACCGTGATGGACGGGATCGCTGCGCGACAGCAATGCCGATACCGTCAGGGAAAGTGCCCCGGAAAGACGCCCCAGCACGGTGGCGGTTGGGCTGGCTTCGCCGCGTTCGATTTTGCTGATCATGGCTTTGGAGACACCGGATTTCTCGGCAAACTGGCCAAGCGACCAGCCTTTGGCCTCGCGTTCACGGCGGATGCGGGCCGAAAGCCATGTGGTAGATTCGTCTTCTATGATCGTCATGTATTGCCACATTCCATTTAAAATCAACATTGACTGTCTACTATAATGGACGTAATCCTGCAACATGTTCCTTATGACCTATGCAGGAGGCGAAAATGCATATTCGCACAGCGACCAAGGGGGATCTTCCGGCGATCCTTGAAATCTATAATCAGGTGCTTTTGACCAGCACGGCGATTTACGATGATCAGCCCTCCAGCCTTGAAGAGCGTCTTGACTGGTTTGAGGGGCGCGTGCAGCAGGGGTTTCCGGTTCTTGTGGCCGAAGAGGGCGGTGCTGTTGTGGGGTTTGCCTCCTATGGCCCGTGGCGGGGGCGGTGGGGATATCGCTTTACGGTGGAGCATTCGGTGCATGTGGATGCCAGTCATCGCGGTGCCGGGGTCGGCGGGGCGTTGCTTGCTGCGCTGATTGAGTTGGCAAAAGAGGCGGGGCTGCATGTCATGGTGGGCGGTATCGATGCGGAAAACCTGAATTCGATCCGGTTCCATGCGCGCTTTGGTTTTGAGCAGGTCGGGCACGCAAAAGAAGTCGCACGCAAGTTTGACCGGTGGCTTGATCTGGTGACCATGCAGCTGTTTTTAGACGATGGCGATCAAACCTGCGCGGCTTAGCCGTGCGGATTGTGCCGTGTGATACAGGTCAGCGATGGCAATTATGGCAAAGACAACAATGCCGTGCTGACCGATGCAATCAGCATCAGGGCAAAGATGATGTTGATTGCTCGCCCGGCGCGCGGATCAGACAGCAGGCGGGAAAACCCAGCGCCAAAGATCAGCCATGTTGTGTTGACCAGCACGATCACCAGCGTCAAAGCCGCGATTTTAAACGTGTTATTCAGCCAGACAGAGTTTTGCACGATGTGATGGCTGGCATAGACCGCGCCGATGGCGGCAAAGGCCTTGGGATTGGCGATGGCCAACAGCAGTCCGCCCCGAAAGTCGGGCGCGGCGGTTTCGCGGGGGTGTTGGGTTTTGTCCGCAGATCGTGCAGGGTTTACCGGGGCGGTGGCAATTTTCCATGCCAGATACAGAATATAGATCGTTGCCAGTGCGGTCAGGATATGACCGGCAATGGGATGAGCGATCAGGGCGGTGGCGACCCCGGTCGCGACAAGCAGCAAAACGCACGTCGTGCCAATGATGATGCCCGACAAATAGCCAAGGCCCGGCCGTATCCCAAAGGCAGAGCCGGTTGCGGCCAGGCTGATGGTGGCGGGGCCGGGGCTGCCCATCAGGGGCAAGGCCGCCAGCCAGAGAAGAAGAAGATTTTCCGTCATCGTCGATGCGCCCGATCTGTTACGCCCCGTTTTGAATAAGCGGTTTTGGTCAGCAGTTTGGATCAACTTTTGGGACCAAGAGTGCCATGGAGTGGGCGGGCGCGTCTTGAACGATATTGGCAATTTTTATGCGGCTTAATCTTTTCCGTGCAGCGCGCGCTGGGCGTTTTCGGTGGCCTGCGTCAATGCGTTTAACAACGTGTCGCGTTTTTGATCGAGCAAGGCGGGCGACGCGCCAAACACCGAAAAGGCCGAAACCATTGTGCCATGAAGCGTGGTGATGGGGACGGCGATGGCGTAAATATCGTGTTCGCGTTCGCCATTGTTGGTGGCAAAGCCCGCCTTGCGGATTTGGGCAAGTTCGGATTTGAGTGCGGTAAGGTCGGTGAGGGTGTGATCTGTCATGCGGGTAAGATCGGCCTTGGCGAAATAGCGATCCTGATCGGCGGGGATCATATGGGCCAGCCACAGTTTGCCATGGGCGGTGCAAAAGGCATCGAGTTTCGATCCGATGCGGATATCGACATAGAGCGGTCGGTCGGGCAGGGCCTTGGCAATGCAGACGGCCATATCGCGATCAAACTCGGTCGCCATGCAGGCCTCCCCCGTATCACGCGCTAGTTGATCAAGGATCGGTTGCAACAGACCCGCCAGATTGCCATCGCGCATCACCCGATGGCCCAAATCAGCAAACATGTATCCCAACCGAAACACCCCGCGTGACGTGACGCGCAAAGCCCCGGCATGGACCAGCGTGTGCAAAAACCGGTGGGCGGTGATCATGTTAATGCCAAGCGCATCGGCGGTTTCCTGCGCGGTCAGTTCGATTTTTCCCGCCGCAAACAGATCGAGGATTTTAAACGCCTTCAGCACAGAGCCGTTGAGTTGACTGGTCATGATGTTCCGTTCACGTAGCAGGGTCGATAACAGGGGGGCGATAACGGGGTGCCGGTCGCCGCACTTGACGCCAGCCGGATTTCAATAATAAACTATATTATAAATCATATTTCAAATATAGCAATATTGCAAGAAGGCGTCTGATGAAAAACGACATGGAAAAAACCGCGGGCATTACCCTGACCGCCGGTGGAGCGGTTTTGGCGCGGATGAAGGCGATTGGCATTGATTATATCTTTGCCAATTCGGGCACGGATTTCCCGCCGATCATCGAAGGGCTGGCCGAGGCGGCAGCCAAGGACATTGACCTTCCCCATGCGTTGGTGATGCCGCACGAAAATGCCGCGATGGGCATGGCGCATGGCTATTACCTGGCGACCGGCAAGGCGCAGGCGGTGATGGCGCATACCAATGTGGGTCTTGCCAACTGTGCGATTGGCGCGATCAATGCCGCGACCGAACATGTGCCGATTGTCCTGATGTCGGGCCGAACCCCGGTGATGGAAAAGGGCCGCCTTGGTGCGCGCACCGTGCCGATTGGCTGGGGGCAGGAAATGCGCGATCAGGGGGCGCTGGTCCGGGAATCAACCAAGTGGGAGTACGAGCTTAAATTCCCCGAACAGGTGCCCGATGTGGTCGATCGGGCCTATGCGATTGCGTCTTCGGTGCCCAAGGGGCCGGTTTATGTCAGCCTGCCGCGTGAAGTTTTGTGTGAACCCTGCCCAAGTGATCAGATTGACAGCCCGCTTCGCATGCAGCCGGTTAAGGTCGCCCCGCCGCAAGCCAGTGTTGAGGCGGCGGCTGATGTTTTAGCACAGGCCAAGAACCCGGTGATCATTGCCCAGCGCGGCACGGGCACCGCCGAGGCGTTTGGCCGGTTTGGCGCGCTGGTCGATCAGTGGGGCATTCCCGTCGTGCAATATTGGGCGATCCAGCTTGCAATCGGCACCGAACATCCGATGTTTGCGGGCATGGACCCAGCACCATGGTTAAAGGATGCCGATGCGGTGGTGGTGATTGATTGTCTGGCCCCGTGGTCGCCCGATATCCATGCGTTGCGGGATGATTGCAAGGTGGTGCAGGTCGGGCAAAATCCGCTGTATTCCCGGTTCCCGGGGCGGAATTTTGCCGCCGATATTTCATTGGCCGGGGAAACCGGCGATGTGATCATGATGCTGGCCGAGGCACTGGATCGTCGGCAGGGTGAGTGCCGTGATGCCTGTGCCACTCGTCGGACCAAGGTTGCGGCGATCAATGCCGACACCCGGAAGAAGGCTTTGGCCATGGCCGATGCCGGGGCGGTGGACCCGATGAGCAAGGGGTATGTGTCGCGTTGCTTGTCCGAAGCGATTGCCAGCCGTCCGGCAACGGTGTTTTCCGAGCTTGGCTGCCCGTTGGAGCCATTGTCGTTGTCCGCACACAGCAGTTGGTTTCAGGAACCGCATTCGGGCGGGCTTGGCTGGTCGTTCCCGGCATCGCTGGGCTATCAGTTGGCTGATAAGGACAAACTTGTGGTCGCGACCATGGGCGATGGATCATATATGTTTGCCAACCCGACGGCGTGCCATCAGATTGCCGAGGCGCTTGAGCTGCCGGTCCTGATTTTGGTGCTTAATAACAATGAATGGGGGGCGGTACGCCATTCGGTCACCGGGATTTATCCCGATGGTTATGCGTCCAAAACCAATGAAATGCCGTTGACAGCGCTTAAACCCAGCCCGGATTTCACCAAGGTCGCCGAGGCCAGCCGCGCATGGGTCGCCAAGGCCGAGCGTGCCGAAGATTTGCCGGGAATTTTGCGCGACGCGATCAAACACATCGATACCCACCACACCCATGCGCTGGTGGAAGTGACGATTGCGCCGTAAGGCCGGACGTCTGGAATGATGAAAGCGGGCAGCGGATCGTCGGTGCCCGCTTTTTTTATGTATTTGGATTGTCTTGGCTTTATGATCGCAGAAGGTATGACAGGTCGTCAAAAAAACACAGGATTCTGGGCGTTATGACAAAAGCAAAAGACAGCGGTTCAGGGCGAGCAGAAGCTGGTCATCTGACCCCGGCATCCAAGCCCGCGATTGATGTGCATGACGGGGTGCCGTTGCTCGATAGCGGGGTGAACTTTGTTGGTGAGCAGGTGAGCTATCCCAAGGGCAAGGCCCGGATCAAGTCGATGTTAGCCACCATGGCGCCGGGGCAGAAAACCGGCTGGCACAAACATGGTGTTCCGACATATGGATACATCCTTGAAGGGCAGATCACGGTTGATTACGGCGACGCCGGT
This sequence comes from Thalassospira sp. GB04J01, assembly GCF_000751115.1. Classification (NCBI taxonomy): domain Bacteria; kingdom Pseudomonadati; phylum Pseudomonadota; class Alphaproteobacteria; order Rhodospirillales; family Thalassospiraceae; genus Thalassospira; species Thalassospira sp. GB04J01. The sequence continues at coordinate 438,443 of NZ_CCDX020000005.1, read as the reverse complement.
AAGACGACGTATCATGCCGGAGAAGGGGTGCTGGAAGCCATGGATTACTGGCATGAAGGGATCAATGACGGCGATATACCGGCACGGGTTGTTGTGGTTTTCATGGGGGCCGAAGGGGCGGAAAACGTGATTTACAAGCCCGACAGCGTGCCATCAAATTGCGGAGGCGTTGGAGCTGCCGATCCTGATTTTGGTGCTCAATAACAATGAATGGTGGGGCGGTGCGCCAGTCGGTCAACGGGATTTGCCCCGATGGCTACGCCTCGAAAACCAATGAAATGCCGTTGACCGCCCTGAAACCCAACCCGGATTTCACCAAGGTCGCCGAGGCCAGCCGTGCTTGGGTCGCCAAGGCAAAACGGGCCGAAGATTTGCCGGGGATTTTGAGCGAGGCGATCAAACATATCGATACCCATCGCACCCATGCGCTGGTTGAAGTGACGATTGCGCCGTAGCAAGGGGAGCCGCAAAGTATTTCTTGCAAGGGTGTCGAGATAGTCGACGCCCTTGCACTTTGAGTGATATCAATGCTCTTCTATCGGTTGGGTATGCTATGCCGATTCTAGGGGGAATTGTGAAGTACTCGGCGCTAAGAAGGTATGTTGCCTTTTATAAGTTGAAGGTCGTCAAGTATTGTGGCGTCAGTTTAGTATTATGGCCGATAATCGCTGGTTATCTTGACTATAATGATCTGCTGCCGTCGACGGATTGGCTGAATTGTAGTGTCGCCACTATCTTTAGTGTGTTTTGTCTATTCGGCCCGCGTCGTAGGCTTGGAATGCGTTACATCACCTGCAAACCGACTAAAAGCGGGTGGCAGCGGCGTTCAGATCCAAAATGGCATTTGTTTTGGATGCATTGGTTGGGGCCATTCTTTCTAATGGCCTACTTCCATACTGAGGACCCGTCCCACAGTTTTATCCTTCCAACAATTACCTTCTTTGCCTTTATCGGTTTTTTAGTACCACTACTGGTTTGGCGGCCTTTTATTCTGCGACTTCTTTTTGGTTTCGATAGGCAGACGAGGGTTTTTGGATTTCTGAAGTAGAATCGTATGGGTGGGTTTAGGCGCCTCAATTGGTATTTTATTCTCCAACTCATGCTAGGTGATGGAAAATCAAATTTTTTAATGTGTTAGTTGATTGTGTGATTAAAGTCTGCGCAGTTTTCGATCACAATAAAATGCCTGCTTGCATCGCGGGCAATTTCATTATTTCATTGGGCTAACCATTTGAATTGCCTACCCGGAAGGAGCCACCATGGATCGTGTTGTCGGAACATCAGGACGGATTGCGTTTGCCAGTGCGATGCGCAACCTGCTTGCGGATGTCTATCCCGGCCATGATCAAGCCGAATTGGTGCGCCGTGTGTTTGAGGTTTTGGGTCTTCCGATTGAGGGCGACGGGCCGGAACCGTGCGAAGAATATTTGCGTAAATGGGATCAGCGCGATGCGTTTCTGATTACCTATGGCGACAGCATTTCACAGGCGGGCAAAAACGGCATCGAAAGCCTTGGTGAATTTCATCAAAAATGGCTGAAAGACTGGTTGACCGGGGTGCATATCCTGCCGTTTCATCCGTTTACGTCCGATGATGGGTTTTCCGTTAGTGACTTTACGGTTCTGCGACCGGAGCTTGGTACGTGGGATGACGTGCATGAATTGTCGAAAAACGCGACCGTGATGGCCGATCTTGTCGCCAACCATATTTCCGCATCCCATCCGTGGTATCAGCAGTTTCTGGTCGGGGAAAAGCCGGGGGTCGATTACATCAAGACCGCCAGCCCGGACGATGATTTATCCGATGTTGTCCGCCCGCGCAGCCATGCGTTGCTCAATGATGTTGTCACCAAGGATGGTGAAAAACACGTCTGGTGCACGTTTAGCTATGATCAGGTCGATCTGGATTACGGCAACCCGGATGTTTTCTTTGAAATCCTGAAAATCGTTCTGGAGTACCTTAAGCACGGGGTGCGCGTCGTGCGGCTTGATGCCATCGGGTTTATCTGGAAAGAAGCAGGCACGACGTCGATCAATCTGGAGCAAACCCATAAGATCATCAAGGCGTTGCGACTAGCGACGACGGCGGTGCATCCCGATGCGATTTTCATCACCGAGACCAATTTGCCGTTGCTCGAAAACCTGTCGTATTTTGGCAATCAGGACGAAGCGCATCTGATTTATAATTTCTCGCTGCCCCCGGTGATCATTCATGCGTTGCTGAGCGGGCGCAGCGATTATATCCGCAAATGCATCATGGCGATGCCACCGGCCCCGGCGGGCTGTACATTCTTTAACTTTACCGCCAGCCATGATGGCATTGGCTTGCGCCCGGCCGAAAACCTGATCCCGGATGCGGATATCGACGGGCTTAAAGACCATGCGGTCAAGATGGGCGGGCAGGTCAGTTACCGTGCACTTAAGGGCGGTGGGCAGAAGCCTTATGAGTTGAATGTCACGCTGTTTAGCATGCTGGCGGAAAATTTCGCCGGTGAGGCGCGCATGGGGCTGGAACGGTTTGTGATGAGCCAGGCGATTGCCATGTCGCTTGAAGGCATTCCCGCAATTTACGTTCAGACCATTCTGGCGACCGAAAATGATCAAGGGGCGTTTGAGGACACCGGCATTCCGCGCCGCCTTAATCGCAAGATCTGGCAGCTTGAAGATGCGGAAAAAACGTTGACGGATGAAGGTCCGGCAAAATCGGCGTTTGATCAATTGCGTGCATTGATGTCGATCCGCCAAGGACAGCCGGCATTCCATCCCAATGCGACGCAATATACGCTGAACCTTGGGTCGGAATTACTCGGCGTTTGGCGTCAGTCGCATTTGAATGAGCAGAGCATTTTCTGTGTGTTCAACCTGACCGAGCGGCCACAGAACCTTGATCTGTCAAAGATCAATCTGATCATGACCGAAGGCTGGCAGGATTTGATCACCCAGCAAGTGATCGAGGATTACGATGGCATCATGACGCTCGCACCCTATCAGATCGTCTGGATTTCCAATCTGGATGGGCGTAACCGCACCGAAAGCCGATTGTTGCAGCGGTACCGCGATGCGATGCCGGTCTAGGTGTTTGATCCGGGCGTTTGGCATTTCCAGTGATGGCATTTGTTCTTTGCAATCTGAAGTCGATATGGTTTGCTTGATGTGTCTTTTTACGTAAATCAATCATTCTGTCAGGGGGCTGGAGATGCGCATTTCGAGGGGAATTGTCGCTTCGTTACTGGTTTTGGCCGGGTGCCAGACAACAGGTGGTAGCGATTCTGCAAGAATGCGTGCCCAGAATGCGCAAAAAGACTTTTTGCTCAACGCGATGAGTGACGTATGCGTTGCCAATCTGGGTGATGAAACGGCAATTGATGCCGCCGCGCGTAAAATCAGCATTAAGGACCCCAGTACCGAAGATGCTTACATCGGCATCAAACAGGTAACTGCGACCATTTATCCAATAGGTTTGAATGGCCGGTTTGCGGGGGTTATCGCACAAAGAGCGGGCGAGACTTGCGGCGTTATAACCGTGCGTTCGATCAATTTCCCTGACACCTTGGCAGCTACATATGATCTTGAGATGGAAGATATGCAGCTGTCATCCGATTTCGTGAAAATGAAGGATCTTTATTACGGGTTTAGCAACGATCTGAACCTTCCTGTTAAGCAGTTCGTGCAAATTACGGATGATGGGAAATCGCTTGATGCGGTTGAGTTTATGACACCGACAGCATTTCGAGCAGAAAGTGAGTTATCTGCCAACGTTATTGGTATGCTTAAGAAGCAAAATGCCAATCCTGATGTCGAGGAAAAGGATATTTTCTTACAGGTGCTTGATGACGTGTGTCTGCCCAACATTGGTGATTTGGCAAAAATCACGAAGGCAGCAGAGCGGCTCTCAGGTGTATCGGGTATTAAGGTCAACGACCCAAGGACCAAGCCATTTGCCGATGAATTACTGCTTTATTTTCTGTCTTTGAAACCTGACGGTGAAGTAACTTTTATTGGTATATCTGATGATGCATCTTTGTGCGGTTACTGGGCTGTTAATCTGGCGGGTAAAAGTCAAGACGTCTTCAAGCATTATGATCTTGTGCGGATAGAGTCCGGCATGGTGGAAGCAGGCTTTGTTGAACTAGGTTTTAGTGCAGAGGAAAACCTTGCTGTTTTTCAGGTTGCGACCGAGAGCGAAGAACAAACCGTCTATGCGACTGCGCTGATGAAACGTAAAGCCTATTCGGAGTTGAAGTTTCCCAATCTGCCTCAGTTGCCTTGGGATCTGTGACGATAGAGGTGTTGCGTCATCGTTTGCTTTTGGTTGGGCTGTGCAGATTGAAATCATTACATCATGATTTACCGGTATAGGTACTAATCCCGATTGCGCGGTTAGGAGGGGTTCGTGTACCCCCTTTTACTTGGTTTGAGATACTAAAGGACAGAATGCGCGATGGCGTATGCGCAGGAAACCCGTCTGAACCGTTTGCCCGAAGATGTGCCTGATCGCGTGCACAAACTGTTCGACGTGTGGCGGGCCGCGACATGCGGGAATGCACTTCCCGACCGAAAAGATCTTAGCAGCGACACCCTTTCGCTGTGGATCAATGACATTGGTATCTATGAGTATCTTCCCGATCGGCGCGACTTTGTTGTGCGGATTGATGCGCCAAACATGATTGCGGCGAGTGGCGAGAATTATCAGGGGTGTTCACCGCACCAGATTGATCTTGATTTTGGCACGCGGGTGCATGCCACGCTTCTCGATGTCATCGACAGCAGACAGCCGGCATTCCATATCATCGGTGTGGAGCGAAAAGTTTGGGAAGAATGGGTTCGGCTGTTGTTGCCGGTGCAAACACGCGACCGTGCAGGGAAGGCAGTCCTTCAGATACTTGTTGCCTATTTTTTCTATCGTGGGCGTTAAGTCTTCTTTCTTGAAAAGAAACCTATTTTGCGTGCATGCACTTGTTCTTAAGTAGCGGCTTGCCCACTTAATTTTGTGGGAGAAGTTTTAGCTTGGCGGCACGGTATGCTGGAATCAACGGACGTTGAACTGTCGGGTCTTCCGGACGATATCGACAAGTCAATTATTTGCTTTGTCGATGCGTGGCGCGATGCCTGTGCGCAGATGGAAAATGGCGCACTTCCGACACGCACGGTTTTAAGCGCGGAACGGTTGCGTCAGTGGCGCGATGATATTTGCATTTATGAGTATCAGCCAATCAGAGAAGATTTTCTGGTGCGGATTGATGCGCCGACAATTATTGAGAACAACGGCGAAAGTTTTCAAAACAGCACGCCGCGCGAAATTGATCTTAAATACGGGACCTGCTTGATGGCGGCCTTGCTTAAGACCATGCGGCAAAAAAAACCGACATTCCATTACGTCCGCATCGTCAGTGCTTCTGGTGAACCGCGGCAGTGGCTTCGGGTTTTGTTGCCGGTGCAAACCTTTGACCGGTTCGGCGATCCGATTGATCAAATCCTTGGTGTGCGGTTCGCGTATGAACCAATGCATTGCATTTGAAAGTTGAACAATGGCGAGGATGCATACGATCATGGACAAGGAGTTCCCGCTGGAAGCCTTGCCTGCTGATGCGCCGGAATCTGCCTGCGGGTTGCTTGGATTTTGGTCGGATCATGCAAGGGCGGACGCATTGCCAACCCGCGATGACTTCAACGCACAACATCTCGCCCCTTGGATCGAAGATCTGAGCATTTATGATTATCACCCCGATATAGACGATTACCAATTGATGCTGGAGGGGGAGAACCTTGTTGCCTTGACCGGCGAGGTTTGGCGCGGGGCTTTTGCCCGTGAGCTTGATAGCCATTTTTCGACCAACCTGCATGCGGCCATGTCCGTGGCACGGACAACAGAACACCCCAAACTTGATATGTTGCGGATTTTAGATGCGGACTGGCATCGCTGGGTTCGGTTGGTGCTGCCTGTCTTGCGCAAAAATAAAGGCGAGAAAGACGTGTTTCAGGTCTTTCTCGCCGTTTTTCAAATGCCGTGATTCTTTTACCGCAGATGGACTTAAGATTTGCCGATGTCCATGTCATTGAGGTCATCTTCGACCGCCGCTGAAAGATGTTCGAAAATGTCGCCCATGGCACTTTCAACCCGCTGCCAGCTTGGGATGAAGGGGCTTTCGAGCGGGTTTTCAAGATAGTGCTGACCGGCACTGATGATGACTTCGGACAATACCTCGACACATTTTTCTTCTTCGTCGCGGTTGATTTTAAGCCCGTTGAACATGGCATCGGCCCGGTATTGCTCGATCAGATCAAGGGCCATGCGGTAATAGGTTGCCTTAAGCGTTCTGAAGGTTTCGTGCGAGAAAATGGTGCCCTGTGTGGCCAGTTTACGGAAAAGCGATTTGGCGATGTCGCTTGCCATGCGTGACAGGCCGTCATCTTTTTCGGCGGGGTCAAAATCGCGGTGCTTGTGATCATAAATATCGGCGATATCGACCTGGGCCAGACGGTGGACCGTATGGTTGCGATACATTTCCGAGAGCATCGAAACTTCAAGCCCCCAGTCCGATGCAACGCGCAGGCCATAGGCAACATCGGTGCGAATGGCGATCTCGCCCGACAGCGAATAGCGAAATGAGTCCATGTAATTAAGGAAATCGGTCTTGCCGACAACCTGTTTGAGCGCGCGGATCAGCGGGGTGACAAACAGTCGGCAGACCCGACCCTTGAGCGTGCCATTGGCAACGCGGGCGTAATATCCCTTGGCGAAGGCGAAGTTAAACGCCGGGTTGGCAATCGGGTACATCAGTTTGGCCGGAAGGTCCGGGGTGTAGGTTGCGATGTCGCAATCATGAATGCCAATGACGGAACTGCGGCCCGATGCCAGTGTATAGCCCATGCAGTACCAGACATTGCGGCCTTTGCCCGGTTCATAACGCGCCAGATCAAATTCGGCCAGCCGGTCATGCACGCCGCGCAGGCGCGGGCCATCATTCCACAGAATGCGCACATGTTGCGGCAGGTCTTTGAAAAATTCGCGCGCGTGCAAATATTGCTGTGCATTGGCGCGATCAAGACCGACGACAATCTGATCAATATAGGTGGCTTGTTTAAGCCCCTCGACAATGGTGGTCATGGCCGGGGTTTCGAGTTCGGAATAGAGGCACGGCAGGATCAGGGTTTGACGCCGTTGCCGGGCAAAGGCGCTCATTTCATAGGCGAGTTCTTCGGGATTGCGGTCAAGAATGCGGTGCAGGGTCGTGATCGGGCCGCCCTGATGGAAATCAGCCATGAAGTACCTCGCTTTTCTTATTGGTATTGATGATTTGATCAAGAATGGACTGCAGTGCGGCGTTCCAGCCTTCCGGGCCGGGATAGGGCGCAATCCGAAGGTCGGAATGTGTCAAAAGCGGTTCGGAGCGGATGCCGCGCTTGGGCGGGATTTGAACGGCAATGTCTGCCGCGGCCAGCATCGGGATATCATTGGCGGAATCGCCCAGCGCAATCGTGGTGATGGCGGTATTGGTGTCGCCATCGCCATTACCATCACCATCACCCAGTCTTCCCGAGACCACAAGGCGTTCAAGCATTCGCTTCATTGCGGCCCCCTTGTTTGATGGGCCACACAGGGTATGGAACCGACCGCCTTTGACCAGCTTTAGCGAAAACTGGCTGGCGATGTCCGTCGCGATTTCAATGTCCTGTTCGCTTGGTTGCCAGATCAACGGATCGGAGCAATGGCGTTGTCCGGCGCGGATGGCATCATCAAGCGTCAGTCCGGTTTCTGTCGCAATCATTTCTGGCGGGACGGTGCGAAAACTGCCCAATGGGACATTCACGGCGGCGATGATTGCGTCGCGGGCGGAATCAATGGTTTGCGATGATGGACCGGGTTGTTCAACCTCGCCATCGAGTGAGATGACCCCGCCATTTTCGCCAATCAAGCCGTCAAACAGGCCGTAATTCATCTGAATATGGTCAAGCTCGGCAAGGGTTTTTGACGACACGGCGATCAAGGGGATCGAGAGCGATCTTATGCGTTCTATGGCCGGGCGGGCCGCATCCCAGCGATAGTCGTCATGATCAAGCAGGGTGCCGTCAAGGTCGGTAAAAATGGCGATGGTACGTGTTTGTTGCATCGTCCCGTTCTGTTGCGGTTTTTTCAAACTGTCGGGTGACCGTTAACGCGCGGCCATAACAGCAGCTTAGCACAGCGATTGTGGCAGTGCGACAGTCGGAAGGTTAAATTTTATGCAAGATGTTGTTTTGATGAAAAATAATGCGTATTGCGGTAGAGTTGATTGTGTCGGCATGGTTGGTTCTGTTAGCTTTAAAATACCGACACGATGACCCATATATTTTATAGTTTCCATCCATATGACGGGGCGCGCGACAGCGCATGGAACACGCCGTCGGGCCGGTTATAGATGCCATAACAGTTGAGGGCCGTTGATGATATTGAGACGCTGGCTTCTGGCTGTCTTGCTGTGTGCCGGGAGCCTTTGCAGTGCGACACAGGATGTTCGGGCCGAAGGTGGCAAGCCTGCGCAACCCGTGGTGTCTGAGGTTGTTTTCGCTGTGGGGGAATGGGCCCCGATGATTGGCGAAAATATCGAAAATTTCGGCATTCATTCCAAGCGTGTCATGGATGTTTTCAAGGCCATGGGATATCGAGTTCGGCTTGAATTCCTGCCGTGGCAGCGCGCGTATGAGCAGACCCGGCAGGGGATTTATGTCGGGACATTTTCGTGGCTGTCGACGGTTGATCGGGCCGCTGTGTTTTATGTTCCCGATCACCCGATTGCGCGCGCCTATCAAAAGGTGTTTTACAAAAAATCACGGTTTCCGGGCGGGTTGGATATTTCATCCCTTCGCGATATCGCGACACTTGGCCTGCGTCCGGTTGGCGTGGGGTCTTATTGGTATGAGCAAGCCTATAAACGGCTGGGACTTGATGCAGATATCGTCACCAATCCGGAATCCGCGTGGCGGTTCCTCAATGCAGGGCGGGCTGATGTCTTTGTTGAAGAAGAAGAAGTCGGCCGTTCGGATATGGTGCATTTCCTTGGGGACGAGGCCGCCACGCTTTACGGTGCGTCAGAGCCGATAAAAACAGACGACATGTTTATCCTGTTTTCACGTCAACATCCTGACGGCAAACGGCTTTGGGAAGAATTCGACCGCTATATGGCGTCCGATGCGGGGCAGGAATTGTGCCATAAATGGCATGCATGTCTTGCGTCAGTTCACGCCCCGTCAACAGGGGACAGATGACTGTTTGCGGTTTTATTGTCGCAAATCGAGACGTTGGGCCGATGCGAAAACCATTTTGTTCCTGACCGATAACTGTCACGTCATAGATGTTCGAATTGTCCAATTATTATCCCGGTTTGTCCATTCTGCCCGCAGGCCAACAGGCGTAGTATTTCCTCAATAGAATTGTTCTTGTTCCATTCAAGCAGGAACAGAAAAACAATGATCTTGTGAGGAAGACGCCATGCATGCCCCCGTCGTTATCATCGGTTCAGGCCCGGCCGGGTTGCTGTTGTCGCATCTGTTGCATGTGCAGGGCATTTCGTCGGTGATCCTTGAACGCAAAAGCCGCGACTATGTCGAAGGCCGCATTCGTGCGGGCGTTCTGGAAATGGGGACGGTTGGCCTGATGGAACGGGTTGGCGTTGATGCGCGGATGAAAAAAGAAGGCATCATCCACGGCGGCATCTATATCAGCCTGAACGGCAAGCGCACCCATGTGAACATCGAAGAACAGACCGGTGGGTCGACGGTGATGGTGTATGGCCAAACCGAAGTCACCAAGGACCTTATTGCCGCACGTCTTGCCCATGGTGGCGAGATTGTTTTTGAGGCAGAAGACGTCAGCCTGCACGATATTGAGGGCGATAAGCCGCGTGTTCGATACCTTAAAGACGGCAATATGGTCGAGATGACCTGTGATTACGTTGCGGCGTGCGACGGGTTCCATGGTGTCGGGCGCAAAACGATGCCGGGTGTGAAAGAGCTTGAAAAAGTTTATCCGTTTGGCTGGCTGGGTATTCTGGCCCATGCCAAACCGGTGGCCGATGAGCTGATCTATGCCAAGCATGACCGTGGGTTTGCGCTCTGTTCGATGCGATCAGAAACGGTGGTGCGCCATTATGTGCAGGTGCCCAGTTCTGACAAGATCGAAGATTGGTCCGATGACCGTTTCTGGGATGAGCTGCGCATCCGGCTTGGCGAAGAAGACGCCGAGCTGGTCAATGAGGGCGAGGTGTTTGAAAAAAGCATCGCGCCACTGCGCAGCTTTGTCGCCGAGCCGATGCAGCATGGTCGTTTGTTTTTGGCCGGTGATGCCGCCCATATTGTGCCGCCAACCGGGGCCAAGGGGCTTAACCTTGCGGCCAGTGACGTGCATTACCTGTCAGAAGCGCTGATTGCGAAATACAAAAACAATCGATCTGACCTGCTTGAGACCTATTCCGATACGGCTTTAGCACGTGTCTGGAAGGCAGAGCGGTTTTCGTGGTGGATGACCTCGATGCTGCATACCTTTGATGATCATAACCAGTTTGAAGGCCGCATTCGTGAGGCCGAGTTGCAGTATATCCTGTCGTCAAAAGCAGGATTGACCACCCTGTCGGAAAATTACGTCGGTTTGCCTTACTAGGGTCTGAACCAATTGACGTAACGGGGATGCCCACCCCCGAGGAGCATTCGTATGCTCCATTCCGCCCAGAATTTCCGATAGGTAGAGCGTGTTGCATTTGATTTGCAGCACGCCCTGATGAACGGCCCGCAGCCCACGCGGGTCGTTTTGTCTTTGTAGGGCGCGGTTTTGTTGGGGATTGGTGAAATGTGCAGGCCGGTTTTCATCATTGCCCGCAAAAGATCACAATTGAATGGGGAACTGATTGCCGGGCTCGCACGTTAGGTGTGTGTTGCAGTTTTCAAGACAACAGGAGAAAACCATGGTGACCAAGACCGAGACGACTGCTGAAAATGCAAAACTTCAGGCCGATGTCGATGCACTTCGCAAAGATCTGGCTGAAGTTACCAAGACCCTGAAAACGATGGGTGGCGATGCGGCACATAGCCGAACGCAGGCCGCAGCAGAACGCATCCGCGAGGTGTCCGGTCAGGCGCGTGACCAGTTTGATCATGCGCGCGACGCAGCCGTGGATCATGTCCGCGACCGTCCGCTTGCCTCTGTCGCACTGACATTTGGTGTGGGCATGCTGATTGGTCGTCTGCTTCAGAAATGATCGATCAGTTAATTGAGAAACTGACCGATCTGATAACCGATCTGGCAAAGGCCGCGGCCGCAAGGCTTGCGGTTTTTGCCGTGATCGGGCTTACCTTTCTGATCGGGATCGGCTTTTTGCTGGCAGCGGCCTTTATGGCCGTGGCGGCAAAATTTGGTGCGATTGCCGCAGCCGTTGCCTTTGGCGGCGGGTTGATCGTCATCGCACTGGTCGGGCTTGCCATTATGGCGCAACGCGATCCGGGTGAAGGCATTGCCAAACAGACAGCCGACGCACCGCAAAAAGCGGGGCGTAGCGAAGATGACGTGTTGTTTGATCTTTTGCTCCATGCGGCGACGACCGGCTTTGCGACCGGACAGGGCAACAAGCCCCACATGCAAACCGGGTTCGATCAGATGATGACGGATCTGGAGGCGCTGGGCGTGTTTGACAGGCCAATGTCCAAGCCGGCGCCCAAGCCAGAGCAAGATACCGACCCAGATGAAGATACAAAAACGGCGGGATAGCATAAGCTTCCCGCCGTTTTTTTAGTCTTTGGAAGTTCTTCCGGCTTATTCGCCGTGGAAATGCACCGTGCCGATATAGGGCAGGTTGCGGTTGTTCTGGGCATAGTCAATGCCATAGCCAACCACGAATTCATCGGGAATATCAAAGCCACAGAAGCCAATCGGAATGTCGACTTCGCGGCGCGACGGCTTATTCAAAAGCGTGCAGATTTCCAGACGGTTGGGATCGCGGGTGTTGAGCAGGCGAACAACTTCGGAAAGCGTATAGCCGGTATCAATGATGTCTTCGACCAGAAGCACATCCTTGCCCCGGATTTGACCATCAAGGTCCTTTATGATGCGCACATTGCGCGAGCTTTCGGTGCTGTCGCCATAGCTTGACGCGACCATGAAATCAACTTCGACCGGGACGGTCAGTTTGCGGGCCAGATCGGCAATGAAAACAAAAGATCCGCGCAGTAAACCAACGACAATCAGCTTTTCAGTGTCTTTGAAACTTTCATTGATCTGGGCGGCAAGTGCATCAATCTTGGTGGCAATTTCGTCCGCCGTTATCAGCGGCTTGACATCGTAATCGGCCATAAATTCCGGTCCTGAAGCGTTATGATATGGTGTGCTGCTTGCTAGCATAGGGAACGGTGCTTGACCAGCCTCTGAATGGTAACAGAAGTATAATCATCAAAAAGCGTGGGTCAGGCCGCCTTTGGGTTGTGGTTTGAGGTGAAAATGCGCGTTCGTCTGAGTGTCAAAACAGTCCACTGAAGTGTGCCGTGGCTTTTTGCACAGTTATGATGTTGGAGATAAAACAGTGTTTTCAATGGTCGAGCTGGGGGCCCGGGCGCTTAGATTACGGCTTCGGACCAGATTGAGGAAAGCCTGTGCGGCTGGTGGCAGCGTCCGACCTGATCGCCAGATCAAGCCAATTTGACGCAGCAGAACCGGGCTTTCAAGGGGCCTGAATATCAGGGGCGAACGCCCAAGGACCGGCAAGGTCAAGGAGGGCAAGGCGGTGATACAAAGGCCCTGTGAGACAAGCGCACCGGCAGTGGCGAGATGGGCGACCTCAAACCGGGGGCGAAACAGCAGGCTGTTTTGGGCACAGGCCGCATCAATCAGAGCACGGACACTTGTTTCACGCGACATTGCGACCATTGGCTGTGACAGGATTTCTTCCCAGTGGTAGGTGCGGTTTTCTTTTAGAAAGCTGTCGGGCGCGCCGACGGCAATGAACTTGTCGCTGAGAAGGCGCTGGAATGAAAGATTGTCACTGTTTTCAACCACGCCGGCGGTAAAGCCAAGGTCGGCCCGGCCCATTTCAACTTCACGCAGGACACCTTCGGACAGCATGTCATTGAGTTGGACATCGACATTGGGGTGGGCATCCATAAAGTCGGAAATCAGCGGCGGAAGGAGCCCGGCTGTTACCGATGGCAGGCCAGCTATTGTCAACTTGCCGCGTCGGGTATTGAGATAGGTGTCGAACTCTGCCAAGGCAGATTCTGTGGTGTTTAGGACACGTTCGGCGAGTCTGAGGAAGGTTCGGCCCTGATCGGTAAGGGCAACATTGCGGGTGTCGCGGTCAAACAGACGTGCCTGCGTGCGGTCTTCAAGGCGGCTGATCTGTCGGCTTAGCGTTGAGCCAGAAACACCAAGACGTTGAGCCGCCTGACGAAAACTGCCGGTTTCTGCCAAAATGCAGAAAGAGCGGAGTTCGTCTGTATCAAGATTGATGCGTTTCATGCATCAATTATCTCACTATTTGATCTTCCTGCAATAAAAAATCTGATCCACACTTTCTGTCCGCCAAGAATAACGAATGTATAAAGTCGCTGGCGGGACGTAAAACATGCCTGAACAGGCATAGGGAGGAATACACTATGAAAATTGCCAAGTTTGCTTTGGCGAGTGCGCTCGCCTTTGGTCTTTCGCTGCCGGCTTTTGCGCAGGAAAAGTTGCTGATTGGTTCAACCTCGGCGTCTTCGTCGCATTACGGGTATTTTGTTTCTGTTGCCAAACTGGTCAACGATGCAGACAACGGCATTGAAGCATCGGTTGTTGAAACGGGTGCGACGATGGATAACCTGCGCCGGATCGAGCGCAATCAGATTGATCTTGGACTGGTTACCACCAACGTTGCGCAGCATGCCCATGCAGGTGCAAAGGGTTTCGATGGTAAACCGATGGCCGGTCTGGGCCTGCTTTGGGTCTATACCGGCGCACCGCAGAACGTCATTGTGCGCGAAGATTCCGGTATTAACAGTCTTGCCGATCTTTCCGGTCAGCGGTTTAATCCGGGGATCAAGGGATCAGCCACGGAAAGTACGACCGAAGCTGTTTTTGAAGCACTTGATCTGACGTCTGACTATGTCCGTGGGTCAACCACCGACGTCGTTGACATGATCAAGGATAACCGCGTGACCGGGTACGTTAAATCGGGTGCGGGTCTTAAACTTGACAGCTCAACCCTTGATATCGCGACCTTTACGCCGATCAAGGTTCTGAGCCTGACCGATGCACAGAAACAGACCCTGATCGAGAAGATGCCCGATGTTTCGGTGGTGGATATTCCCGAAGGTGCCTCAGACGGCATTCCGGCGTATTCGACCTGGAGCTTTGGCGTTGGTGTTGGCGCGGGGGCGAACCTGTCAGAAGATGCGGCCTATAAGATCGTTGAAGCTGTCATGGCCGATACCGAGGTTCAGGGGGCTGCCATGGCAAGTGTTAAGGGTGTCAATCTGGCCGAGTTGACTTTGCAGTATGCGACCATTCCGTTGCATCCGGGTGCGGCAAAATGGTTCCGGGAAAACGGGTATGACATCCCGGCAAATCTCGACCCGAGCAAATAATAAGAAACCAAAGCATCTAGAGGAAAACCGCCATGTCTGTGCGCATCCGCGACGGGTTTGCGTTGCTTGTGGGGATATTCGTTTTTTATACAGCTGCAACAGGCCCGTTTGAAAGTTTGATTCAGAGGGCGGTTTTTCTCGCGCTTGTCACGTGTCTGGGGCTTAGTCTTTATCCATTGGCGCAGGGAACCACCTGGCGCAAGGTTGGTCTGGTCGTTGACCTCATGCTGGCGGCGATAACGGTCAGCGCGTGCAGCTATATCGTGGTGAACTACGATGAAATCATGACGACCCTGCCATGGGCGACCAAGCTTGATATGGCGTTGACGGTTGGGCTTGTCGTGACGGTTCTGGAAGTCGGTCGCCGTGCGGTCGGGGCAATTTTCCCTGCACTTGTTATTGCCGGTTTGTTGTATGCCTTGCTTGGCAACTATCTTCCCGGAAGCCTTGGCCACCGTGGCTTTGACGTCGAGTTTGTTACCGAAACCATCTTTCTTGGCGACCTTGGTATTTGGGGCATGCTGACCGGGGTTGCGGCCACGGTGATTGCCGCGTTTGTTCTTTTTGGTGCCTTGTTGCTGCATACCGGTGGCGGGCAAAGCTTTATAGACCTTGCGATGCGGCTTGGTGGCCGTCAGCGCGGTGGGGCTGCCAAAATCGCGATTATTTCCAGCGGCCTGTTTGGCATGATTTCCGGTTCAGCCGTTGCCAATGTTGCAACCACGGGCAATTTCACCATCCCAATGATGCGCAGGCTTGGTTATCCCGCCCCGCTTGCCGCCGCAGTAGAAGCGGTGGCATCGACCGGTGGGCAGATTGCCCCGCCGATCATGGGGGCGGCGGCCTTTGTCATGGCCGAGATCCTTGGCATTGCCTATGTCGATGTGATGATTGCGGCAGTTATTCCGGCTGTTTTGTTTTACCTGTCGGTGTTTGTCACCGTCCATATCGTTGCCACCCGGCGGAACCTGGCCCTTGTTCCCGAAGACGAACTTCCGGCTTGGTCGGAAATTCTGGCACTGCGTAGGGTATTGCCGATTGTTGCCGCCCTTGGCTGTCTTGGGGTTGGTATTTTCATGGGCCGTTCGGTCGCGACATCGGCCTTTTACGGGATGTGCGGGCTTTTGGTGGCGTTTGTCGCAACATCCATCGGGCAATTACCGGTGCGCGACATGTTTGGCCGAATTCTTGACGGTGTCACGGATGCAGGCAAGGGCATGGTGATCATTGGTGTCCTGCTTGCCGGGGCGCAAATACTGGTTTCGATGATCAATATGACCGGGATTGGCGTGACGCTGAGTTCGATGATTGTTGCCATTGCCGGGGATTCAACCGTTCTGGTGGCGATCATTGTCGGTCTGGTGTGCATGATCATGGGCATGGGGTTGCCGACAACTGCGGCCTATGTGCTGGTTGCTGCCGTTCTGGCACCGGCCATGATTGCGGTCGGGATCGAGCCACTGACGGCACATCTTTTTGTCTTTTACTTTGCAACCATCTCGGTGATTACACCGCCTGTTTGTGTCGCGGTGTTTGTGGCGTCGGGCATTGCGCAAACCAACTGGTTGCCAGCCGCGGTTGAGGCTGTGCGCCTTGGGGCGATGACCTATGTGGTGCCGTTCATGTTGCTTCTGTATCCCGGCATGACCGGCGGTGGGGGCACGATGGCCGTGGGCAATGCGATTTTGTCCGGACTGGTTCTGGTGGTGGCTATTCCGGCGTTGCTTGGTGGTCAGCCGCTTTTCGGGCGCCTGTGGGTTGATCGGGCCTTGTTGGTTGTTGTGATTGCCATCGCGCTTTGGCCAGCATTCCTGACACCGCTCATCGCGGCAGGTTTGCTGGGCGGGTTTCTGTTTTTCGGGCGTGATGCGCGCCGTGCGATGCTGGAGGGCGGACAATGAAGACAATCCGCATTGGAACTGGTGCCGGGTTTTCCGGCGACCGGATCGAGCCAGCTGTTGAATTGGCAAAGCATGGTGAAATTGATTATCTGATTTTCGAATGCCTTGCCGAACGAACCATTGCCCTTGCCCAGCAGGCAAAAATGCGCGATCCGCATGCCGGTTTTGATCCGTTGCTTGAACGCCGGATGCGCGCAGTTCTGTCCGTTTGTCGTGACAAGGGAATTCGGATCATTTCCAATATGGGGGCGGCGAACCCGGTTGGTGCCGCCAAACGGACGGTCGAGATTGCGCGTGAGCTGGGCTTGACGGGATTGCGTGTTGCCGCAGTTCAGGGGGATGACGTCCTTGATATCCTGTCGCCTGATACGTTTCATATCGACGAAGAAAACTGTGCCCTGCGCGATTTTAAAAAACAGGTTGTTTCGGCAAATGCCTATCTTGGGGCCGGCGGGATTGTGGACGCCCTGATTGCCGGGGCAGATGTCATCCTGACCGGGCGCGCGGCAGATCCGTCGATGTTTCTTGCGCCGCAGATTTTTGAGTTTGGCTGGGAAATGGATGACTGGACGCGGCTTGGTCGCGGTACGCTTGTTGGTCATCTTCTTGAATGTGGCGGGCAAATCACCGGCGGGTATTTTGCCGATCCGGGCATCAAGGATGTCCCCGATCTTGCGCGGTTGGGTTTTCCGATTGCCGAGATCACCGAAGACGGAAATGCAGTTATTACCAAGCTTCGTGGCACGGGCGGGTGTGTTACTGCTGCGACCTGTAAGGAGCAGCTGCTTTATGAGGTCCATGACCCCAAAAGATATATCCAGCCCGATGTCATTGCGGATTTTTCCGGGGTGGAGATTACAGAAATCGGGCCAGACCGGGTTGCGATCGCAGGTGGAAATGGTTTCCAGAAAACCGGAAGTTTGAAAGTTTCCGTCGGTTATGTGGATTCCTGTGTTGGTGAAGGGCAAATTTCCTATGCCGGGCCGGGGGCCGTGGCGCGTGGACGCCTTGCCCTTGATATCTTGCATCAGCGGATGGAACTGGCCGGGATTTGTTGTCAGGAAATCCGTGGTGAGTTGATTGGTGTGAATTCCGTGTTCCCGCAAGCCGAACCCGCAGACGACGCGCCCGGCGAAGTCCGTCTGCGCTTTGTCGTGAGGACCGATGACCTTGCGACGGCGGCACGCATCGGTGAAGAAGTCGAAAGCCTGTATCTGAATGGCCCGGCTGGTGGCGGGGGTGTCACCAAATCAACACGCGAAGTCGTTGCCATCGTATCGGGGCTGTTGCCCGAGGGGCATTTGAAGACACATTTCGAGATGATGGAGGCCTGATGTTGCAGCTACGCGATATTGCCCATTCCCGTACCGGGGACAAAGGCAACATTTCCAATGTTTCGGTGATTGCCTATCGCGCGGAAGACTGGCCAATTCTGGTGCGTCAGGTCACAGCGGAACGGGTGCGAGACCATTTCGGAACAATGGTTTGCGGCGAAGTCCTGCGCTATGAGTTGCCGCAGATTGGTGCGCTTAACTTTGTGATGCATGATGCGTTGGGGGGCGGGGTTACACGGTCACTGGCACTTGATCCGCATGGCAAGTGCCTGAGTTCCCTTCTTTTGACCCTGACGATTGAGTCAACCCACACATAGGCGGTTAACCGACACTTGGGGCCGGAAATGCAATACGCTTTAGGCCGCCTTAAACACAATCGGTGCGTCGCCTTCGTGCCACTGGTCGTATTTGGTCATGGCGCGTTCGAAGAAGCTGGAGGCCAGAAAATCAGCCAGCCAGCGTTGCACATGGACAAACGGCATGGCATCAAACGCATCGCGGTCGGCATTGGCGAACTGGCGGACAAACGGGGCAATGGCAAAATCGGCCAGAGCCGGGCGCGATCCAAACAAATAGCGGCCAACGGCCAAGCGGCCATCCAGACGGTTGAGGATTTTTTCGGCATCGCGGCGGTGTTCGGCCGGATCGGCGTGCTCATAGCGGGTATGGTATTTATACCGGTCAAGATGGTGTTTGAACGGTCCGTCATTTTGCGCGATCAGGGCCAGCATATCGTCAAGCGTACCGCTTTCGGGTGTCATCCATTCATTGGGATCGTTTTCGACCAGGGCCCAGACCATGATTTCGAGGCTTTCGTCAATCACGGTGCCGTCGGACTGGATCAGGACCGGCACGGTTGCCTTGGGGGACGCGTCGATCATGGATTGGGGTTTGTCGCGCAACACAACTTCGCGCAGTTCGACGTCAATGCCAGCCGACAGCAATGCCATACGGGCGCGCATGGCATAGGGGCAGCGCCGGAAGCTGTAAAGAACGGTCGGGTTTGTCGCCGCGTTGCGGGCTTCGTTGCTGGCTTCGTCGTTGGCTTTGGCGTCGCTTTGGGCCGGGGTGGTTTGGGCAATCTTGGTCATATCTTCGGCTTAACGGCTGTGCTGGGCGATTGCAACTGGTTTGGGCGGATTTTGCCCCAAAGCACACCGGATGGGAAACGCAGATTGGAAATAGCGCGCAAAGTTCCCTATGTTTGAGAAACGGGTCCAGCGTCGAAGATCGGACATATCCTGAAACAGCAGGCGTGAAAATTTGATCAAATCGGTCTTTTTTGCCCTCTCGGGCTTGATTTGCAGGGGTGGTTTGTGGAAGACAATGGGCACAAGATTTATACATCGCAGGATCGCTGCTGACGCCGGATGGCGCTTGCGATATTCTGCGGATTAACAGATGTAAGCCGACTGGAAAGAACAAGGGGCAAGTTCTATGACACCGACTGAAATTGCGCGCGTTACCGATTATCTGCGCCGCACCTTTGACAATAAACTTATCGCCATCGACCCGCCGAAGAAAAAAGGCTACCCGATCGAAATGCGTGTTGGCGATGAATTCGTCGGTGTCGTGCATCGTGACGAAGACGAAGGCGAAGTCAGCTACTCGCTGAATTTGGTCATTCTTGAAGAAGACCTGCCGCCAGCGCCGTAATTTTCGGACTGCGCCTGCAAAAACAAAACGCCAATACAAAAACGTCCCGGTCAAAATGGCCGGGGCGTTTTTGTTTGTCATGACAGCATAAGACGGATTTCATCGGGTGTCGGGACTTTGCCCTCGACCAGGATTTTATCATCGGCCATCAGGGCCGGTGTGCGCATGATCCCGGCATCAATGATGCTGTTGGTGTCGGTGACTTTTTCAAGGTCATATTCAAGATCAAGCGACTGGGCGGCGGCTTCGGCATTTTTGGCAAGCGTCTGGCATTTGGCGCAGCCGCTGCCGTAAATCGTTAGTTTCATTTTATCTCTCCGTTGTGGGGGGCAAAGGACGGCGTGGTCTAGACATAATTGCCATAGACAAAGCCCGAAAATGTGGCCATCACCACCACAAGAGCGCAATAGACAAGGGTTTTCTCGGTGCCAATCACGGTGCGGATGACCAGCATGTTGGGCAGGGACAAAGCTGGTCCTGCGAGTAAAAGGGCCAAGGCCGGACCCTTGCCCATACCAGCCCCCATCAGGGCGTCGACAATCGGGACTTCGGTCAGGGTCGAGAAATACATGAATGCCCCCAGCACCGACGCCAGAATGGTCGATGTTAATGTGTTGTCGCCAACAGCAGCCGTGACCCAGCGGCTTGGGATCAGGCCTTCATGATCGGGGCGACCCAGCAGCAAGCCCGCGACAAAGACGCCAATCACCAAAAGCGGCAAGATCTGTTTAGTGAAATCCCAGCTTTGCACAACCCATTCGCGGTCTTCGGGGCGCGACAGGGCAATCATCATGATGCCGCCAATGCCAACAGAAAAAGCAAGCTGCGGGGCATTTGGGGCGACGACAGTTGCCAGAACAACCGCCAGTGCCACAATCGCCAAGGGCCGGATCGACCAATTCCATTGCCAGATCAGCAAACCGCCAAAACCGGCCGCCAGAACCGCGGTGATGATCCATTTAACATGGAATACCGCCATCCATGCCGGGCTGCCGTCAACTGCGGCCCAGTTGGCAAACACCAGAACCCCGATCATCAGGGCAAAAAACATCACGGTGATCGAGACAGGTTTTTCATCGTCACCCGCCTCAAAGCCGCGTGCGGATGTTTTGGCACGGTCGCCTTCTTCGCGGCGATAAATAAGATGCATCAGAAGGCCGATGACAACCGCAAACACAATCGCCCCGACACCGCGCGCAATGCCGATTTCAGCACCGAGCACCTTGGCGGTGACGACAATTGCCATGATGTTGATCGCAGGCCCGGAATATAAAAACGCCATGGCCGGACCCAGACCGGCCCCCCGGCGATAGATGCCGCCAAACAGTGGCAATACGGTGCAGGAACATACGGCAAGCAGCGTGCCCGAGACCGATGCGACACCCAGTGCAATAGGCCGTGATGCCGTCGGTCCGAGAAAGCGCATCACTGATCCCTGACTTATATAAACCGCCATGGCACCGGCAATCACAAAGGCTGGGAGCAAGCACAAAATAACGTGTTCGCGGGCATACCAATTGGTCAGGCGCACCGCCTCAAGTACGGCATTGTCAAACCGGCTGGTTCCTGCGGGGATGAAATAGATTGCAAGAAAACCAACCAGAATAAAGGCAAGCAACCGCCCTTCGCGTGGATTGTCGCGGTAAAGGGCTCTTAGCGAATTGAACATGTTGTGCCTCGTAAGACCGGACGGGGTCATTATCTGTTTTGATCCTATCAGGTTCTTGGCAGTTCAACTTTGATGTAAGGCAAGCTCGTCGGTGTCGTATGCCGAAACAAAGACCTGCGGCCGGCACCGACATTTCGGGCCTGTGCGTGAAAGGCAAAAGGCCAAGAATCACACGACCTCTACAACCCACCTTTGGCCAGACGGACGAGGCGTTTTTTGTTCGTTTTTTCCAAATGTCGCAAATGTTCTGAACTCAAGAGGATGTTTAGGGGGCGGCGTTCAGTTCGTTTGACAAGGTATGGGGTGAGCCATACCGTTTTGAGTGTGCATGGCGACAAAATAAAAACGCTATGAGTTTGGTTGGTGGCAGATACAAAAACAAAAAGTCCCAAGCAGCCCCAGACAGCCCAGGCGATACGCACAATCCTGAAAAACAAATGTCAGGCGAGAGGAAACGAAATATGAGTAATCCATCAAATCGTGGCGTGATCTATAAAGGTGCAGGGCAAGTGGCAGTCGAGACGATTGCCTTTCCTGAACTCGCACTGGGCAACCGTAAATGCGAACACGGCGTCATTCTTAAAGTGATCACGACCAATATCTGTGGCAGTGACCAGCATATGGTGCGCGGCCGGACGACAGCAGAAGAAGGCCTTGTGCTGGGACATGAGATCACCGGTGTGATCATTGAAACCGGCCGGGATGTTGAATTCCTGAAAGTCGGCGATGTGTGTTCGGTGCCGTTTAACATTGCGTGCGGACGGTGCCGCAACTGTAAATCGGGTCTGACGGGCATTTGCCTGAATGTGAACCCGTCGCGCCCCGGTGCGGCATATGGCTATGTCGACATGGGCGGCTGGGTCGGTGGACAGGCCGAATATGTCATGGTGCCCTATGCCGACTTCAATCTTTTGAAATTCCCCGATGCCGATCAGGCGATGGAGAAAATCCGCGATTTGACGTTGCTGTCCGATATTTTCCCGACCGGGTTCCATGGTTGTGTCACCGCCGGGGTTGGTCCGGGGACAACGGTTTATATCGCCGGTGCCGGTCCGGTGGGGCTGGCGGCCGCGGCATCAGCCCACCTTTTGGGGGCGGCCTGTGTTGTGGTTGGCGACATGATTGATGATCGTCTGGCACAGGCGCGCAGTTTCGGGTGTGAGACCATCGATCTGAAACAGGAAGGGCCGATGGAAGACAAGCTTGAAGCCATTCTGGGTGACCGGGAAGTGGACTGCTTTGTCGATTGCGTCGGGTTTGAGGCGCATGGCTGTGGCTGTAACCATGGTCATGAAGCCCCGGCGACGGTGCTTAACTCTGCCATGCAAATCACCCGTGCGGGCGGTCAGATCGGCATTCCGGGTCTGTATGTGACCGAAGATCCCGGTGCGGTCGATGATGCGGCCAAGCACGGGGCGCTGAGCATGCGGTTTGGCCTTGCGTGGGCGAAATCACATTCGCTGCATACCGGCCAGTGCCCGGTGATGAAATATCACCGCAACCTGATGCAGGCGATTTTGTTTGAAAAGATCGACATCGCCAAAGCGGTCAATGTGCAGATGATCAACCTTGATCAGGCACCAAAGGGCTATGCCGATTTTGACGGCGGGGCGGCGAAGAAATTCGTCATCGATCCGCATGGTAGCGTTGCGGCCTGATCTGTTATCAAGGTCTTGCGATCTATGATCTTAACACCCCGGTCTTTGGCCGGGGTGTTTTGCGTTGCGGGCCGGACCAAAGCCAATGCCACAGCCCGCGGGCGTTAAACCGGGGGTGTGGAACCAACACCCGTGTGGGGGCGTTGAGATATAGGTTGGCAGAGCATGCCGTTGGATGAAGTCGGTAAAGGACGCACATGGGTTCGTGGATTGAACAACACGCGACATTGCTTCAGGTCGGGGTCAGTGTGGCCACGCTGTTGGTCTGGGTTTTTTATGCGCAATTGCTGTTTCAAAGCTATCGCCGGGTCCGTCGCCCGAAAATCGTGATTAATCAGATGCTGGGCAATTCCGACAAAGCCCGTTTTCTGATCAGCAACATGAGTCAGGAGGCCATCCATATCGATAAGGTGCTGGTGTGTGTGGGAAGCGGCGAGGATCGGGTTTGTGAGCAGGTGACCGATGCCGACCCGGAGCGGGATTCACACGGGAACGAGCAGAAATCCATGCTGTCGGCCCGACTGGACGAAGTGACCGTGCAAGGGCCGCTTGGCTCGGGGAAATGCATTGAACTGGGCGCGTTTGCGCATTTGCTCAACCGTATCTGGCGTCGGGCAGAGATAAACAACAGTGAGGACGGGGTTTCGCGCAGCAATGCGTTTGAAACCGGCGATGCGTGCCGTGTCGAGATCATCGTGATCGCCGTCTATAGTTCCGAAAAGGGCGTGGTCGGCGCCAGCCGGGCCTTTTGGCGCAAAGAGGACGGCGCTTTGAGCCCCGAAAACGTTAAAACCGACCAGCATACCGGCTTTTTCGCCCGCCGCCGTATGGCGCGACTGCATGCGCAGTATGTTTGACAGGAACGGATGTTTACCTCGGTAGCATTATGGCAGACCCAAAATAATCGGGCCCCAACAAGGGGCCCGATTGGTTTTTGGAATGTGCGTGCCTGTGGTGGCGGGGGTTAGGCCGCTGTTTTGGCGTCTTCGGCCTTGATGGTTTTGTGGTTGTCTTCGTTCAGGCCCTGTTTCCAGTAGCTTGAAATATAAAGATCATCCTTGCCCAGACCACGATCATCGCGGAAATAGCTGCGCAGTTCCTTCATGGCGGTAAATTCACAGGCCGCCCATGCCGAAATCTGCCCATCATGCCACGGCAGTTTTTTGACCACATCGACAAGAGCGGTGCTGTTGGTGCCCGGATGCGGGTTGATCACCCATTCGATGGTGATGTTGTCAGGTTTCACCAATTCCTGCATGTCGGCTTCGGACTGGATTTCAATCACCGCGTAGCCGCGTGCGTCAGTGGGCAGCACTTCCAGATTGACCGAAACGGCGGGAAGAGCAGTCATATCACCCACAATCAGGAACCAGTCAGCGGTGGTGTCGACCAGCTTTTTCGGGCCGGGGCCGCCGATGGTGATGGTATCACCGGGCGCACAGTTCACCGCCCAGTTCGATGCCGGGCCGCCATGGTCAGCACCATCGTCACTGTCGCCGTGCATGACAAAATCAATGTCAATTTCGCGGCCCTGATCGGTCATGCGGTCATGACGGATGGTATAGGTCCGGCGCAATACGCGGTCCTTTTCATCGCCTTCGATCGGGAAGATCAGTTTGACATAGGCACTTGCCTGATCGTCGGGGAAGCCTTCCATGCCGTCGCCGCCAAGGGTGACGCGCAGCATGTTGGGGGTGACATATTTTTTGCCGATCACGGTCAGGTCGCGTGGGGCAGGTTTACTCATTTTTGGTGCTCCTTGGTCCATTGGGATTAGTCCGGCTGGACCGTTTTCTTGCAATTGTGATGTTCCAGATTGTCGGCCATCAGATTGGCGATTTCGACAAAGGACTGGATCTGCTGTGGCGTAAGCCCGCGCGTCATTCGGGTTCTGACGTCTTGTTCGACACTGCGAAATTCGGTCATCAGTGTGTCACCGGCGGGCGTCAAATGCAGGGTCTGGCTGCGTCGATCTTCGGGGTGGGGCCGTCTTTCGATCAGGCCCTCATTTTCAATTTCCTTTAGCAGCCGGGTGATGCGGCCTTTGTCCTGACCGGATTTTTCGGCCATTTGCTGGGCGGTGATGCCCGGCAGCTTGATGATCCATTTCAGCACGCGCTTGTGCGACATCGGCATCGGCATATCGGCGGCCTGCATCGCATTCATCGTTGTGCGCTTATAGGCATGGATCAACCGATGCAGGGTTTCGCCGGGCACGTGAAGGCTGTTTTCGGTCGTTTGGGAACTGGTTTCACAGGTCGACATGATTTTGGTTTTTCCTTACACGCCAGCCGGACTGGCGATCAGCCCGGTGCGAAGCGCATGGCGGCGGCCTTCGCAGATCAGGGCAGACAGGGCGGCGGCAATTGATGCGGCAATCATGATGGTGGTCAGATCAAACTGGCCACTGGTGCCAATCAGGATGGCAGCCGTGGCCGCCCCGATGGATTGTCCGGTGAGCCGCGCGGTGGACAGCATCCCGCTGGCGCCGCCAGAACGGTCCCGCGGCGCACTGGTCAGCATCAGCCGGTTATTGGGCGCCTGAAACAGGCCAAACCCGGCACCACAGAGTGCAAGGGCGGCAATCATGCCGACATAGCTGCCATCTGCGGGGACGAATGTTGTTGAAAACAACCCGATGGCAAACAATGCCATGCCCATACCCGTCAGGTGAATGGGCGAATATTTATCGGCCAGTCGCCCGGCAAGCGGGGCAACCACAGCGGTGGTCAATGGCCACGGCGTCATCAAAAGGCCGGTTACGGTAATGCTATATCCCAACACATCATGGAAATAGAACGGCAGGGCGACGAACGCAATCATCTGGGCGCAAAAACCACAAATCGACGACCCGATGGAGCAGGCAAAGACCGGCAGTCGCAGCAAATCAATCGGCAACATTGGCCGATCCTTGGACAATTGGCGGCGTACCAGCGCAATCCCGGCCAGAATGGCAATGACAAACTGGGCGGTGATCAGGGCCGGGTGGCTTTCGGTGCCGACATTGCCAAGGGCGGAAATCAATCCGCCAAAGGCGAACACATTCAAAAGGGCGCTGATGAAATCAAACCGGGTGCGGGTCGGATCGGTAAAGGGCAGCGTGAAATAGCCAATGACAATCGCCAGAATGGAAATCGGCAGATTGATCAAAAACAGCCAGTGCCAGCTTGCAACCGCGAGAATGGCCGAGGAAATCGTCGGTCCGGCCGCCGCCGAGACCGAAACCGTCATCGCGATCCAGCCAATCGCCCGGCCCAATTTGGCCTGCGGGAAGATATGGCGCATGACGGCACCATTGATGCTCATCAGTGCCGCCCCGCCAAGACCCTGTAACACGCGGGCCGCGGTCAGAAACTCGATATTCGGGGCCATGGCACAGAGGCCCGATGCAATGCCAAAAACCGCAATTCCGCTTAGGTAAACCTTCCGAAAACCAATCGCCTCGCCAAGCGCGGCAAGGGGGAGCAGGGAGACAACAATCGCCAATTGATAGGCGGTAACGACCCAAATCGCATGTGCCGGGGATACCCCCTGATCCTGTGCGATGGTGGGCAACGCGACATTCATGATCGTGCCGTCCAGCACGGCCATGGTGATGGTCAACAACACGGCGGCGGCGGCAAGGACGTTGCGCGGGGCAGGTAGGCCATCCGGGTAGACCGTGGGGGAAACGCGGAGCAAAGCGGGTTTTGAAAAGGTCATTGGGGCAAGATCGCTTTCGTGGTGGCACCGGGCGTTGGTGGCGCGAGGGGTGCAAATGGTGCAAATGGTACAAATAGATGCATGGTCTGTGATGTGGGGCGGTTTTGGGGCAGGGCCGCAAACGTGGGGCGCTTGGACACTGGGGGATAAAACATACCGCCACAACTGGTTGACAACATCAACTACCTAAAAATGGTTGATATTGTCAACCATAAAAGTGCGAATGGATCGCATTTATGGTGTGGGGTGTTTCAGGTTGTGGGTGGGAAATGTCGGGCAGTGGATTGAAATCGCAGGGTTATTTGACGCGGTAGACATCATAGAAAACATGCGTCTTATCCCCGAAATCCTTATGGTTCGGCAGATAGGGCATCGGGTCAGAATGCGATATTTGTTCCCAGAGTCCCGCGCGCGTGGTGGCGGTCAGCACCTTAACAAAGGCATCGTCATACAGATCTGCGCGGTGGGTGAAACTGACGATGCCGCCGCGTTTGACCACGCGGCAAAACTCGGCCATCAGTTTGCGTTTTTCACGCACATAGGTCAGCGTTCCGATGCATTGCACGGCGGCAAAACCATTGTCGCCAAAGGCCAGCGGCTTGTTCATATCGCGCTTTTTAAGGTGGCGATAGACGCCCTTGGCCTCGGCGGCTTGCAGTGATTCTAGTGATAAATCAATCCCGGTGAGGTCGGTATATCCGGCACGTGCGAGTTCCTGCCCGGTCAGGCCGGTGCCACATCCGGCATCCAAAATCGGCGCATCAAACGCGATATCCTGTGCGACCATGATGGCAGCCGCGCGCATTGGTGCGTCATAGCCCATCTTGGGCAAATCAGCGTCATAGCTTTCGGCCCATTTATCGTAATAGGCCGCCAGACGTTGCGGATCGGCATCCGTCATGCGGGTCAGTTCAGATGCGCTATCGGAAATATCATGACGATTGGCAGTGCCATCACGGGCGTCGACCATGGTTTTGCCTCCATCAGTCAGAAGTAATTCAAAACTTTAGTCTAACAGAATTCACCGTATCCAGAGTGTGGATGTCAGCTTCCCCAATTACGCTTCCGTCAGTGAAAATGCTTCCGTTAATCAAATCGTCATTTTCAATGTCTCTGAATTGATCGAGTGTTTCAAGAGACGTAATGTTGTTTAAGTTGCCTCTGGTGGACAAATGAGACAGCTCCTTTAGTACTGAGAGTCGCATGCCAACGAAAATGAACCTGTCAAGTTTGGGGAATATTTTGTATCGGATATCAACTGGTGTAGCTTCTTGGCGACGAACGTCGAATGTGTTTTCGCTTTGAACAGGGATCAGCGGTATTATCGCGTATCGTTCACCGGCTATGCTAATTGCAAAAAAGGTGTGCTCCGCTCTGCTATGCTCACCGTCAGATAAAATGATGGTTGCGAGCTCGTTGTAACCCATGAGCTGTAACCAATTAGAGTAGTTTACTCGTCGAACATAGGAAGGTGGCACGTTGGCGGCGTTTGGGGCCTCTGTTTCTTCGGGGTCAACGACAGCTAACAGCGATTCCTCATTGAAGGGGTCTTCAAGTTCCCGCAATAGAACGGCGAAGGCATAAGACTTTTTAAGCGGCGGTGAAAATTTTACTCCCCATGATTTTAACTGGGAAAGCGCTTTAGCTAGTGGTGCCTTCAAATTCGATGCGGTCTCCGGCGCAACGAACGAGCCTTTAGCTTCTACCAAAATGCGATCTTTCGGCGTCTTCTCGAAAACAAAGTCAGGAGATTCACCATTCTTGGCTACTTTGTGGTCTCTCCTGAAATCATCAAAATGACTGCAAAATGGATATCCTTTACTTTCAAAGTATAGAATTGATAAACCCTGTGAAATTTCACCTGCTGATGTTGAAGATGAAAAATCTTTGTATAATTTTGAGCCGCCACGTATTAGACGTATTTTTGAGCTTTTGGAGGAAATTATTGTGTTAAACTTAAACACGTTTCCTAGTAGTATTTGTAAGAATATGGTTGTTGTAAGTCCTCGTGATAACTGAGCTTTTGTCACTCCATGAAATAATCCCCATTTCGAAAAAATGAATGGTGTTATCTTGTGTTTTTTGATTGGTTTTAAGTGTTTTTTCTTTGTTTGGATGTCAATTTTTCGACTTGTGAGGTCATACGTTTGAATCTCGTATTTCATGTTCGTAGGTGCGACCTTGTTTACGAACCCACCGAAATGCCAGTAATCAAAAAACACTATCAATGCCCCCTTTGAGAGAAAACTATCTACGTTTTGTTTCCTATTAGGAGCATACCTGTATTTTCTTGTCGTCCAAAGTGGTTTTGGTTGTAATGAAGTAGGCTGAAAACTCGATAATGATACTTCTCTCAATAGGAGTTTCTATAGCCAAGACACCCACTCAACAAATACCCCCCCGTCGGCGCTTCCCAATCTACCATTTCGCCCAAGCAATAGGTGCCGGGGCGGTTTTTGAGTTGGAAAGTCTCGTCGAGTTCTTCCCATGCCACACCGCCTGCGGTGCTGATCGCTTCATCAATCGGGCGGGGTTTGGTGATTTTTATGGGCAGCGCCTTGATCGCGGTGGCGAATTTGGTTAGGTCGTTCAGGGTTTCGCGCGGGGTAACTTCGAAAATCAGGGCGGTTTTGGTGGCATCTAAGCCCAGTGTTTTGCGCAGGTGGTTGCCGAGTGAATTTTTGCTGCGGGGTTTGGTGAGGCGGGTGGTGACGTCTTCAAGCGTGCGATCGGGGCAGAGGTCCAGCGTTACGGTGGCGGTGCCGGTTTCAAGCCATTGATCGCGGAGTGTGGCCGAGATGGCATAGACCGCGCTGCCTTCGACGCCGGTTTTGGCAATGACGAATTCGCCGCGCACGGTGTGGCTGCCGCAGGTGAGTGACACCGGTTTGACCGGTTGTCCGGCGCATTTTTCGATCAAATGATCGGTCCAGTTGACGTCAAAGCCGCAATTGGCCGGTTTGAACGGGGTGCATTTGATCCCGGTATTTTGCAGGATATCCATCCATTTGCCGTCTGATCCCAGTCGTTTCCAGCTTCCGCCGCCCAAGGCCAGAATGGTGATGTCGGCCTGTGCCGTGATCTCGCCATCTGGGGTTTTAAAAACCGCCTGATCGGCGTCATTCCAGCCGGTCCAATAGTGGCGATAGTGGATTTTGCAGCCCAAGCCGTCCAGACGTTTGAGCCACGCACGCAAAAGCGGGCTTGCCTTCATCGCGGTCGGGAACACCCGGCCCGAAGACCCGACAAAGGTTTCAATCCCAAGCCCCGTACACCAGTCGCGGATTTGAGCGGGGCCGAATTTTCTAAGGTGTGGTTCGAGGCGTTCGCGGGATGCGCCATAGCGGGTCAGGAAGGTTTCGAGGTCTTCGCTGTGGGTGATGTTCAGGCCCGATTTCCCGGCCATCAGGAATTTGCGCCCGGCACTTGGCATGCCTTCATACAGAGTTACCCCATATCCTTCGCCCGCCAACCGTTCGGCGGCCATCAGCCCGGCGGGACCGGCACCGATGATCATGGCGGTTTTGCCGTTGGGGGCGGGGGCGGGGGCGGATGTCGGGGATTGTTCTGGCATGATTGGCCTTGTGTGCGGGTGAAGGTGGTGTGCTGGTTTTAGCCTGTTTCGGGTGGGGTGGCAATTTGTGTGGGGATGTTTGGTTGGGTTGGAGCTTGTGGGGCGAGATTCCCGCCTTCGCGGGAATGACGTTTGTATTGATCTCGTGCCGGGCGTTCCACTGTCGGGTGAAATATCGTTTCATGCTGATTGCCTGTTTGGGGCAAAACCCGCCAATTTTCGTACAATAGACGCTAAACATTGGCAATTTGGCGCTTAATCGGCTACCAAAATTGCGAACACATAAATGAACAAAAAATGGTTTTGAGGAGGAAACATGCGTTCACATGATTTATGGCGGGGTGCCGCAACAGCCGCCCGTCGTTCGGTGCTGGCGGTTGCTCTTGGTGCGACTGTGTTGGGGGCCGGGGCGGCAAGTGCGGCTGAGAAAATCAATATTGCCGCGCTGACATTCGTTTCAAGCTCGCCTTTGTTTATCGCCAAGGAAAAGGGCTATTTCGCCGACGAGGGGCTTGATGCGGAAATCACGTTTTTCCGGTCGGCACAGCCGGTCGCGGTGGCGATTGCATCGGGGGATGCTGATTTTGGCGTGACCGCATTCACGGGCGGGTTCTTTAACCTTGCGGGCAAGGGCGCGCTTAAGGTGATTGGTGCGCAGCTTCATGAAGATGCCGGCTATGACGGATCGGCGATTTTGGCGTCGAACAAGGCGTTTGAGGCCGGTTTGACGTCGGTTGATAAGCTGGGCGGGCATAGCTTTGCGCTGTCACAAGTTGGGTCGTCATTCCATTACATGATTGGCAATGTGGCTGAGAAGGCCGGTGTGGACCTTGAGAGCATGGAGCTTAAGCCGCTTCAGTCCGTGCCCAACATGATTGGTGCGCTTAAAAGCGGGCAGGTCGATAGCATGATCATTGTGCCGCACATTGCAAAGCCGCTGGCCAATGCCGGGGCGGCGCACATCATTGGCTGGGTCAAGGATTATGTGCCTTATCAGGTTGGTGGTCTGTTTACATCGGCCAGCAATGTTGAAGAGCGTCGCGATGTGGTCGAGAAATTCGTGCGCGCCTATCAAAAAGGCGTGGCCGATTACCGGGCGGGGCTTTTGGCAACGGACGGCGATGGCAAGCTTGTGAAAAGTGACACGACCGACGAGATTCTTGAGATCGTGCACAAGTATGTCTATAGCGACGATCCGGCCGAGAAGGCCTATCCGAAAATCCGCAATGGCGCGATGTTCATTACCGAGGAAGGCAAACTTGATGTCGAGGACGTCAAGGCACAGGTCAAATGGTATCAGGAGCGTGGCTACGTTTCCGAAGATGCCAACCCGGATGAATTCATCGATACGAGCTTTATTGCCCCGCTTGGTCAGTAAGGCGACGTGACATGATGCCGGGCCGAAGCACCATGCCTTCGGCCCGGTTTGCATTTGTTTATTCCCTTAAAAGAGAGCGCCATGCGCCTTCATATCAAAAATGTCAGTCATAGCTATGATCAGGTCGAAGCATTGCGCGACATTGATTTTGGCATTGAACCGGGCGAGGTCGTGGCCCTGATCGGGCCGTCTGGCTGTGGTAAATCCACACTTTTGTCGATCATTGGCGGGTTGTTGAAACCGACCGGCGGGGAGGTCCTGATGTGTGATCAGGCAAAACCCGAGGGGTGCTTAAACCCGCTGACCTATGTTTTTCAGGACTTTGCGCTTTTGCCGTGGCGCACGGTTGCGGGCAATATTAGTCTGGTGCTGGAAGACCATGCATTGTCCAAATCCGAACGTGATGAGCGCATTGCGGAAGTTTTGGCGCAAACCAATCTTTCGGACTTTGCCGATGCCTACCCCAAACAGCTTTCGGGTGGCATGAAGCAGCGGGTGGGGATTGCGCGGGCCCTTTCGGTGCGCCCGGCGGTCCTGTTGATGGATGAGCCGTTATCGGCCCTTGATGCGCAGACGCGGATTTTGTTGCTCGATGAGTTTTCCGACATGTTTGCGCGCACCGGCATGACGGCGGTTTATGTGACCCATAACCTGAATGAAGCGGTGCGGCTGGCCCATAAGGTGGTGGCCCTGCGCCGACGTCCGGGCACGATCAAGGAAATCCATAGCATTGATGTTCCGATCAAGGATCGGGTTGAGGGCATGCCCGAATTAATCGCGCATGAGCAGGCGCTTTGGGCGTTGATCCGCGATGAAGCGATTGCGGCCGATAAGGAGCTTGAACATGTCGCGTGATGTTGAGCAGGGCGCACCGGCATCACTGGTGCGGTTCCGGGCGACGGGGTTTAACCCGAAATCCAATCCGGTGGCGGCATGGGCCAGCTTTGTGGTGGTGATTGCGCTTTGGCAATTGGGATCAAGCACCGGGTTTATTTCCGAACTTGCGATGCCAAGCCCGGTGGCGGTGGCCAAGGCACTTTGGCAGTTGATTGTGTCGGGGGACCTTTGGCTGCACCTTGGCGCATCGTTGCAGCGCCTTGTTGGTGGCTGGATCATGGGGACGGTGGCCGGATTGGTCGTCGGTTTTCTGGTTGGCATGTTTACATGGGCCAGATCGCCCGGTGTGGCGTTGGTGTCGGCCCTGTTTCCGATCCCGAAAATTGCATTGTTGCCGTTGTTCATCATCTGGTTTGGCATTGGCGAGCCATCGAAATTTGCCACCATTGCCTTTGGCGTGTTTTTCCCGACCGTGATCAATACGTTTGGCGGGGTGGATAACGTGCAGCGCAACCTGATCCGCATGGGGCAAAGCTTTGATTTGCCGATGACCTCGGTGGTGCGCAAGATCATATTGCCCGGTGCATTGCCCACCATTTTGTCAGGTTTTCGCATTTCATCGTCGATTGCGATTATCCTGCTGATTGCGGCCGAGATGATTGGCGCGCAATACGGGATCGGGGCGCTTATTCTGGCGGCCGGGAACCTGTATCAGACCGATCAATTGATTGCCGGTGTGGTGGTGTTGTCCTTGATGGGCTTGTGCGTTTCGTGGTTGCTGGGGCGGCTTGATCGCTGGTTGCTGGGCTGGCGGTAACGGCAATAGCAGAAGTGAGATAAAAAGGGCTGGTCGTTTGACCGGCCCTTTTTGCATCTTGGGCCACGCGATATGGAACATCATCGGGCTTGCGCGCGTTGGCGGGGTATCTGCAACAACAAATGGCAGGTTTGAAATGCCCCATAAGAACCAGTGGATCCTTGTCGCCGATGGTGGCCGCGCACATGTGATTTCCGTGCATAACGATGCCGAAGGCCGTCATTTGGAAACCGTTCATGAAATGATTGCGGATAATCGTTCAAGTTCGGACATTGCCAGTGACAAGCCCGGTCGCGGCTTTGCCAGCCCCGGCGGGAATCAGCAACGCCACGCTATGCCGCCAAGTACCGATCCCCATGAACATGCCCAGGTCGAGTTTGTTGATGACGTGATGTCGTATTTGACGGCAAAGCGTAATGACGGAAAGTTTGACAATCTGATCGTGGTGGCACCACCCAAAATCATGGGCACAGTCCGTCAGAAAATGTCAAAACCGGTTGAACAGGCGCTTGATGGTGAAATCACCAAGGATTTGACCAAACTGCCGTTAAGCGATCTTCCCGAACATCTGAGCGGCACGGGTGGCTGGTTATAGCGCCATCTTGCGATAGCCCGGAATGCGGGAATGCGTCATTCCGGGCGCAGCACAGCGCAGACCTTAGCGGTGATCACGCCGGAACTCTGCCGGTGGCATGTCGGCGTGTTTGGCGAAAAAGCGTGAAAAATATCCGGCATCGCGAAAGCCCAGTTCACCGGCGATCTGCTGAATGGCGATGTCGGTATAAATAAGGGTGCGCTTGGCTTCCAGCATCAGGCGGTTTTGCACAACCTCGCTTGCGGTCATACCATATATGTCCTTGGCAATGCGGTTGAGCTGGGTGGTGGTGATGCCGATTTCACGCGCATAGAATTCAAGTGGTTTGTGCTGTTTGTAAAAACTTTCGACCAGCGACTGGAATTTGCGGAATTTGCCGGTTTTCTGTTCCTGACGCGATAGGCGGGCGGCATCGCTGCTTGGGATGTTGCGCCCGATATCAAGCAGCAACAGACCCAGAATATGACGCAGCGCAAACAGCCGTCCGGTTTTGTGGCTGTAATATTCCAAGACCAGCTGTTTGATCAGAAAATCCATCGGGGCCTGTTGATCGGACGGGGTTCTGGTATCGACACAGACCGCCTGATCAAGCCGGGCCAGCAGTTTTGGCGCGGGAGCGAGGATTTGACCGAGATGGTAATCGGTCAGTGAAATCACCCAGCCATCAATATCATCACTGAATTTAAAGCCATGGACAGTGCCCGGCGGGACAGTGATCAATTGCCCGACATGCATGGGAAATTGCTGGTCGTCAAAACTGATATTTGCCTGCCCGTGGGTGATGTAGAGCAACTGAAACAGGTTGGTATGGCGGTGCGGTTTGATGTGCCAGTCATGCAGGCGCGATCGTTCGGGAATGCTTTCAAGGTGAAAGAATTCCGGTTCGGTGATCGGTTGTGGTTCGGCGGTGCTGTTGCCTGGATCGCGCGTGGCATCCAACCCGCCAGCCGTTCGGGCATTGGCATCACGTTCGCCATAGAGTTTATAGATCGGGATGCTGTTGCGCATGGGTTTTCTTATGATGGGGCACGGAAACGGATGACCGAGTTTACCCTGTTTTCGGTGTGATCAAAAGAAAAGCCCGCCATCGGAAATGGCGGGCTTTGGTGTTCTTATTGGTAACTGGCTATCCACCGAGGAACGAGGGCACAAACAAGGTGAGTGCCGGGACGAAGATGATCAGAAAAATACGGATAATCTCTGCGCCAAAGAACGGCATCACACCCCGGAAGGTCTGGCTCATCGGGACACCCTTGGCCAGCGCGTTAATGATAAACACGTTAAGCCCGACGGGTGGTGTTATCAGCCCCAATTCGACGACAATCAGAGCGAGAATACCAAACCAGATTTTAAGGTCCTCGGCCCCCATGCCATAGGCCGCCGTTGCCGCCGTTGCCCAATCGCCACCATTGATGTCAACAAGGGCCGGCCAGAAGAACGGGATCACCACGACGATCATCGACAGGCTTTCCATGAAGCAGCCCAGAACGATCAGGGCGAGGAGCATCAGAACCATGATCAGCCACGGATCAAGGCCGCTGGTGGCCGCAGCTTCGGCCATATAGGCCGGAAGGTTGGCACGGCTAAAGAAGCCTTTAAGGATTTCGGCACCCAGAAGGATGAAGAAAATCATCGAAGACGTTACCGCCGTGTCCTTAAGCGACTGAACCAGCCCCTTCATCGACAGGCCGCCCTTACCACGCCAACGCATGTAGGCGCCATATACCAGAATGGCGAACACGCCAACACCGGCAGCCGGGGTCGGGGTGAACAGACCGGCACCCAGACCCAGAATGATCGCGCCAAAGATCACCATGACAGGGATCAGGCGCAGCAGGGCTTCTTTGCGTTCGGCCGGGGGCATCGGGGCGGGTATCGGGGCCAGTGACGGGTTGATGCGCACCTGAATGGCAATCACCGCCATAAAGAACAGAACCGCGATGAGGCCCGGAATGATCGCGGCTTGAAACATCTGAATGATTGATGCTTCGACGGTGACCGCATAGATCACAAGGGCGACCGATGGCGGGATCAGGATGCCAAGTGTGCCGCCCGCCGCCAGCGTACCGGTTGCCAGACGCGGCGAATATTTCAGCCGGTCGAGTTCAGGCAGGGCGACTTTGCCCATGGTCGATGCGGTGGCAAGCGATGATCCGCAGACCGCGCCAAACCCGGCGCAGGCACCAATGGCGGCCATGGCAACGCCCCCCCGGAACCGGCCAAGGATGGCATTGACCCCCTGAAACAAATCGCGTGACAGGTTGGCCTGACTGGCAAGATAGCCCATCAAGACAAACAGCGGCACGACGGACAGTTCATAGTTCGACACAATCCCGTAAAACAGGGATTTGAATTGCTGCAGATACGGATCAAACCGCAGGAACGGGA
The DNA here is from genome assembly GCF_000751115.1 of Thalassospira sp. GB04J01. NCBI lineage: Bacteria > Pseudomonadati > Pseudomonadota > Alphaproteobacteria > Rhodospirillales > Thalassospiraceae > Thalassospira > Thalassospira sp. GB04J01. The sequence continues at coordinate 402,352 of NZ_CCDX020000005.1, read as the reverse complement.
AGAACAGGCTGAGCACATAGTTGCCGCCAATCCCGACACCCACCATTGCAAGGCCAACCGGAACGCGCAGTGCGAGAATGAAGAACAGCAGCCCAAGGCCACCAAGGCCGATTAATTCGCGTTCAGACATTGGACTCTCTTTCGAAAACCTGATTTCCGGCAATCAGCGCCCACAGGAACATCGATGCGATGCCCGGCACATAAAACGGCCAGATCTGCCACCCCAGAATTGCCGAAAGCGTATTGTCGCTGCGCACTTCGATCAGTCCATGCACCATCATATAGCCAAGGAACAGTGCCAGCAGCGTCATGCAGATGCCCGATGCCGTGTCGACAACACGGGCAAACCACGTCGGAAACATTTTAATGAACACGTCAACAGCGACATGGCCGTGGCGCGACTGGCAGTAGGGAAAGAACATCAATGCTGCCGAACTGACGATCATGCTGACGAAATCTTCGTAGCCGATGATCGCGGGGACATTGGCGTCAAACAGTCGGGCCAGTTTGTCGAGGCCAAACGCGGTCACATTGACCATCGTCACCACAGCAATCAGCAGGGCAAGAAACCCGCCGGCAACGGCAAACCAGGCGGCGGCCTTATTTAGCACGTTTTTCATATGATTAGGGTCCGGACCTTAACAATCTCGCGGGAAAAACAGGGTCACGCATCGCATGATACGTGACCCCACAAGATTTTCCAGTACCTTGAAAAGGTTACTTGGTATGGGACAGAACGGCTGCTTTGGCGTCTTCGACCAGTTTTGCACCGTCGATACCATTCGAGCTTGCTTCTTCGATCCAGCGATCCACAACGGTTGCGGCCGGGGCATCAAAGGTTGCTTTTTGTTCTGCCGTCAGCTGAACGACCTGACCTTTGCCATCGTTGATCATTTTTTTGCCGACTTCTTCGACGTCGTTAAAGACATCGCCGATATGACCGGCAAACTCACGACCGGAATTGCGATCAAGGATTTCCTTGAGATCATCAGGCAGGCTGTCGTAACGGTCCTTGTTCATCGCGAACAGGAAGGTCGAGGTGCCAAAGCGTGAATTTACACCTTCGCCTTCGACGGAATAGGAAACCAGTTCAGCCAGTTTAAGTGGCGGCACCACTTCGAACGGCACCAGACCGCCATCAACAACGCCAAGTGACATTGCCTGCGGCAGAGCCGGGACCGGCATGCCAACGGGTTCAGCGCCCCATGCTTCGATCATCCATGACCCGGTACGGGTCGGGGTGCGCAGTTTCAGGCCTTTGACGTCTTCAACCGTGCGGACGTCTTTTTCGGTCAGATGGATGGCCTGACCGGCATGAACGTGAACCGCAAGGGTATGAACGTCTTTCAGGTCTTCGGCGTATTCGTCTTTGAGGTCCCACATCGCAAGGTTGGTTGCGCGTGCATCACCAAGGTGAACGCCCGGAAGTTCAAAGACTTCCAAACGCGGGAACACACCCGGGGTATAACCCGGCAGGGTCCAGACGATATCAGCAACACCATCACGGACCTGACGATACAGTTCCGGCGGGTTGCCGCCCAAAGACATGGACGGGAAGATTTCAAACTTGATACGGCCGTTTGATTCTTCTTCGATTTTCTTTGCCCATGGCTCGATCATTTTCGACTGGGCCGGTGCTTTCGGACCCAGGAAATGGTGAACGGTCAGGGTAACTTCCTGTGCGTGTGCGCCGAACGACACCATGGTCGCGACAGCAGCACCAGCCAGCAATTTGGTGATGTGTTTCATTCTTCCTCCTTTGAACGTTTTGCCGCGTTCATAACACTGGCAAACGTTTCAGCCACGATGCGCACCCTTAAAGTACGAAGTTTTCCAAGATATTTTATTCTTGTTTTTAGGACTGTTTTTAGGCGTGGCCTGCGGTTGACGCAGTTCTGCCATGCCGATTTTGAACCAATCTAATGGGCACGAGATGGTTATGTATAATGATATGTAAGCACATATGCATAACCAAACGATTATGACTTCCTGCTCGAAAGTGTTGTGTGATGGGCGGATGCTTCTTCACGTACGGCATTGATCAACATTTCGACGGGGGGCGATACCGGGCTATCAATTCGGGTGGTCAAGCCCACCGGACCAAAGGTGTCGCTGGTATCAATCGGCAGTTCAACCAAGTTACCCTCGGCGATATCGGATGCCACAGCCCCGTTTGATATGATCCAAATCGCATCGGTTTCACGGGTAAAGGCCCGACCAAAAGATGTCGAAACAGTTTCGATCCGGTCCGGTAGGGCACCGATCCCATGGGCAATCAGCATTTTATCAACCGTCGAATGAATGATCGCGTGTTTGGGCGGGACCAGAACCGTAAATTCGCGAATGCGGGTGATGTCGGGGTTTTTATCGGCCAATAATGGATGGCCGGGGCGGGCGACCAGCGAAATATGTTCGGAATAGAGATGGATGAACGACAATCCCGACATCTGATCAGGTTCGGCCAGCCGTCCGACCACCAGATCAAGCTCACCAACGCGTAATTGCCCCATCAACATGACGTTTGGCCCGGCGACAACCTTTACGGTGGTGTCAGGGCTAAGCGCCTTGAACCGGCGAATGGCGGCGGGCATCACACTTGCCGCAACCGTTGGCAAAACGCCAAGATTAATCGACAATCCACCTTGCATGCGGACCTGACTGATGCTGTCGACACCTTGGCGCAAGGCCGTGACACTGGCCCCGGCATAGCGCAGGAACACCTTGCCAAAATCGGTCAGGGTGACACCGCGTTTTGATCGGTCGAACAGCCGCGCATCAAGATGTTCTTCAAGTTCGCGGATGGTTTTTGAGACGGCGGGCTGGGTGATTGACAATGTATCGGCGGCTTTGCCAACGCTGCGTTGGCGGGCAACTTCGAGAAAACACGTCAGGTGGCGAAACTTAATACGTTGGTCCAGCATGCTACCCTGCTACCGTGAGGCGGATCGTTATTGGGATCGTCTTATTTATGGTACTTGTATACTTATATAGTTATGCAAAATACGCAAATCCTCATTTTACATAACCAAAACCGTCTGAGAATGTAGGGCGAAATAGTCAGGGTGGAAACGACATGAGTTTACACGTCGCCCCGATCAACGGGACACATATCCATTATGCCCAGACCGGCCCAAAAGACGGCCCGGTGCTGGTTTTTTCGAATTCTCTCGGTACCGATTTGCGGATCTGGGACGATGTTGTTGCCGGGCTTTCGGACCGGTTTAACATTGTCACCTATGACAAACGCGGTCACGGGCTTTCAGGGATTGGTGATGCGCCATATGACGTGGCGTTGCATGCCAATGACCTGATCGGGTTGCTGGATCATCTTGGTCTTGATCAGGTGATCATTTGCGGTCTGTCGGTGGGTGGTTTGATTGCCCAGAAAGTTATCGCCGAGCAGCCAGAGCGTATTCGTGGCCTGATCCTGTGTGATACCGCATCGAAACTTGGCGATTATGACGGCTGGAACAGCCGGATTGAGGCGATCAAGGCCGACGGGATCGAGGTTCTGGGTGATGCGATTATGGAACGCTGGTTGTCGCCTGATTTTCGTGCCAACCGTCCGCTTGAAACCGCGATGTATCGCGACATGCTGGTCCGCACGACCGCAGATGGCTATATCGGTACCTGTGTCGCACTTCGCGACGGGGACTTGCGCGATGCGGCGGGCAAAATTTCTGTGCCGACCTTATGCATCTGTGGATCAGTTGACCTTGCAACGCCGCCCGATGTGGTGCGCGCAATGGCGGACATGATCCCGAATGCGACATTTGAACTGATCGACGGGGTCGGGCATTTGCCGTGCATCGAAACCCCGGAACAGCTTACCCGGTTGATCGACCGATTTACCAAGGAGAATAACCTTGTCTGAGAGCCGGTATGACGTTGGCATGAAAACCCGCCGTTCTGTTTTGGGCGATGCGCATGTGGATCGTGCATCGAAAAACATCACCGAAATTGACGAAGGTTTTCAGCGCTATATCACTGAAAATGTCTGGAACGGTGTCTGGACGAGTGACAAATTTACCAAGCGTGAACGTTCGATTGTGACCATCGCTCTTCTGGCGGGGCTTGGTCATGAAGAAGAACTTGCCATGCACATTCGCGCGACACTCAATACCGGAGCGACGCGCGATGATATCCGTGAAACCCTGATGCATGTTGCGGTCTATGCCGGTGTTCCCGCCGCCAATACGGCTTTCCGCATTGCCAAACAAACCTATGCCGAGATCGACGCGGCGCCCAAGGGAGAGTAGTCACATGTCCGTTTTCAAACCGCGTGATTGGGGATCCCACGCCCCGCTTATTGCGCCGGGTTACAAGTCCACCTTGTTGCGTGGCCCGTCGCGTCCGCCGCTTGCGATCAAATCAGGATTGACCGAGGGGACAGGCCCGCGCTTTGCCCCGGCATCGGTGCGTGAATTTGATTTCGATCTGACCAAAAACGGCATCACCAATGGTGAGCCGCTTGGCGAGCGCATTGTGGTGCATGGGCGTGTGCTTGATACCGATGGCCGCCCGCAGCCCGATATTGTTGTTGAAATCTGGCAGGCCAATGCGGCCGGGCGTTATGTGCATAAAGTTGACCAGCATGACGCACCGCTTGATCCGAACTTCCGGGGATCGGGCCGGTGCATCACCGATGCCAACGGCAATTACATGTTCTATACGATTAAGCCCGGCGCCTATCCGTGGGGCAACCATTTCAACGCGTGGCGTCCAAACCATATCCATCTGTCGGTGTTTGGTCCGGGGTTTGCCACCCGTCTTGTCACCCAGATGTATTTTCCGGGCGATCCGTTGCTTGATCTTGATCCGATCTTCCTTGAAACCAAGGATGCGGCGGCGCGCGAACGTCTGATTGCCAAATTCTCGATTGAGAAGACCGAGGAGGGCTTTGCCCTTGGTTATCAGTTTGACATTGTCCTTCGCGGACGCAACGGCACCCCGATGGAGAATTAAGTCATGGCATATGGTGAAACCCCCTCACAGACGGTTGGCCCGTATTTCGCCTATGGCCTGACCGCTGGACAGTATGGATACGACTTTAGCGATATCGTCAATCCGACCGTTGCCGGCCCGGATGCCGATGGCGAGCACATCCGCATTACCGGCACCGTTTTTGACGGCGAAGGTAATCGCGTAAATGATGCGATGATCGAAATCTGGCAGGCCGATGCCAATGGTGTTTACAGCGAAAATCCGGTTGATGTTGCCGATAGTGGTTTCCGCGGCCTTGGCCGTTGCGGGACGGGCACGGATGCCGATAACCGGTTCTGGTTTGAGACGATCAAACCCGGTGTGGTCGAAGATGCCAAGGCACCGCTTGTCAATGTGATTGTCTTTATGCGCGGCATGCTTGTTCACGCCTTTACCCGGTTTTATTTCGATGATGAGGCCGCGTTGAATGCCAAGGACGATGTCCTGCAATCAGTACCCGCCGATCGTCGCGACACCTTGATTGCCAAGCGTGTCGAAACGTCGACCGGAATTGAATACCGGATCGATATCCACATGCAGGGGAATGCGGAAACCGTGTTCTTCGACGTGTAAGTCGATCTGGCGCGATGGCTGTGGGTGCTGCTTTGGGGAAAGCCAGCTGTCACAGCCATCGACCCTTATTCCTAACGTTATCAGGGCTCTGGCCCCGCGTTTGTTCTGTTTTGTTGGTTTGATACCACAGGAGTTTTTGCCGTGGTTGCACGTTTCATGACGCTTAAACAAGCCGTCGCATCCTGCATTAAGGATGGCGACACCATCGCGATGGAAGGGTTCACCCATCTGATCCCGCATGCCGCCGGGCATGAAGTGATCCGTCAGGGGATCAAGGATTTGACCCTGATCCGGATGACGCCAGATGTGATTTACGATCAGTTGATCGGGGCGGGTTGTGCCAAGAAACTGGTGTTTTCATGGGGTGGTAATCCCGGGGTTGGATCGTTGCATCGTCTGCGCGAAGCGGTTCAGGAACACTGGCCGCATAAACTTGAAATCGAAGAACACAGTCACGCGGCGATGGCAAATGCCTATGACGCCGGGGCGGCGGGCCTGCCGTGTGCGGTATTTAAAGGATACCGTGGTGCGGAATTGCCGCGTGTGAACAAGAATATCAAGTTCATCGAATGCCCGTTCACTGGCGAAAGTTTGGCCGCGGTGCCGTCAATCCGCCCGGACGCGACGGTTGTGCATGCCCAGAAAGCCAACAAAAAGGGCGATGTCCTGTTTGAAGGCATTGTCGGCGTGCAAAAAGAAGCTGTTCTGGCCGCCAAGAAATCGATCATTACGGTCGAAGAGATCGTTGATGATTTTGGTGATATTTCGCCAAATGCTGTGATGTTGCCGAATTGGGCCGTGACCGCGATTGTCGAGGTGCCGGGTGGCGCACATCCGTCCTATGCCCAAGGATATTACAAGCGCGACAATGCGTTTTATAAGGCGTGGGACCCGATTGCGCGCGACCGCGAGGCGTTTAAAGCCTGGATCGAAGAACATGTGATGAATGGCGGGCCCGAAGATTTCGCGGCCAAGTGTCGCGCCAACAAAGCGTAAGCGGAGAAAAGATCATGGTTGACTATACCCCGACTGAAATGATGACGGTATCCGCCGCACGTGCGCTTAAAAACGACGATGTGTGCTTTGTTGGTATTGGCATGCCGTCTGCGGCCTGTAATCTGGCGCGGTTGACCCATGCGCCGCAACTGACGCTGATTTATGAAAGTGGCACGATTGGCACCAAGCCAGATGTTTTGCCGTTATCCATCGGTGATGGTGAGCTGTGTGAAACGGCGATGAACACCGTGGCCGTGCCGGAAATGTTCCGTTATTGGCTTCAGGGTGGCAAGATTTCGGTCGGCTTCCTTGGTGCGGCACAGCTTGATAAATTTGGCAACATCAACACCACTGTGATTGGCGATTACGACGATCCCAAAGTCCGCCTTCCGGGCGGTGGTGGTGCGCCGGAGATTGCGACAAGCTGCGGCGAAGTGTTTTTGGTGATGAAGCAAAGCAAACGCGGTTTTGTGCAAAAGATCGATTTTGTGACGTCGCTGGGGCATGGCACGGGCGGGGATGATCGCGCGTCCTATGGTGTGGATACCAAGGGACCGTCGCGTTTGATTACCGATCTTTGCATCATGGAACCGCATCCGGTGGGCAAACAGTTCATCGTGACGTCGATCCATCCCGGTGTGACGCGCGAAGATATCATCGAAAATACCGGCTGGGACGTTGAATTTGCAGACGAAGTTGCGCAAACTCCGATCCCGAATGAAAACGAGCTTAAAGTTCTGCGTGAACTGCATGCCCGTACCGCCAAGGCCCATGAAGGCCAGCAGTAAGACTGCCAGCAAGGATCAAGAACATGGCTGACGCATATATTTGCGATTACATCCGCACCCCGATTGGCCGCTTTGGTGGCAGCCTGTCTCAGGTGCGCGCCGATGATTTGGGCGCTATTCCGCTTAAGGCGTTGATGGACCGCAATCCCGGTGTCGATTTTGGCGCGGTGGAAGACATCATTTTTGGCTGTGCCAATCAGGCCGGTGAAGACAACCGTAACGTTGCACGCATGTCCGCACTTTTGGCCGGTTTGCCTGAAACAGTGACCGGCACCACGGTCAACCGCCTGTGCGGGTCGGGCATGGATGCGATCATTATTGCCGCGCGTGCGATCAAGGCCGGTGAAGCCGATTTGATGATTGCGGGTGGTGTTGAAAGCATGTCACGTGCACCGTTTGTGATGCCCAAGGCATCCTCGGCCTTTTCGCGCAATGCGGAAATCTATGACACGACGATTGGCTGGCGGTTTGTGAACCCGGTGATGAAGAAACAGTACGGCGTGGAATCCATGCCCGAAACCGGTGAAAACGTCGCCGAGGATTTCAAAGTTTCGCGCGAAGATCAGGACGCATTTGCCGCCCGATCACAGGACAAAGCCGTTGCGGCACAGGAAAACGGTATTCTGGGCGAAGAAATTACCCCGGTGACCATTCCACAACGCAAGGCCGATCCGGTTATTGTCGATAAGGATGAACATCCGCGTCCGGGTACCACGGCGGAAAAGCTGTCTAAATTGCCGACCCCGTTCCGCGAAGGCGGATCGGTGACGGCGGGCAATGCATCGGGTGTCAATGATGGCGCGGCGGCTTTGATCATCGCGTCTGAAGCAGCGGTCAAGAAATACGGCCTGACGCCGATTGCCAAGGTTGTTGGCGGTGCGACGGCGGGTGTTGCGCCGCGCATCATGGGCTTTGGCCCGGCACTGGCCAGCAAAAAGCTTTTGACGCGTTTGGGCTGGACCACCGATCAGCTTGATGTGATTGAGTTGAACGAAGCCTTTGCATCGCAAGGTTTGGCGACCCTTCGTGATCTTGGCATTGCCGATGATGATGCGCGGGTGAACCCCAATGGCGGGGCGATTGCGCTTGGTCATCCGTTGGGTATGTCGGGTGCACGTATTGCAGGGACGGCAGCCCTTCAGCTTAAACGCACCGGGGGTAAATATGCGCTGGCGACCATGTGCATTGGCGTTGGTCAGGGCATCGCGATTGCGCTTGAGGCGGTTTAATCTTGACTGATTTTTAAAGCCAAGCCCCTGTGCCGGTTGACGGGCAGGGGCTTGGCTTTTTGCGGTGTTGACCAACGGTGTTGGTGGCGCGACACTCGCACCCTGATTTCACACCTGTTGATGATGGTGGATTAAGCCTGATGACCATTTCGCCCTTTGATTCCGCCCTGCTTGGCGGTCTTTTCGCCGACCGCGAAATCGCCGAACTGTTTGAGGACAGCGCGCAGATTGCATCGATGCTGTTGTTTGAGGCAGCATTGGCCGCCGCCCAAGCGCGCGCGGGCGTGATCCCCGAAGCAAGTGCGACCAGAATTGCCGAGGTGTGCCGCGATTTTCAGCCTGACCCGGCAAGTTTGGCGGCGGGTACGGCAAGTTCAGGCGTGCCGGTTCCGGCATTGGTTAAGGCGCTTAAGGCGGAAATTGATGGCGGTGATGCGCGCTACGTGCATTTCGGGGCGACCAGTCAGGATGTGGTTGATACCGGGCTTGTGTTGCGGCTACGCGATGTCATTTCGATCATGCGGCGGCGCATTCGCAAACTGGCCAAATCGCTTTCGGTCATGTCCGAGACACACCGCAACACTGTGATGATCGGGCGGACCCGATCCCAACAGGCCGTGCCGACGACATTCGGACTTAAGGCAGCGGGCTGGTTAGCACCGTTGGTGCGGATTGATCGGCGGATTGAGGGGCTTTCGCATGATTTGCTGCGCCTGTCGTTTGGTGGGGCTGCGGGGACGCTGGCATCCCTTGGGGGTAAGGCCGCAGCGGTTGAAAACAATCTGGCGGAGGAACTTGATCTTGAAACCAGCGACATGCCATGGCATGCGCAGCGTGATGTTTTGGTCGATTTCGCCAGCCAGTTAACAGCGTTAACCGGCGCGCTGGGCAAGATGGGGCAGGACCTTGTTTTACTCGCGCAGTCGGAAATTGCCGAAGTCCAGCCGGGCAAGGGTGGGGGATCATCGACCATGCCCCATAAATCCAATCCGGTGCAGGCGGAAATGCTGGTGACGTTGGCGCGGTTTAATGCCGGTCAGTTGGGGACCTTTGCCCAGTCGCAGCTTCATGATCACGAACGATCCGGGTCAAGCTGGCTTCTGGAATGGTTGACCTTGCCGCAAATGATTATGGCGGCGGGAACCGCACTTGCGCAGGCAGTCGATATGGTGCCCGCGCTTAAAGTTAATCAGGACCGCATGGCGGCCAATCTTGACCTGTCACGCGGGGCGATGCTGGCCGAGGCGGCGACATTTGCGCTGGCCGATCATGTGGGGCGCGATGCGGCGGATAAATTGGTCAAGGATGGCCTGGCGCGCTCGGCGTCCAATCAATCCAATCTGTTTGATGAACTGCCCAAACTGACCGATGCGCCGGTGGATTGGGCAGCGGTGCGTGATCCAGCCAATTATGTCGGGCAATCGGATGCCTACATCGACCGGGTTCTGGCCACGGCCAAGCGTGGGTTGCGCGATTAGATACTGCTGATACACTGATGTGCGGCAGCGGTTTTCTTGAGATGCGTGGCCTCGAACTTATGGTTGGGAGGGGCGGCGCAAAGCTTCAAGATGTTTGATGCGTGCGCGAACTTGGTCTGGGTTATGTTGACCCACACCTTCGAGCAGGGCTTCAAGCATGACCATGCTGGCGGCCGAGCTGTCCCATGTCGTGCCGGTTTCGATGCGCACCGGGAAAACGTGGCGGGCAAACTGGGCGATGGGGCTTAGCCACTGGTCGGTAAACAGGATGATCTTTGCGTCCTGTTTTGAGGCGGCTTCGGCAAAGGCAATCACATCAGACTGATAGCGACGGACATCAAAGATAACCAGAACGTCGCGCTTGCCGATATCAAGAAGATCTTCTGCCCATTTTGCACTTTGGCCCGACACGCGGCGGACATGGCTTCGCATGGTGCGAAGATGTTCATAGGCATAGACCGCCAGTGCTGATGTGAAACGCCCCCCCAGCAAATAAACAGATCCTTTGCAATCACCGATCAGTTTGATCGCGCTTTGCAATTCCGCCGGATTGATATTGGCAAGGCTGGTTCGAATGTTGTTGGTTGCTGCTTCTGCGATTTCATGAAGTAGTTCACCCATCGGATGGCTGGACCGGTTGCGTGACCGGGGCAGGCTGCTTCGGGTCAAGGGTGACTGAAGGCGTGCTTCGAGTTCGCCACGTAGTCTGGCCTGCATGTCGGGGTAGCTGTCAAAGCCGATTTTACTGGCGAAACGCAGGACCGTCGGGGCAGAAACGCCGCAACGATCAGCAAAAGTCGCAACCGTCTCAAGCCCGGCCATTGGATAATTGCCAAGCAGGGCATGGGCCAGCTTGCGTTCCGATGCCGTCAGCGTATCAGCCTTTTGCGTGATTTGTTCGGCGACGGTTGGTTTTGTGTCCTGCTGCGTCACGTCCAAGTGCAACTTTCCCCGTTCATACCATTCACCCAGAATGGTCAAGTACCCCTGTATAGGTAGGGTCAGGCGCGGTTTAACCTGCCTGTCATACAAATACAATGATTGTAATGAATTTTACAACAACTGATGTTCTTGTCATGAAAATTGAATTCATGTAACGTTCATTACAAAGGGTTAAACCCATGCCGCGAAAAGCAGCAAAATAATTCAATGACTTGGTGATTGTTCGGTCTTTCAGGGAGGCGGGTTATCACGCGGCATGTCCCGTCATGGGGGCATGCATTCAAGGGGGCGTAATATGGGTTGTCAGGGCCTGAAGTCTTTCCGTTCAAAGCAGACGTCGATACTCGATCTGTCCGCACATGGTGTGGACGGCAACAGGTGTGTTTGCGTCTGACCGGGGCGTTACGGGCCGTTACGACCTATAAACTGGGAGATGTTGGAGTGGCGTTAAATGCCTGAGTTTATCAAAACCTATGTCAGATGGGTGGATCGCGTTAATCGGATTATTGGCCGGTTTGCCATGTATTTGATTTTCGCAATGCTTGCCGTGCTTATTTATTCCTCGGTCACCAAGCTGATGGAGTTCCCGGCTCTTTGGACGCTGGAAGCCGCACAATTTATCATGGTGTCGTATTTTCTGCTGGGGGGCGGCTATTCCATGCAACTGGACTCACATGTCCGGATGGATTTGCTGTATGGCGCATTGTCGCCGCGCAAACAGGCCGGACTTGATGCGATTACAATCCTGTTTCTGATCTTCTATCTGGCATTTTTGCTGTATGGCGGCATTTCGTCGACCTCTTATGCTTTTCAGTATAACGAGACCAGCTATTCGGCCTGGTCGCCACCCATGACGCCGATAAAGTCGATCATGACATTTGGCGTGTTTATGATGTTACTTCAGGCGATTGCGACCTTCTTTAAGGATCTGGCCGCAGCCCGTGGGGAGAGCCTTTCATGAGTTATGAAATGATTGCTCTTCTGATGTTTTCCACGATGATGCTGATGCTTCTGACCGGGAAACGGGTTTTCGGTGCCATTGGTTTTGTCGCGGTTGTTTTTGCCCTTGGCATGTGGGGCGACGGCGGATCAGAAATGGCGTTCAGTGCCGCCATGAAGTTGATGAAATGGTATCCGCTTCTGACGTTGCCGCTGTTCGTTTACATGGGCTATATGCTGTCGGAATCCGGGCTGGCGGATGATTTGTACCGGATGTTCCATGTCTGGATGGGGCCGGTGCGTGGGGGCCTTGCCATCGGGACAATTGTCTTGATGGTTGCGGTTTCTGCCATGAATGGCCTGAGCGTTGCGGGCATGGCCATCGGCGCCAGTATCGCCTTGCCGGAACTTTTGCGGCGCGGTTATGACAAAGTCATGGTGACCGGGGTGATCCAGGCGGGCAGTTCGCTGGGTATTCTGGTGCCGCCAAGCGTTGTTCTGGTGCTCTATGGCATGATTGCGCGTCAGCCTGTCGGGCAACTCTGGCTTGCGGGCGTATTCCCCGGTTTGATGATGGCGGGGATGTTTATCCTTTATATTGCCGTTCGGTGCTGGATACAGCCTGATATGGGCCCGGCACTTAGCAAGGAAGAACGTGCGGAAATCACGTTGTCGGAAAAGATCGGCTTGCTCAAGGCCGGGGTTGTTCCGCTTTTCATCTTCTTCTCGATGACCGGTTTGTTCCTGATGGGGATTACATCGCTTGTTGAAAGTTCGGCTGTTGGCGCACTTGCCGCAACCCTTGCGGCCTTGGCCAAGCGTCGCCTTAATCGTTCGGTCATGGAAGAAACCCTTCGCAAGACGTTGTCGATCAGTTGCATGTTCATGTGGATCATTTTGGCGGCCCTCGCATTCGGGGCGGTGTTTGATGGCTTGGGCGCAGTCAAGGCGATTGAGGGTTTCTTTGTTGATAAGCTGGGACTTGGTCCTTGGCAGATCCTGATCATGATGCAGATTTCCTTCATCCTGATGGGAATGTTCCTTGATGACACCGCAATGCTGGTGATTGTCGCGCCGCTTTATGTGCCGCTGGTCGGCGCACTTGGTTTCGATCTGGTCTGGTATGGCGTGCTTTATACGATCACCTGTCAGATCGCCTATATGACACCTCCGTTTGGGTACAATTTGTTCCTGATGCGCGCCATGGCGCCGCCAGAGGTGACGTTAAAGGACATCTATAAGTCGATTACGCCGTTTGTGATCATTATGGCGATTGCGCTTGGCGTTGTGATGGTGTTCCCGCAAATCGCGCTGTGGCTGCCAGAATGGCACTACGCCCGGTGAACAGCCTGAAGACCCACTACTGGCGGGGTCGGATTGGCCCCGCCAGCCACTAAAAAAAGCAATTCAGGGGAGGTGTTGATTTTCAAGAAGAGGAGGCGCTGTCGAGCCCGATTGACGGGCAGGGCAGTACAACAAGTGCGTTAACAAACTTCATCGATCAGGGAGATGATACAATGACGACGAGACGCGACTTTATGAAAAAAGCCGGTATTGTAACTGCTGCAGCCGGTACCACAGCGTTCGCTTCGCCTTACGTCAAGGCGCAGAACGCAAAGATCACTTGGCGTTTGCAGACATATGCGGGCCCGGCACTGGGCGAGCATGTGATCAAACCGGCGATTGATGCCTTTAACAAGGTCGCCAATGGTGAAATGGAAATCGAGCTTTACTATGCCGATCAGCTGGTCCCGACCGGTGAACTTTTCCGTGCCATGCAGCGTGGTACCATTGATGCGGTTCAGTCAGACGATGACTCGATCGCAGCCCCAGTTGATGTTTCGGTCTTTGGCGGTTATTTCCCATTTGCCACCCGCTACAGCCTTGATGTTCCGGTCCTGTTTGAAGAATACGGCCTGAACGAAATCTGGGAAGAAGCATACGGCGAAGTGGAAGGCGTTAAGTGGCTTTCGGCTGGTTCGTGGGATCCTTGCCACTTTGCAACTGTTGAGCCAATCCACAGCCTTGCCGACCTTAAGGGCAAGCGCGTCTTTACCTTCCCGACGGCGGGTAAGTTCCTGTCACGTTTCGGGGTCGTTCCGGTGACGTTGCCATGGGAAGACATTGAGGTTGCAGTTCAGACCGGCGAGCTTGACGGCATCGCATGGTCGGGCATTACCGAGGATTACACGGTCGGTTGGGCTGATGTGACCAATTACTTCCTGACCAACAATATCTCCGGTGCCTGGTGTGGTTCGTTCTTTGCCAATGAAGAACGCTGGAACGAGCTTCCGGACCATCTGAAAGTGCTGTTTAAATTGTGCATGGACAGTTCCCACTATTATCGTCAGCACTGGTACTGGGGTGGCGAAGCCAAACTCCGTACACAGGGCACAAAGATGAAGCTGACCTCAATCCCGGACAGCGAATGGGCAACGGTTGAAGCCGAAGCACACAAGTTCTGGGATGAAATCGCACAGACCAGTCCGCGTTGCGCGAAGGTTGTCGATATCTTCAAGCAGTATGCTGCGGTGATGGAGAAGGCTGGTAAGCCGTATCGTTACAGCTAAGCCGATCAATTGAGCGGGCAGGGCACCAGATGTTTCCGGATATTCGGTGCCCTGCATCTACTTGAATTTGAAGTATTTTTAAGTTGTAATAAATAATACAAAAAATCAAAATTTATGTATATTTGTTCGAAAATGTAATATATTTTTCGTTGAGAAAATCAAAAAAATGCGTCGAGAAAGCCGGGAAAAACGACCAATTTGACGTAATAACAAAGCCCAAATAACAGGAGGCCACCGATGCAGGCGCAAGATGTCAAAACCGCCGATGACGCACGAAAACTTATTCAGGAACGTGATATCAAATTCGTCAAAATCGGGGTGTTCGACGTCGATGGAATTATGCGCGGCAAATATATGCATCGCGATAAATTTTTGTCGGCTCTTGATTCCGGTTTTGCTTTTTGTGACGTGGTTCTGGGCTGGGATTCAAATGATCAGCTTTATGATAAATCGGAATTCACCGGCTGGCATACGGCCTATCCGGATGCACCGGTGCGGGTGATCCCGGAAAGCTGCCGTGAATTGCCAATGGAAGACGACACAATCCTGTTTCTGGGTGAGTTCGAAGGACGGGCGGAAACCGTTTGTCCGCGTGGAACGTTGCGCCGTGTCCTCGATAAGGCATCGAACATGGGATACGACGTTTCAGCCGCGTGCGAGTTCGAATTCTTCCTGTTTGAGGAAACGCCGCATTCCGTGCGGGAGAAAAACTATCGCAATCTGACCAACATCACGCCGGGTTTCTATGGGTATTCGATGTTGCGCAATTCAGTGCACTCGGAATTCTATCGCGACCTGCTTGAACTTGGCGAAAGCATGGATTTCCCGATTGAGGGATTGCATACCGAAACCGGTCCGGGGGTTCTCGAAGCTGCGATCATGCACGACGAGGCTCTTATGGCTGCTGACAAGGCGGCACTTTTCAAGACCTTTACCAAGGTTTTGGCGCAACGGGCCGGTTGGATGGCAACCTTTATGGCAAAATGGTCGCCCGATTGGCCGGGACAGTCCGGGCATATGCATGTCTCGATTAAGGGCAAGGATGGCCGTGCTGCATTCTATGACGCTGATAAGCCCGACAACATGTCCGATGAAATGCGCTGGTTCCTTGGCGGGCAGCAGAAACTGATGCCTGAGCTGCTGTCGATGGTGGCGTGCACGGTAAATAGTTATTCCCGTCTGGTTCCCGGTTTCTGGGCGCCAACGACGGCGACCTGGGGTGTTGAAAACCGTACAACGGCTCTTCGGGTCATTCCGGGGAGTGAAAAATCGCAGCGGGTTGAATATCGGATTGCTGCGGCGGACATAAACCCCTATATCGCGCTTTCGGCAGCGATTGGTTCAGGACTTTGGGGGATCGAGAACAAGGTGGAGCCGGGTGAAATGGTTGTCGGCAACGCCTATGAACAAGAATTCCCAGAAGACGTGACATTGCCAGCAACGCTTTTTGAGGCCGCCGGACGCCTGCGCAATTCCGAAGCGGCAAAATCGTTGTTTGGCGAAGAATTCGTCACCCATTACGCCCAGTCACGCGAATGGGAAGAGCGCGAATTTCGCAAGGCGATTACCGATTGGGAATTGCAGCGTTATTTCGAAATTATTTGATCGGGACTATCGAGTGGAACCAACCCTGTTGATACCTCGATCAAATCACTCATCACATCTTTAACTGTGAGGCACTATGTCTGAGAGTTTACGCACTATCTCGCCCGTTGACGGTTCGGTTTATGTCGAGCGCCCGCTTGCTGGTGCGGCCGAGATCAATACCGCACTTGATGTTGCCCGCGCGGCGCAAGCCGAATGGCGCAGCGTACCAGTTGCAACCCGTCAGGAAATCCTGCGCAAGGCCGTTGCCGCCTTTGTCGCAAAGAAGGACGAAATTGCCGCAGAAATCAGTTGGCAAATGGGTCGTCCGATTTCCCAAGGTGCAGGCGAGGTTGCCGGTTTTAAAGAACGTGCCGATTACATGATCGACATCGCGCCCGAAGCCCTTGCCGATTATCATCCGGGTGAGAAGGACGGGTTCAACCGGTTTATTCGTCGTGAGGCACTTGGCGTTGTTGCAATCATCGCGCCCTGGAACTTCCCATACCTGACGGCGGTGAATGGTGTTGTGCCGGCCTTGATGGCAGGCAATGCCGTGGTTCTGAAACATTCGCATCAAACCCCGCTGTGCGCAGAACGCTTTGCACAGGCGTTTGAGGCCGCAGGCCTGCCCAAGGGACTGTTTCAGTATCTGCATCTTAGTCATGCCAATGCTGAAAAACTGATGGGTGATGTTCGCGTCGATTATGTCAATTTCACCGGATCGGTGCCCGGTGGTCACGCCGTTCAGAAAGCTGTCGGCGGTAAATTCATCGCAACCGGCATGGAACTGGGCGGTAAGGATCCTGCGTATATCCGTTCTGATGTCAATCTCGACCATGCTGTGGAAAACGTTATTGACGGTGCATTCTTTAACACCGGTCAATCTTGTTGCGGGATCGAACGTATTTACGCCCACGAAAGCGTCTTTGACGCGTTTGTCGAAAAGGCGGCTGATCTTGTTGGGCAGTACCGACTTGGCAGCCCGATTGATACGGATACCAATCTTGGTCCGATGGTGCGTGCATCCTCGGCGGCATTTGTGCGCGGTCAGATTGCCGATGCCGTCCGTGACGGGGCAAAGGCCCTGATTGATCCGACAAAATTTGCCGCCAACGCAGAAGGGACGCCGTATCTTGCGCCGCAGGTTCTAATCAATGTTGACCATTCCATGCGTGTGATGAGCGAAGAAAGTTTCGGTCCGGTTGTCGGCATCATGAAAGTCAAATCGGATGCAGAAGCCATTTCATTGATGAATGACAGCGAATTTGGTCTGACGGCGTCAATCTGGACAACAGATGAGGATGCGGCCCTGAGCATTGGTGATCAGCTTCAGACCGGGACGGTATTTATGAACCGGGCGGATTATCTTGATCCTGCCCTTGCGTGGACCGGGGTTAAGAATTCAGGACGGGGGTGTACGTTGTCGAAAGTCGGCTATGAGTCTCTTACCCGTCCTAAAAGCTTCCATCTGCGGACAAAGATTTAACGACGCCGATTGGCGCAAAGGATACAGACATGACTAAAAAGATTGTTGGAAACTGGAGCTTCCCGACCTCTGTTCGCTTTGGTCCGGGCCGTATTTCCGAATTGCCTGATGCCTGCAAGGCGACAGGCATGAAAAAGCCGCTTCTGATCACGGATGAGGGTCTTAAAGACCTGCCGATGGTGCGTGATGCGATTGCCGCAAATGAGGCTGTTGGAATTCCGACCGGCCTGTTTGCCGGGGTCAAGGGCAACCCTACGGGCAAGAACGTTGATGATGGTCT
The DNA here is from genome assembly GCF_000751115.1 of Thalassospira sp. GB04J01. Classification (NCBI taxonomy): domain Bacteria; kingdom Pseudomonadati; phylum Pseudomonadota; class Alphaproteobacteria; order Rhodospirillales; family Thalassospiraceae; genus Thalassospira; species Thalassospira sp. GB04J01. The sequence goes on along the minus strand of NZ_CCDX020000005.1, from coordinate 384,501 downwards.
GGCTGTTTACCGGGCAGGGAGCCATGACGGCGTCATCGCATTTGGCGGTGGGTCGGGGCTTGATGCGGCCAAGGCCGTTGCCCTGATGGCCGGACAAACCCGTCCGATGTGGGATTTCGAGGATATCGGTGACTGGTGGACGCGTGCGGACCCAGACGGTATTGCGCCGATTATTGCCGTGCCGACAACATCGGGCACGGGGTCTGAGGTGGGCCGTGCCAGTGTGATCACCAAGGAAGACACTCACGAAAAGAAAATCATCTTCCATCCCAAGATGCTGCCAGCCATCGTTATTTCTGATCCCGAACTGACGGTTGGTCTGCCTGCGCATGTGACGGCAGCGACGGGTGTTGATGCCTTTGTGCATTGCTTTGAAGCGTATTGTGCGCCGGGCTATCACCCGATGGCCGAAGGTGTTGCACTTGAGGGCATGCGCCTGATTGCTGAGGCCTTGCCGCGCGCCTACGATAACGGAAGCGACATCGAGGCCCGTGCCGATATGCTGGCTGCGGCATCCATGGGGGCAACCGCGTTCCAAAAGGGACTTGGTGGGGTTCATGCACTGGCCCATCCGGTCGGGGCGATTTTCGATACCCATCACGGCCTGACCAATGCGATTTTGCTGCCCTATGTCATGCAGGCCAACCGCCGCGCAATTGAAGAAAAATGCAAGGTCGTGTGTCGTCTTTTAGACCTTGCGTCACCCGGTTTTGACACCTTGTTTGAATGGGTTATGGCGTTTCGTTCACGGTTGGGGGTGGTTAATACACTGGCCGAAATCGGTGTTGATGTTGATCGCGCCGACGAAGTTGCGGTCAAGGCCAAGGGCGATCCGTCTGATGGTGGCAACCCGATTGAACTTTCGGTTGCCGACTATACGGCGATATTCCGCCGGGCCTGTGTCGGTGATCTCGGCTAGGGGCATCGCGTAAACGCGTCTTTTGCGGGATCAGGGTGTTGGAATGAGGGAAGCATGAAAATTTTAATTGTCGATGGCAATGTGCGTGCAGTGAACGAACTTAACCGTTCTCTGGGCGGAACACCATCTGGCGAGGGATATGAAGCCGCCCTTAAGCACCTTGATCCCGATCTTGATATCACGATCATTCGTCCTGCTGATGATGGTCCTGACTGTTTGCCAAGCGGGGCAAAGCTCTCGGATTTTGATGGCATTGCCTGGACCGGATCGGCGCTGAACGCTTATATCGACGACGAAGCAGTGCTTAACCAGTTACCGCTTGCGAAATTGACGGTCGCCAGTGGTATTCCGGTATTTGGCAGTTGCTGGGGCATGCAGATCGTTGCGCGCGCGTTTGGCGGGCAGGTCCGTGCCATCCCCAAGGGGCGTGAAATTGGCATCGGGCGCATGATCCAATTGACCCCGGAAGGTGTCAGCCACCCGATGTACTCGGGAAAACCGGCGTGTTTTTCGGCCTTGACGGTTCATATGGATGAAGTGTCCGTTGCGCCCGAGGGGGCGGTTATTCTGGCGGGCAACGATTACAGCGACATTCAGGCTTTTGTCATGGAGAATGACGGGCTGCGATTCTGGGGTGTGCAATATCATCCGGAATATACGCTTGCGGAACTGGCGGCAATTTTCCGCCGTTATGGGCAGCGTCTGATTGATGCGGGTCTGTTTGCCGATCAGGGTGCACTTGATCGTATGGCAAACGACTGGGAGACCCTGCATAACCATCCCGGACGGAAAGATTTGGCGTGGCAATATGGCGTTGATGACAATGCGCGTCTTGCGGAACGCCGTATGACCGAATTGGGCAATTGGCTGGCGTCAATCTGAGTTGGTTTAAGCTACTGTCGCGGCCGACGGTGCGCGCAGGCGTTTTTCAACGGCGTAATTATGAATGGCAACGCCTGCGACTTCAAAGTCGCGCCGTTCGACGACCTTAAATCCCTTTTTCAGCAGGAAGCTTTTGGCAAGTTCGCTGGCCTCGCAATACATCTTACCAAGGTTGTCGGCGGTGGCCTTGGCTTCGATCGCGTCATACAGGGTGGAGACGACGCCGGTCCCGGCGACGTCAGGATCGGCATACAGAAATTGGATGTGACCATCCGCCTCGAGATCGCCAAACGCGACGACTGTGTCGTCTGATGTGACGGCCACAAAGCCCGTGCGTCCATCGTTCATCAATTCGGTCAATCGGTCCGCATCAGGGGTAAGCTTTGCCCAGACGGCGACTTGTTCCGGGTGATAGCGAAGCTTGCCAAGTGCGGTCACAGCACGAAGATAAATCGCCGTCATCTGTGGCGCGTCACTATCTTTGAACTGGCGAATGGTCGTCATTCCTGTGGTCCCCACGCGGTATCGAAAAAGGCAACTTCAAGCGATGTCGCGCGGCGGAAATGATCAAGGCATTGCGCGCGGTCATCGGCCGATAGACCCGGGCCACACTGATCAAGCTGATCGTTTAGATAGGCAATCACACTTTCGAAATACGCACCGATGTGAAGATCGAGCCATTCGGAATACCAAAAGTCATCCGGGCGTTTGGCGATGGCCGTGTTGACCCGGTCTGCCCAACCAAGATAGGTGCCTTCGGCAACAGCCAAAACCGCAAGCATGTTGGTGTAGCTGTTGCTGTTTGTTGCATCGGTCATCAGCTGTTTGAAGGCTTTGGTTGCGGGCCAGTCGGGTTGATTTTCGCGGTCCGCGTCTGAAACGCCAAGCGCGTCAAATGATCGTTCGAAATAGGTGTTTTCAGCACCGGTCACAAGGGCAAGGAACTGACACCCTGGAATGCGGTCCTTTAGCGTTGGTGCACGGGAAACTGCCGCGGCCAGCAAGGCAACAAACCGGTCAATAAAACGATGATCCTGAATAAGATAATTTTTCAGGTTGGCGCCGGGCAGGGCACCGTCACCCCATGCATCGGTAAACGGATGGTGTGTTACCCGTTTCCAGTCATCACAGACCGATGCTTTCAGCCAGTCGGAAAATGTGCCAGATGGGTGATTTTCCTGCCAAACCGGAAAGTCATCAGCGGGTTCAATTTTGGGTGCAGGTTGCGTCGCGGCGAGGGTGCTCATGTATCGGATTTCCCATTCAAGTTTCTTGTCTTTTGGCACGTGCGGGGCATCGCGACAAGATACTGGCAGCGTAATTCCATTGTTGGCACAGATTTTTGCGCTACGTTGCGCCATGTCAATGTATTCCATTATTTTATGATGTAATGGTTATGTGGTGTTTTACCAGTATCTGTTGACGAGGAAGAACCATGAAAAATATTGGCGGGTTGGATCGTGTCTTTCGGATTGTTCTTGGGCTCGCACTTTTGGCCATACCGTTCGTGATGGTTAAACCTGATGATGCGATTGTCGCGTTCGGGGCTTATGGCTGGCTGATGGTTGCCGCCGGGGTTGTGATGCTGGTGACGGCAGTATTCCGGTTTTGCCCGTTGTATCGCGTTTTGGGGATACGGACCTGTTCGACGCGAATGTAATAGGCGGAAAATGAAGATAGCCATCCGGTAGATATCTAGTGGACGGACATCGAGGAAGATGGGTTTTTGTCTGTATTTTTCCCACAGGCAGTTGCCATAGCCGCCAGATAATGGCATCGGTTATAGCAACTGCTGTAAGGGGACAGACAAAAATGAAACGCTTGAGTGATGAGCTGACCGTATCGCCGCAATTGCCAATAGAGGCCATTGACGAGATTGCCAAAGCCGGTTTCAAAACCGTCATTTGCAATCGCCCGGATGACGAAGATCCGGGGCAGCCATCATTCGCGGAAATTGCCGCCAAGGCAGAAGCCGCGGGCATGAAAGCGATTTTTCAGCCTGTCGCCAGCGGCAATGTTGCTGATGCTGATGCCGATGCGTTTGCCGCCAATCTTGCCGCGGCAGAAAAGCCGGTATTTGCCTATTGCCGCAGCGGAACGCGCTGTACGATCCTGTGGTCTTTGGCCAGTGCGGGTAAGCTGCCGGTGCAAGACATCATCAAATCAGCGTCAGATGCCGGATATGATATGTCGCCGTTGGTACCACGCATTTCCGCACGCGGCTGAGTGTTGGGTGCTTGCATGAAGTGCCGCATGGCATAAATGCGCGGCACGCTTACCGAAATTGCACTATTGCATTTAAACGTTTCGTGTCGATATGACGCCGTGACATGCTTTGAATGTCGTGGGTGCGCAACGCAGGTGTGATTTTGGGCCAACTTGATGACAGCCAGATCGGGTTTCGATTGGCACATGACGGGGATCTTGATGCCCTGTGTGATGTTGAAAACCGTTCCTTTGACATTGACCGACTAAGCCGCCGGGCGTTCAAACGCTTTATCGGCAGCGAAACCGCACGTCTGCGCGTTGCGGAATGTGATGGCGCGGTCGTTGGCTATGCCTTGGTGGTGTTTCGCAGCAACGTAGCGTTGGCTCGGCTTTATTCGATGGCGGTCGATCCGAACTTTCGCCAAAAGGGCATCGGGCGCGCGCTTGTGGGGCAGGCAGAGGAGCTTAGCCTTGATTACGGCGCGCCGATTTTGCGGCTTGAAGTCAGTCAGGGCAACGCGGTTGCCATCGCGCTGTTTCATGGTGCCGGTTACCGTGAATTTGCGCTGTATCCCGATTATTATCCTGACCATTCCGATGCCCTGCGTATGGAAAGGGTTCTTGTGCCCCAATCAATGCGCCTGCCATCGCCGATCCATTTTTATCACCAGACCCTGCCATTCACCTGTGGTCCGGCGTCCTTGATGATGGCGATGAATGCGCTTGATCCGTTGGTTGAAATGGACAGGAGCCTTGAAATCGCATTGTGGCGCGAAGCCACCACTATTTTCATGACATCAGGTCACGGCGGCTGTGGTCCGTTGGGCTTGGCATTGGCGGCAGATCGACGCGGGTTTAACGTCGAGGTCTTGCGCAGTCGCGACGGGCCGCTTTTTGTTGATTCCGTGCGCAAAGCCAAAAGCCGCGAAGTGGTCGAACTGGTGCATTATGATTTTGCCCGTCAGATCGAACAGGCAGGCATTCCCGTATCTGTTGGTGCGTTTGGCGTGACCGAGATTGAAAACCGTATGCGCAACGGCCAGATGGCGCTGGTTCTAATCAGCCAGTACCGCATTTACGGCGATAAAATTCCCCACTGGGTGGTGGTGTCGGGCTTTGATGACCGGTTTGTCTATGTCACCGATCCTGATATTGGCGATGATCATGACCCGTTTAACGGCAGTGATTGCCTGTCATTCCCGATCCTGCGTCATGAGTTTGATCTGATGGCGCGCTATGGCCGCGATAAAGTGCAGGCGGCGGTGTTTGTTAGCAAAAAGGCCGGGTGATCCGCGCTTTCGATCCCCGGCCTTTGATTTGTCTGCACGCCGCGTGATTAAGGACGGGCGATCTTGCCCAGAAGATGGGCGATGATGCGGCGATAAAGCTCCATCCCAAGCACGGCATCCTCAACCCCGCCGTCGATGTTGGGGTTATCATTGACCTCAATCACCATCGGACCGTTTGGGGTTTCTTTCATATCGACACCATAAAGCCCGTCGCCCATCAACCGTGCGGCGGCAAGGGCGGTTGTGACGATGTCTTGGGGGGCGTCTTCGATGGCGACGGTTTCAAACCCGCCTTCTTCGTAACTTTTACCGTCGTCTTCATGTTTGACGATCTGCCAGTGGCCCGGCGCCATGAAATAGCGGCTGGCAAAAATTGCTTCGCCGCCCAGAACGCCAATGCGCCAGTCAAAGGTGGTTTCGACATATTCCTGAATGACCAGTAATTCGGAATTCTTGAACATGTCGCTGGCAACTTCGGCCAGATGTTCTGGCGATTTCACCTTGCGCACGCCGCGTGAAAAACATCCGTCGGGCACTTTCAGAACCGACGGGAAGCTAAACTGCTGACCGATTTCGCCAATGCGGCGCTTATCGAAAATCGCACTTTTCGGCGCCGGAATGCGGTGCGTGCGGAGCAATTCGGCCAGATAGACCTTGTTGGTACAGCGCAGCATCGAGTCCGGGTCATCAATCACCGGGATGCCTTCCTTTACCGCGCGTTTGGCAAAGCGATAGGTGTGGTGGTCAAGGGCGGTGGTTTCGCGGATCAGAAGAGCATCAAATTCTGACAGATGATGAAAATCCTTTGCCGTGATCAATTCGGCGCGTGCGCCAAGGTCGGCTGCGGCCTGCACGAAAAGGGCAAGGGCGTCTTTGTCTGATGGCGGCATGATTTCGTCGGGGTCGTGCAGGATTGCCACCAAGGCGGTGGGTTGGGTGACGTTGCCCTGTTTGCGCACACGTCCACGTAAATAGGCGCGCAAGGCGGCTTCAAATGCGGTCATATGGCCGCTGTTAAGCTGGCTTAGTGATGGGGCTTCGATTTCGCGCAAGGAGGCTTTGCCATCTTTATTGTTCAGATGCAGCCGCAGGATCGGGCAGCGGAACTGATCAAAGGCCCGCTGGGCGATGTGGCGAAACCGTTTATCCGTGCTGCGCCCGAAATAGACATCAACATAGGTCGGATGATCGCCCGGTTTTGTCAGCGCCTCGGTAATTTGCGGGCCAAGATCATTGCGTGCGGCCTTTTGCAGGCGTTTCCAGTTCAGGTCCAGCAAAACATCGGCTTCGGGGATCACGCGTTCAGCGCGGGCCGCGGCCAGCAGGCTGCAATAATAACCACGCGACAGATATTCATAGGACCGGCACAGGTTGATTACACGGCGGTTGCGCACCCCGTGATCAAGGGCGAGATAATCGCGCACCCGCATGACGCGCGCACCCGAAACGGCAAAGGGGATGTCAGACAGCCGATCAACAAGGATGAGCGGTGCACCAGTTGAAACCGCAGGCGACTTTTCGGCAATGACATCATAAAGGTCATGCTGCAAACGGATGCCATCCGCACCATCTTCATAATATCCGGGCAGGTCGGAAACTTTTTGATATCCGTGACGTTCATAAAGGCCACGCGCGGTATCGTTTTCGATGCGCACTTCAAGGCGAATGCGAAGACAGCCAGCTTCGATGGCAAGGTTTTCCATCCCGGCCAGAAGTTGCGTGCCCAGACCGATGCCCCGCCAGTCTTTGGAAATGGCCAGTGAATATATCCGTGCTGTTATCGAATTTTCGCGCAACAACAACAAGCCGTAGCCGACAACGTTGGGATGTTCGCCGTCGCCGGCGTCCGCGACAAGAAGACGCGCCGAGCTACGGCGCAGAAAACGCAAAAAGGATGCACGTGTGATACCATCACTTGTGAAATTCGCTGTCTCAAGTGCGCAAAGCCCGTCAATATCGGCAGGCATGGCATTACGAAGAATGACTGCATTGGACTGTGTCGATGTCACGAGATGGATCTCCTGCAATTGGGGGCACGCTGCATCGTGCATTCAACCCCCGGTACGCTCAATGTATTTTTCTGACAAGTGCGATTATGGGTCATTGCCATGCCATTTTTACATGCGAGTTGGCACAGCGGGTCCTCGACCTGTAGAGTAATTGAAAATATGGTGTTTTCAGATAACTGCTTTAAAAGTTGTTCTGATCCCAATAGGCGCCATCGCCGTAAATGATAGCAAACCAAAAGACTGTTATCGGTCAAAATAACGGCCCCCAAAGGCCCGGTTGGAACGAAGCAAAAGGATACGACGTTTTTTGACAGACTGCATGTTCCACAACTTCCGGTCTTATGGCCGACGTGTTGCATTTGTACCGCTTTTAATGGCGGGAACGTTGCTTGCAGGCTGTTCGTCGGATGAGGGCGCTGTGGGGTTTGGCTTTGGCGAGGATGAAGCCGTTCAGCAGAACGACCTCCGTTCGACCATTCCCTATGAAGTGGAACTTACCGGTATTGATCCGCAAGAAGAACAATTGATCGCAAGTCTGAATGATGCAAGTACCGCACGGCGTTTGCAGTCGCGCCCGACCGCGTCACGTGCCGGTCTTCAACGCCGGGCCGAAGATGACATTGAACGGTTTCAGGCTGTATTGCGTTCAAAGGGTTTCTATGAGGCGCAGGTCACCTTTGACATTGCTGAAAAGGTATCAGCTGATCCGGTCGATGCCCAATCGCCCGACGCCGAAGATATGCCTGAAAACGCATCGGAAAACCCGACAGAAAATAAAAACGGCGATATTGACGCCAGTGCTGCGGGCAGTGAACAGGCCGAAGGTGCCGATGCGCCAACACCGCTTGTTCTGAGTTATCAGATTGATGTCGGAACACCTTACCTGATCGAGGCGGTTGATCTTAAAACAACTTATCCCGACAAGGTGATCGAGCGCGCCGCAACTGATGCCGAACTTGAAGCAACCCATTTGCAAATCGGACAGCGCGCCACGGCGGAACCGATTATTCTAGCCGAACAGTATGGCGTTGATTTACTGCGTAGCCGCGGGTACCCGTTGGCGAAGGCAGGGAAACGCACCGTCATGGCCAACACCGCCAATAAGACAATTTCCGTAACATATGCATTTGATGCCGGGGCCGAGGCCAATTTCGGCGCAGTCAATGTCAATGGTGCAGAGGAAGTCGATGCCGACTTCATCGCCGGTTACCGGAGTTGGGGGGCGGGCGAAAAATACGATCCCGAACAGGTCAGAACCACGCGACGTGATCTTGCGCAGTCCAATCTGTTTGACAGCGTTATCGTCAAGCCGGTTGGCCCCATCAGTGACAGCGGCGAAATTCCCGTCGACATCACAGTGGTTGAACGCAAACACCGTTCGATCGGTGGTGGTGTTAACTTTTCGACCGCCGACGGGCCGGGGGCCAATGCGTTTTGGGAACATCGCAACCTGTTTGGTGCGGGCGAAAAATTGCGGTTGGGGGTTGAGGCTTCTGGTCAGGAGCAGGGGCTCACAGCAGAGTTTCGCAAACCGCAGTTCCTGCGTCGTCGTCAGGCCCTTGTTGCCGAGGGCAATGCCAAGAACCATGATACCGATGCGTATCAGGGGGAACTGGTCGACAGCTTTGTTGGTGTCGAACGCAGGCTGGGTGAAAACTGGTCGGGGACATTTGGCTTCACAGCGGAATATTCCGACCTGACCGGTGCGGATTCCCCCAATGAGCAATTCTATCTGGGCGGTTTGCGCGGCATTTTAAAGCATGACAATACCGACAACCCGCTTGACCCGACCGAGGGTAACCGTCTTGAACTAAATGTATCGCCCTATGTCGGGTTGACCGATACCGACACCAGCTTTACGTCCGTTTCACTGGGCGGGTCGCAATATTTGTCGATTGATGATGACGGTGATTATGTTATGGCCGCCCGGGCGCGGACCGGAACGATTATCGGGGAAGAACGCGGCAACTTGCCATCGAACAAACGGTTCTATTCCGGGGGTGGTGGTTCGATCCGGGGCTATGAATATCAAAAGGTCGGGCCGCTTGCCGATGATGGCGATCCGGTTGGTGGGCGTTCTGTGCTGGAAGTCGGGTTTGAATTCCGTGCGCGCATTACCGAAAGTTTTGGCATCGTGCCGTTTATCGAAGGCGGCAATGTGTATGAAAGTAACAATCCCGACGACATTTCGTTGCTGTGGGCGACTGGGCTTGGTTTCCGCTATTACACGGCAGTCGGGCCGTTGCGCTTTGACGTCGCCGTGCCACTTGATAAACGTGAAAATGTTGATGACGATTATCAGTTCTATATCAGTCTGGGGCAGGCATTTTGACCAAGTCTGATCCCTTGTCCCCACGTCCCACCCAGCCCGCCGCATCGAAACGCCCGTTGAAAAAGTGGGCGCGCCGAAGTGCGATGGCATTGGGTGCGTTCATCGTGCTTTTGCTGGTGATCATTGGTGTTGCCGGTACCGGGCCCGTTTTGCGTGCGATCACACCGATGCTCAATGAAACGGTTGCTGCGGCCACTGACAGCCAGTTTGAACTTGGCCGGGTTGAAGGCAGCATCTGGACCGGATTGCAGATCGACAGCCTTTTAATGGCCCGCGACGTCGATGGTTTCCATCTTGAACTTAATAACGGTGTGTTTGACTGGTCGCCCCTAGCCCTTCTGATGGGGCGGTTACAGATTGACCGGGTGTCAATGGCGCGCACCAGCGTGATCCTGCCAGATGGAACAGCACCATCCGAACCCGAAGAAGAAACCGACGAAGAAAGTTCCGGATTTTCGCTGCCGCTTGAGATCGGGCTGGATGAACTGGCCCTTGATGAGATCGCGATTGTTGATCCGATATCGGGCAAAAGCTTTTTGTATGAACTGCATGCCAGTGCGGCGGTGGGACGTAATCTTTCGGCCAAGGCGAAACTTGATTTAACCCCGCTTGATGGTGGTGCGGATCGGTTGACGGTTGATCTGGATTTTGATGGGCCAGACCAGAAACTTCGTGCCGACATTGACGGTAAGATTGACCGCGAAGGCCTTGTCATGACACTTGCCGGGCTGGATCCGGAAAGTGCAGCTGACATAACGATATTGCTCAAGGGGGCGGGGCCTGCGAACGACTGGAAGGGTAATATCGACCTGTCGGCCAGTCGTTATGCGACCCTTCGTGGTGATGTTGGTGTGCAACTGTCGTCGGATGCAGTTGGTTTTGGCTTTGACGGCGGGTTGGAACCGCTTGAGCTGATTTCTGATCAATTGCCCGAACAAGTGCGCAAGGTGATCGAGCTTGGCATTTCCGGGGCGTTTGACCTTGAAAGTGACCATCTTTCGTTTGACCGTCTGGCTGTTGAGATGCCCGGTGCGTTGGATGTGTCGGGTACGGCGGATATCGATCTTGCCGAAAGTCAGGTTGCGGCAAAAATATCGGCCAATGTCGATCCGGTTTTATCGTCCCTGATCGATGATCAGGTCCGCTGGGGGATGCTTAATGTTGATCTTGCCGCCAAGGGTGGTTTTGATCTGCCCGACGTGCAGCTTTCGATTAATGGACGCGATATAGAAACGCCGGTTTCAACCATTGCGGGACTATCGGCCCGTGCCGACCTTGCGCCGGTATCTGGCGGGATTATTGGCGATGATGATCTTGCGGCATCGGTTACGGTGACCACCAAAGGCCATGTTTGGCAGGATGATAGTCTTGGTGCGATTGTCGGGGACAATCAGTCTCTGTCGCTTGAAAGTGTGATTTCATCGGACTTTGCCAATATCAATCTGCGTCAGCTGTTGCTTGAAACGCCCGCGATGACGGTGCGGGGGCAGGCAATGCTTGATGATGCCATGGTTGTGTCTGATGCGGGTCTGACGGCTGATGTGGCCGATCTTTCGATCTTTGGGCCCATTTCCGGGCTTGATTTATCCGGGCAGGGGCAAGTTTCCCTGACGGACATAAAATGGTCGATGGAAAATGGTGGCGGTTTTGACGTTGCGGTTAATGGCACGCAAACCGGATTTGGCATTTCTGATCTGGATCGGATTGTTGGCCCGTCACCAACCCTTGCCGGATCGGTTGCGATCAGCCCGGCATTTGATATGGCCATTGACCTTAATCAGGTTCAAACCGCCACAGTGACGGGGGCGGCAATGGTCGATCTGACTGAAACATTTGGTCAAATGGCCATCGACGCCAATCTTGATATCGCGCCGGGAACCGTACCGCCGGGGATCGGGGTTGCGATTGCACCGGCGAAATTGACCATCGCACTTGATGGCCCGACCAGCGCACCAGCCGGGGTGATTAACCTTAGCACCGCCAAGGTCGATGCGGCGGGGCAGCTTCTTGAAAACGTCAAGCTTGTCAGCAAGATGGGATGGTCGGCGCAATCGGTGTTGTCACTGACGAATACGGTCAAATTCAACCGCGCGAATGCCAAATATGATCTTGCGGCCAATGTTGTTCTGCCAAGTGACGCCTTGCGGGTTGAGGGCATTTCCCTGAGCGGGGAGCATATTGACCTTCGCGGGGACATCACCCTGCCTGAATACGCCGTGCCGATGCAGGGCAAATTTGCATTGTCGAAACTTGATGCGGTGATGCTGTCTGATTTTGGTGTGCCCTTTACCAATGGTGCAATGACAGCCGACATCGCGCTGGTGCCTGACGGTACACAGCAAACCGTCAATGTGACGGCGACGACCAAGGGGTTGCGTCTGGAGGCTGCACCGGGTGAAGACCCGGTCAGGGTCGATCATATCAATCTTGCCGCAGACGTTGCCAATGCGTTTGAGGCCCCCGGGATCAGTGCGACCCTTGAAGGCAAAGATATCTTTGCCAGTGACGTTGCGATCAATGACGTGACGGTTGGGGCTAACGGTGGGCTGGACGCGCTTGATGTGTCGCTTAAAACCCGTGGCACATGGCAAGCCAACGTTCCGTTTTCAGTTGATGCGCTTACCAAGCTTGGCCTTGGTGATGATCTGCGCGTGGATGCCAGCAAATTTGATGTCTTTATCGCAGACCAAAAAATTGCCTTGCGTGAACCATTAAGCTTTGTTCAGAAAAGAGATGGTACCCAGCAGCTTGACGCCGATATCACAGTTGGCAGTGGTCAGTTGCGTGCGGTTCTTGACCATAAGGCAAAGCAGATGATTTCTGCGGATGTAACGCTTGAGGGCGTTGATCTTGGCCCGTGGGGGGCGATTGCCGGGTTTGATGGCCTTGACGGGACTGCGAACCTTGCGGCCATGCTGCGTGAAAAGCCGGGTGAGACGCCAACCGCATCGGTCAAAGGTCAAATTGACGGCATTACTGCCAAGGCGGCAAAGGGGCTCAAGCCGCTTAAAATGGATTTGGACGTCAGCCTTAAAGATGCCGAGCTTTCTGGTGCCGCATCTCTGGGCAATGCTGATCAGCAGATACTGAAAGCCAATGGTAAGGTGCCCCTGGCGATTTCAATCCTTGAGCAGGAATTTAGTCCCGATATGTCGGCACCTGTTGTCGGATCGGTGCGTCTTGACGGTGAGATTGCGGAATTCTGGCCTTATGTCCCGGCGCCTGATCATGATCTTTCGGGCAACATCAAGCTTGCCCTTGATGTCAGTGGGCGTCTTGATGACATCGCGTGGAAAGGTGACATCAAGCTTGCCGATGGTGCGTATGAAAACCTTGAATACGGGACCATTATTGATGGGCTGACATTCACCGGTGACTTTGACCAGACCGGGCTTTCGATCCCGTCTATAACTGCGACCGATGGTGGTTCGGGGACACTTGATGGGTCGGTTGACCTGGCCCTTAATCAAGGATCAATGGTCAAATACGATGTCGGCCTTAAGCTTACCAATATGGCGCTGTCGCGCAAAGATGAGCTGCAATTCTGGGCTGATGTTGACACATCTGTCACGGGTACCGAAGGCGGGGCGGACATCAAAAGCACCGTGACGCTTCAGCGCGGTGAGGTCGACTTGAGCCTTGCCTTGCCTGAATCGGTTCCAAGCCTTGATGTTGCCAACCTTCCGGGTGCGCAGGAAGAAGCAAAAGCCAAAAAAGAACAGGAAGCAAAAGGCGGCTTTGTCGGCAATCTGGATGTAACGGTGAATATCCCCGCACGACTTTTTGTCCGCGGTAAAGGGCTTGATTCCGAATGGGGCGGCACGCTTGATATTTCAGGCACAACCAATGATCCGCGCATTGTCGGCAAATTGTCGGCGTTGCGCGGGCAGCTTGATATTATTGGCAAAACATTCGTGATCAAGGATTCCAGCATCACGTTTGCCGGCGCATCCCCGCCTGATCCGATGCTCGACATCAAGGGGGTCTATACAACGTCCGAGCTTGAAGTCACCGCAGGTTTTCAGGGGCCAGCAAGTGACCCTGAGCTTGTACTGACGTCTAATCCGTCCTTGCCGGAAGACGAAATTCTGTCTCAGGTCCTGTTTGGCAAATCGCAAGGCAGCCTGAGTGCGATTGAGGCGGTCCAGCTTGCCAGTGCGGTCAATGAGCTTTCAGGTGGTGGGTCGGGAATTGATGTTGTCGGCAGTGTGCGCCGGTTCATCGGGGCCGATGTCTTGCAAGTTGGTGGTGGTGAAGACGGGCCGGAGGTCAAGGTTGGCAAGTATCTGACCGACGGGGTCTATGTTGGCACCAAGGCCGGTTCAACGCCGGGATCAAGCGGGGTCGAAGTCGAAATTGAAATCACTCCGAACATCAGTGTGACCAGCGAAACCACCGAGATTGATAGTACTGCTGGTATTCAATACAGGTTGGATTATTAGCGGCTGTCTCAGGCGAGGGTGAGCTCGCTGATGTCGACCAATGCCCCGTGACGGCCAATAACTCGGCCTGCAACTTGTTGCGCAATTACAACGGCCTGAGGGGTTGTCTTGCCGTGCGACTTTGCACCAAGGAACGCCCCGTTAAACGAATCCCCGGCTGAGGTGGTATCGACAATGTCGGTGATAACGGGGGGCGTGATCGACCCGGTGTCGCCGGTTTGGGTTGTATAGAATGTCGGATCACCGCCCGACTTTACGATGACTTCCGAAGCCCCGGCAGCCAGCCATCGCTTAGCGGTATCGGTCGGGGATGCGTCACCAAACACGGCCGCATCATCATCAAATGTCGGCAGAACCGTGTGGCATAGCGGGGCAATCGCCTTATAGGCGGTAATGGCGGTTTTGCTATCAGACCAAAGACGCGGGCGGTGATTGGTATCGAAATAAACCTTGCCACCCTGATCGGCGAAATCAGCCACCAGCTTGATCATTTTTGTCCGATCTGACTCCGACAGGATCGCAAGTGTAATTCCCGAAAGATAGATGCCGTCCAATTGTGCAAAGGCGGTTCTGATTTTATCGTCATGACCATCAGACAGCATTTGTTTGGCCGCAGCATGTGCGCGCCAGTACGAAAAGCTGCGTTCGCCATGGGCATCGGTCTGAATGGCATAAAGGCCGGGCAAGGCACCGTCAATCTGGCGCACGAGGTCGGTTCCAATACCGTCTTGCTGCCATGCGTGCAGCATCGCGTTGCTGTAGGGGTCTGTGCCCAATGCGGTGATGTAGGATGCCATGTTAGCGCTAACATCGTTGGTGTTCTGCGCTTTCCCATCAGCAAGAAGACGCGATGTCCGCGCCATATAGGTCGCAGCGTTTAAGGTATCCCCGGCAAAGCCAAGCTGTGCGGCGCCAAAAATCGCATCGGGTTTTGAGCCCGAAAGTTCGATCATGCATTCACCGATAAAGGCAATATGGGACATTTGGGGACCTCTGATGTGCGATGCGGGGGCTGGCGGTGACGGGATTAATCGCCGATGGGTTGGCGACCGGTCGGCGGGTTAAGCGGTAATAACGAAGACCGAATACGGCGCAGTTTTTCCTTGGCCTGATCAGGCATGCGACGTGCAACGGCGGTGGCGATGACATCAATCGTTGCCAGAAATGCGTGTCGGGTGGCGGTCGGTTTATAGATATCGGGGTTTTCAGGCATATCAATCGCCACCACCAGATCGCTCTCGGCCGCAAGGGGGCTGTCGGGATGGGTCAGTGATATGACCTTGGCGCCATATTGCCGTGCAATGGCCGCAGAATGGATCAGCTCGGTCGGTCGGCCGCTGGTGGAAATGGCAAAAATCACATCCTCCGGGCCAAGGGTGGACGCCAGCATGCGCTGTAAATAGCCATCACTTTGCGATTGTGCCGGAATGCCGAGCCGGAAAAAACGGTTGGCGGCATCAAAGGCCACGGTTGTTGAACCGCCCCCGACGCCCAAAAAGGCAATCTGTCGGGCCTTGACCAGAATGTCGGCCGCCTGATCAACCTGATCGGATGAAATCTGATCACGTAGCAGGCGGAGGTTATCAATGATCACGCCAAGAACGTGGTTTGATAAAACATCGGCAGCGGTGGTGTCGTCCGAGATATCCTCGGACGTTAGATATTGCATGCTGACGGCCAAATTTTGCGCCAGCTGCATTTTGAAATCGCGAAACCCGTCACAGCCCAATGTACGACAAAACCGGATCACGGTCGGTTCGCTTACACCAACATTTTCGGCAAGCTCCGACAGGGCAATGGTGGTCACCGCTTCGAGATGCTCGCTGACATAATCGGCAACCTGTTGTTCGCGGTTGGGGAATTTCCCCGATTGACTGCGCAACAGACTGATGATGTCGGCTGTTGGTTGCATGGGTCTTGTCCGGTGCTGTTCAAAGGACGGGCAGGGGTGCCATTAACGGCACCCCCTTGGGAAGTATCACTATTCAGGCTTATAAGCGATAGCTTCAATTTCAATCTTGGCGTCCACCATCATCTGCGATTGTACCGTGGAGCGTGCAGGGCGCTCGCCCGGGAAAAACTCGGCATAGACGCGGTTGAACGTCCAAAAATCGCGTGTATCGGCCAGCCAGACATTCATTTTGAACACATCATCAAGCGTGCACCCGGCAAGTGCCAAGGTCGCCTTGACGTTTTCCATGGTGCGACGGGTCTGATCTTCGATGCCGCCATATTCGATTTCACCATTTTCTTTCATGGCAACCTGACCGGAAATATAGACGTAGTCGCCGGCACGAACGGCGGGTGAAAATGGCAGCTTCTGTCCACCGGCACCGCTGCGTTCATTGCCGTAATGTTTGATCGCCATGGATAATCTCCCTGTTGTGGCTGGTGGGGTCGATTGAAAACGACGCCCGTCTGAAAATGTAGTTTAACTACCTAAATCAGCTTTTGGAGAAGGTCAATAGTGGAAAAATCGCTCGATACATGTCAAAAATATGTAGACAAGCTACAAAATGATACTCAGTATGTAGAAAAATTACATAAAAGATTCATCAGCGGAGAGTTTGGCGAAGATGGCATTACGCCGTGTTGAAACAGCAGCAGCAACCATGAGCCGGTCTTTGAACTGGGTCGTCGAACGCGTTATCGCGGTTTTGATGTTGACCCTTGTTCTCGATGTCTGGCTTGGCGTTATTGATCGATACATCTTTCATTGGCAGTTGCCTTGGCCCGAAGAGCTGGCGCGTTATTTGATGATCTGGTCGGCCTTACTGGCGATATCGGCCGGGATCGCACGGCGCGAACACATCGGCATTGGCATGGTTGTTTTAAGTCTGCCGATGCCGCTGCAGCGATCCATCCTGTTTCTGGTCGATCTGATCGCATTGTCGGCGTTTTTGTATCTGGCGATTTACGGATTTGATTTTGCCATGGGCGGCATGAGCCGACAGGCCATGATTTTTGGCATGTCCCTGGCGCTGCCTTATGCGGCTGTGCCGGTGGCGTCATTGCTGGCGGCCATTCAGCTTTTGCTTGTTGCCTTGCGCGATCAGGGCCGCTTCGTTCCGATTGATATTGCGGAGGGCGCAGAATGATCGTCGCCATTATCTTTGTCGTTCTGATGGTTTTGGGTATGCCGATTGGTTTTGCCCTTGGTGTCGCCGGTGTTGCGGGCCTGTTTGATATGGGCGGGGGGATTTTCTTATCCCAGGGTCCAAGCAAGGTTTTCAACGGTCTGAACGTGTTTCCGTTCCTTGCCATGCCGTTCTTTATTCTGGCCGGTGAGATCATGAACCATATCGGCATCACCAGCCGGTTGGTGCTGTTTGCTCAAGCACTTGTCGGGCATCTGCGTGGTGGCCTTGCGCACACCAATATGCTGGCGTCTGTGTTCTTTGCCGGATTGACCGGGGCGGCAACCGCCGATGCGGCCGCCTTTGGCAAAACCCTTGTGCCGGCCATGGTCGAACGCGGTTATCGCCGTGATTATGCCTGTGCGGTGACGGCGGCGGGATCGATCATTGGTCCGACCATTCCACCATCGGGTTTGATGGTTGTGTATGGGTCGTTGATGGGGGTTTCGATTGGCGGGCTGTTTGCGGCCGGTATTTTGCCCGGGCTTATGATTTGCCTGATTTGCATGACCGTGATTGCCGTAACGGCACGGTCCAAGAACCTGCCCAAAAATGAACGCCGGGCATCGCTTTTGGAAGTCTGGAAGATTTTCAAATCATCGATCACAGCGCTCATCATGCCGTTGATCATCCTTGGCGGTATTCTGGGTGGGATCGTCACCCCGACCGAGGCGGCATCCGTCGCGGTTGCATACGCCTTATTTATCGGTGTGTTCATCTACCGGGCCCTGACATTCAATGCCTTCTTCAGGATGCTGATCAGAACGGCGCGTGTGACCGGGGTGATCTTTGTCATCATTGCCTTTGCATCGATCCTTGGCTGGTGGCTGAGCTTTAACCGCATCCCGCAAGAAGTTGCGAACATGGTTCTGGGCGTTTCGGACAACCGGTACATCGTCATTTTCATGATCGTCGGCATGCTGCTGATGATCGGCATGGTGATGGATATCAACGCGATCCTGATCATTCTCGCCCCGGTTCTGGTGCCACTGACCATGCAGATCGGGATGGACCCGATCCATGCCGGGATCATCTTTGTTCTGGCGCTCAATATTTCACTGATGACGCCGCCCGTCGGGGCTTGTCTGTTTGTGCTGTCATCAGTCACGGGTGAAAAACTTGAAAAAATTGCTGCGCAGCTTTGGCCGTTTTTGCTGGCCGAACTGGGTGTGCTGTTCCTGTTTGCCTTTTGGTCGGACTTGGCCCTCGCGATACCGCGATTTCTGGGTTTCCGCTAAGCACGGGGCATCGAAATAGCCCCCGGTCAGGTCCGGGCCGGGGTGCGACATGAACCAACAATCGGACACCATAAAGTCGTTAATCAAGGAGAGGCAGTATAATGAAAACCGCAAAACGTTTGGGCGCAGCCGCCCTGGCAACCGCAATGCTGATGGGCAGCACGTCAATGGCATTTGCCGAGACGAAAGTCCTGAAATTCGCCCATGATAACAAGGCCGATCCGTTTGAAAATCCGGCCCATGCCTGTACGGCTGTTTTTGCCAATATCGTCGAAGCCGACACCAATGGCGAAATCGAAGTTGAAGTCTATCCGTCCAACCAGCTTGGTTCGGCTGCTGAACATGTACAGATGGTGCGTGATGGTATCATTCAGGCAACCCTGACTTCGACCGGGGCGTTGGCATCCTATTACCCGCGTATCGACGTTTTGAACCTTGCATTCGCCTTTGACAGCAACGCATCGACCTATGATGTGTTTGATGGTCCGTTTGGTGAAAAACTGGCCGCAGACATCGAAGCAACCCTTGCCGATGTCAAGGTTCTTGGCTTCCCCGATACCGGCGGGTTCTTTGCCGTAACCAACTCCAAACACCCGATTGCCAAACTTGAAGATTTCGAAGGCATTCGTGTGCGCACCATGTCGCTGCCATCGCATCAGAAAATCATGCAGGCACTGGGTGCCGAAGCCTATCCGATGGCATGGGGTGAAGTTTATGCCGGTCTTCAGACCGGTGTGATCGATGGTCAGATGAACCCGGTTCCGACCGTGACCTTTGCCAAGTTCAACGAAGTACAGGGCTATCTGACCCTGACCAACCATCTGTTTTCGCCCTATACCATGATGCTGTCAAAAGCATTCTGGGATGACCTGACCGAAGACCAGCAGAAAATCGTGCGCTATGCCGCCCAGTCTTGCGTTGTTGCAAGCCGTGGTGTTTCGCGTGTGATCGAGGCATCTGATCGTGGTTTGGCCGGTCTTAAAGACAAAATGGAAATCACCGCATTGTCGGCTGAAGACCGTGAAAAGTTCAAAGAGGCAACCCAGCCGGTCGTGATCAAACACGTTCAGGAAAGCCTTGGCGACGAAGGTGTTGAGTTGCTCGACCTGTTCAAAGCAGAAGTCGAGAAAGCCAACGATAATCGCTACATGGCTGAATAAGCCTTTGCATTGTTGAAGGGGCGAGAACCTCGCCCCTTCAAACCCTAAACCGTTATTAAAAGACCAAAAACAAAAGGCACGGGCCATGCGGATTTTTTGCGCCTCGATTGCAACCGAGACCAATACATTTTCACCTTTACGGACTGATTTTTCCGATTTTCAGGAAAGCTTTTATGCACCGCCGGGTCAGCATCCGGTCACCCCGACCCTGTGCAGTGCCGTCTTTACCGAAGGGCGCCTGCGGGCCGCCAAAGAAGGCTGGGATTTGATCGAAGGAACCGCTACATGGGCGGAGCCCGGCGGGCTGGTCAACCGCGAAACATATGAGAAACTTCGCGATGAGGTCCTTGGCCAATTGCGGGCCGCCATGCCGGTTGACGGTGTTATCCTTGGCCTGCATGGCGCAATGGTCGCACAGGATTACCTTGATTGTGAAGGCGATCTGATTGCGCGCATTCGCGCTATGGTCGGGCCGGATGTGGTGATTGGTACCAGTTTTGATCCGCATAGCCATTTGACCGATTTGCGCGTGAAAAACGCTGATGTCATTGTCGCGTTCAAGGAATTCCCCCATACCGATTTTGTCGAAACAGGGCGCGCGGTTGTTGACCTTGTCTTGAAAACGCTGCGGGGCGAAATCATTCCGACCAAGGCAGTATTTGATTGCCATATGATCGAGGTGTTGCCGACGTCGCGTGAACCGATGCGATCCTTTATCGACCGTGCCAAGGATATGGAAGGCACGGGCGATATCCTGTCGGTATCGTTCATCCATGGATTTATGGCTGGTGACGTGCCTGACCTTGGGGCCAAGGTGATTGTCACCACCAACAATAACCCTGCGGAAGCCAAGCGGGTTGCAAACGACCTGGGGGTCGAGCTGTTTGGTTTCCGTGGGGCCACCCGACCCAGTTTTGTCACACCGGACGTCGCCCTTGACCAGGCGTTAGCATCGGATGCCAAACCAATCGTTCTGACTGATGTCTGGGACAATCCGGGCGGCGGGGTGCCCGGCGACAGCACCATGTTGCTGCGCGCGGTGATGAAACGGGGGCTACGTGATTTTGCCGTGGGCACCCTTTGGGACCCGATGGCGGTGCGGACCTGTTTTTCGGCCGGTGAGGGGGCGACTTTGCCGCTTCGTTTTGGTGGGAAGACCGGCGCCCATGCCGGCGCGCCAATTGATGCCGAGGTCAAAGTCAAAAAACTTGAACGCAATGCGTGGCAGTATTTTGGCGAAAGCATCGTGCCACTTGGTGATTGTGCGGTGATTGAGCTGCCGGGCGGTGGGGAGGTAATCCTGAATTCCAACCGGTCGCAAAGTTTCGATCCCAGCCTGTTTTCGAATATGGGCATTGATCCAAAATCAAAAAAATATCTGTTCATCAAATCGACCAATCACTTCTACGATTCCTTTGCCAAGATTGCCGGCGAAATCATTTATGTGGATGTGCATGGTCCCTATCCGTCGGATCCTAAAACCAACGGATACCGTCATTTGAACCGTCCTCTTTGGCCAATTGTTGATGATCCGTTTGCTGCCAAGGCAAGTTGATGATCAAATGCCCTTCGCGTCACCACCGAAAATGAAGGACGGTTTTTATGACCCGCTCACCGCAATATTCTGAACTTGATACCCCATGTGCGGTGATCAATCTTGATACCGTGGACCGCAACGTAAATGCCTATCAGGCCTATTGCGACACACATGGTATTGCATTGCGCCCGCACATCAAAACCCACAAAATCCCGGCATTCGCCAAACAGCAACTGGCCGCCGGGGCCAAGGGTATTACTTGCCAAAAAATTGGCGAGGCCGAGGTTATGGCCGATGCCGGGCTTGATGACATCCTTTTGACCTATAACGTGCTTGGGGCGCGCAAACTGGCACGTCTGCGCGCGTTGTTTGACCGGGTGAAAACGCTACGCGTGGTGGCCGATAATGCGGCCGTGGTCGAGGGGCTTTCGCGTGCCTTTGCCGATAGTGACAAGCCGCTTGAAATCCTGGTCGAATGTGACACCGGGGGTGGGCGTTGTGGGGTTCAAACGCCAAAGGCGGCGGTGGAACTGGCGCAGAAAATCGAAAGCCTGCCCGGTGTATCCTTTGCCGGTTTGATGACCTATCCGTCGGCTGGCGGTGGCCCAAAGGTCGGCGGGTTCTTTGGCGATGCGATGGCGTTGCTTGACGGGCTTGGTATTGCCTGCCCGATCAGAAGTTCCGGCGGGACGCCCGATATGTGGAAGGCACACGAAGTTGCCCATGTCACCGAGCATCGCATCGGGACGTATATCTATAACGACCGGTCGTTGATGGCGCGAGATGTGTGCGGTGAAGACGATTGCGCGTTGCGGGTTCTGACCGAGGTGGTGTCGCTTCCGGCACCGGGGCGGGCCGTGATTGATGCCGGGTCAAAAGTTTTGACATCTGATTTGTTGGGGCTTGATGGATTTGGCTATGTCGTTGGCCATCCCGAGGTCGATGTGGTTGGCCTTTCCGAAGAACACGGTGTTTTGCATTTCGAGCCGGATTTGACGCCATTTGAAATTGGCGAACGGATCGAAATCATTCCCAACCATGTTTGTGTGGTCAGCAATATGCTTGATCAGGTGCATCTGGTGCGCGGCGATACCGTGAAAACCGTTAATGTCGCGGCGCGCGGCAAGGTTCTTTAAGGCCGTTAATCTGGATCGTGATTGGGCAGATAACCGGTAAATCCGGTAATCAGCCACTTACCACTGTCCTGTTTTTCGCAGTAATAATGGGTTTTCCAAAGCAGACGGTCTTCGGACCCGTCTGCTTTTTTTATGCGCCCGTTAAAATGTTTGCGGACCAATGCGCGGTTGCCGATGATGTCGATTTTATCAAGCGTGGTGGCGCGAAAGACTGCCGTATAGAGGTCTTCGGCATAGGGCACATCCTTAGTCGCAACTGCTTGGCGCAGCCATTCATCCCGGTAAGCCGCGAGATCGGGGAACATCATTTTCCATACGTCGGGATCATCGGACCTGCAGGCATCAATCGCGTAAAACCCATCGGCCTTGAAATCATCTTCGACCATCGACCAGTCGGCGGCGACAAAGGCGGCAATGTCGCGCGGGACCAGCATGTGCCAAATCTGATTGCGATCAAGGTCGGATGCGGGGAACGGGCTTTGAGTTGGGGCAGTCGTCATGATCTATCCAGTTGATCTGAAATTGCTTTCGCGCATTTTCGCATTCCGGTCGGGTAGGTTCAATCATTGTTGGCCATTGAGTGCAAAAAATACGTAGAGCGCATGTGAAGTATTTGCAAATGGTCAAAAATTAAACAAAGATCGTTGTAGAATAGTCAATCGTATACAAGACAGACCCGTAAATTCGAGGTGGCGGATGAGTTGGGGCGGTTTCACAGCAGCAGAATTGGAATGGCAATATAATCCGCGCGAAACCGTGCCGGAGTTCATGACCCATTTCGACCGCTTCGTGAAATTGTCTGATGAGACGCGGGCACAACTCAAACCTAAAATCGATGTCCGTTTTGGCGACGGGCCAAAAGAAACCATGGATGTGTTTCTGTCGGCCGATGCAGGCGCACCAGTGCATATCTTTTTCCATGGCGGCTATTGGCGCAGTCAGGACAAAAAGGATTATGCCTTCGTCGCCCGTGATTTGGTGGCGGCGGGCTTTACGGTGATTTGTGCAAATTACGATTTATGTCCCGGTGTGACGGTTGCCGACATCACCCAGCAAGCGGTGCGTTGCGTGAAACATGTCTATCAGCATGTGGGTGAGTTTAACGGCGATCAGGACCGGATTTCAATTTCAGGTCATTCGGCAGGTGGGCAGATTGTTGCGCGACTGGCGTCCTGTGACTGGGAAGATATCCTTGGCGATCCCAACCCGTTTTGTGCTGTGGTGCCGATTTCAGGTGTGTTTGACCTTGAACCGGTGCGCCATACAACGATGAATGATGACATCCGCCTTGATGAGGCATCGGCGGCGGACAATTCACCGATGCTTGATGCGGTGCCGGTGGATGTGAAAATGATGGCAATTGTTGGTGGCAATGAAAGCCCGGAATTTGTTCGGCAAAGTGATGCCTATGCCGCGTATTGCAGGCGTTCTGGCCTGACCGTTCCGGTCTATAAGGCGTGGGGGGCCAACCACTTTACCGTGCTTGAAGAAGTTTTTCTGGGCACTGGATCACTGTTTGGCCATCTCAAACGGTTTTTGCAGCCGTAAAACGACGGCAATTCCCAAAAAAAACAGCATAAAAAACCAGTCCTCTTCCTGTGACTGAGACGATGTGACGTGGTATAAAAGAGGCCGCTACCACACTGAAATCAAAAATAGTTATACAGGAAGGCTCATGCGTTTCGTTTCGGCAGAAGATATCGACAAGTTTGTTTCGCCCCGTGATCTGGTCGAAGCCCTTCGTGACGGGTTTGCACAAGGGTGTGAGGCGCCGCTGCGCAGTCATTTCAACATGGAACGCAGTAACGAGGATGATGCGACCTTCCTGATTATGCCAGCCTGGCAAAAAGACGGTGCGGCGGGGGTGAAGGTCGCCGCCGTGGTGCCGGGGAATTCGGCGCGGAACCTTCCGGCGGTGTCGGGGACCTATATTCTGCTTGATGCGGTGACCGGGCAGCCATCGGCGGTGATTGATGGCACCAAATTGACCACACGTCGCACGGCGGCGGCATCGGCACTGGCCGCGGACTACCTTGCGCGTAAAGATACCACCGACATGGTGATGGTCGGGTCGGGGGCGATGGCGCCGCAATTGATCCGCGCACATGCATCGGTCCGCCCGATCAAGAATGTCACAATCTGGAACCGCAATGGCGATAAGGCAAACAAGCTTGCGGGCGAGATTGCCGAACTTGGGTTTAATGCCACCGGCACGGATGATCTTGAAGGTGCGTGTAAAGCAGCTGATCTGATTTCATGTGCGACGCTTTCGACCGAGCCGCTGGTACGTGGCGATTGGTTGCGTGATGGCACTCATGTTGATCTGGTGGGCGCGTTCAAGCCGACCATGCGCGAAACCGATGATGCGGTGATGAAAAAATGCCGCATCTATGTCGATAGTTTTGAGGGCGCGAGTGCCGAGGGCGGTGATGTGGTGCAGGCAATCGACAGTGGTGCGATTGCAAAATCCGACATCATTGGCGATCTGTTTGGCCTGACGCGCGGTGAGGTCAAGGGCCGCGAAAGTGATGGCGAATGCACGGTGTTTAAATCGGTTGGTCATTCACTGGAAGATTTCGCCGCCGCCGTTGCCGTGGTCAAGGCCGTCGGGAAATGATCAGTACGGATCTTTTTGCGCCACAACCGCTTGAGGCATATCGCGGCACGATCAAACCGGAATGGATTGATTTTAATGGCCATATGAATGTCGGCTATTACGTGGTGGCGTTTGATCTGGGCTCGATGGCGTTTTTAAACGCGGTCGGGATGGGGGCAACCTATCCCAAGGAGCGCGGTGGATCGACCTTCGGTCTTGAAATGCATGTGACCTATGACCGGGAAATTCATCTTGATGCGCCGTTTGTGATCCATACGCGTGTGCTAGATTGCGATCCGAAACGCATTCACATGTATCATGAAATGCGCCATGGGACCGAGGGTTGGCTGGCATCGACCAACGAAATCATCACCATGTATATCAATATGGAACAGCGGCGTTCCGCACCGTTTCCCGATGACATTATGGCGACACTCAACAAGATCAAGGACGCGCATGCTGGTCTTCCGGTTCCGACCGGGGTCGGGCGCAAGATCGGTATTCGGCGTTAATCACCAAATTCGGTGACATAGAGGTCACAAACCTCGTCACTTTGATGGTTCACATCCTGTGCGCGGAGGTAGCGCATGCCAAGTTTTTGCAGCAACCTCACCGAAGCCGCATTGTCGGGCAGGGTGTAGCCATAAAGACGCGTCAGGCCGAGATCGGTTTTGGCATATGTCAGCAATGCCGATGTAACCTCAAAAGCATATCCTTTGCCCTGATGCGCGGTGGTGATGGCATAGCCGATATCGGGTGCATCAAGGGCATCACGTTTGACAATCCCGATCAGGCCGATGCATTCAAGACCGGTCTTGTCGGTGACGATATAGGAACCGAAGCCGTTTTGATGGTAGCTCGAAATGAGTCGTTCATCGATATAGGTCCGTGCGGCGTCAAGATCGTGAATATTGCGATCACCGATGAAGCGTATCCAACCGGGTTCGTTGAGCAGTTTTAACATAAACGGCGCATCGTCATGGGTGGCGTGGCGCACGATGGTCCGCGCCGTTTCAAGAATGATCATCAAACTGTCCGTGTTATGGTGGCACGAATGCCATCCTATCTGTCGATCACAAATATAAAAGCAGGCTTTTAATTTTCATCCGGTTGGAGGACACAAATGTCGGGAAAACCCATCAAACTGACTTTCGATGGCGCACATGGAGCCAAGCTCGCAGCACGTCTTGACCTGCCAACTGGACCGGTAAAAGCATATGCCTTGTTTGCGCATTGTTTTACCTGTAGCAAGGATTTGACGGCATCACGCAAGATTGCCGAAGCCCTGACCATGGCCGGGATTGGGGTTTTGCGGTTTGATTTTACCGGACTTGGCGGGTCGGGTGGTGATTTTGCTTCAACCAGTTTCACATCCAACCTTGATGATCTTGAACGGGCGGCTGATTTCCTGCGCGCCGAGTTTGAGGCCCCAAAACTCCTGGTCGGTCATTCGCTGGGCGGGGCGGCGGTTCTTGCGGTGGCGGAACGCATTCCCGAGGCAACCGCAATCGCCACCATCGGCGCACCTGCCGATGTTGATCATGTCACCCATAACTTTGCCGATCACCTTGAAACGATCAAGAAAAACGGCGAGGCAGAAGTATCATTGGGCGGGCGACCGTTTGTCATCAAGCGCAAGTTTGTCGATGATCTGGCAAGCCACGATCTTGCCCGGTCGGTCGCACAGATGAAAAAGGCGCTTCTGGTGTTGCATGCGCCGATGGATCAGACCGTGGGGATCGAAAATGCCGGTCGGATTTTTGATGCGGCAAAGCATCCCAAAAGTTTTGTGTCGCTTGATCACGCGGGCCATTTGCTGCGTGATCCGGACGATGCGACCTATGCCGCGTCGGTGATTGCGGCATGGGCGCAACGTTATATGCCGATGGGCCCTGCAACCCCGGTTGAAATCGGCGAAGGGGTGATGGTGCGTGAAACCGGGCTGGGCAAGTTTCAGTCCATGGTGGCGGTCGGGCGTCATCGCATGCTGGCCGATGAACCGGAATCGGCTGGCGGGCTTGATAGCGGCCCGTCGCCTTATGGCTTTTTATCAACCGCCCTTGGCAGTTGCACGGTGATGACCGTGCGCATGTATGCCGATCACAAAAACATCCCGCTTGACGCGGTTCGGGTGGAGATCCTGCATGATAAAATCCATGCCGATGACTGTTCGGAATGTATCGGTGACCATTTGCAGAAGGGCGGTAAGATCGACCGGTTTGAACGCAAACTGACGTTTATCGGCAATCTTGATGCGGATACACGGGCCAGATTGCTTGAAATTGCCAATAAATGCCCGGTGCATCGCACCCTTGAGGCAACGTCGCTGATTGTGACGCGCGAAGAGCGGGATTGAGCCGTTTGAAGATCAAAAAACGCCCGGTAGATTAATCTGACCGGGCGTTTCTTTTTGGCGTGTCAAAGATTACGGCTTTGCCGCAATAATCATGAATTCGACCAGAAAATCAGGGGTGGCAAGTTTGGCTTCGCCACAGGCACGGCCCGGGGTGTGACCCTGCGGAACCCATGCATCCCAAACTGCGTTCATGGCGGCGAAATCTTTCATGTCTGCCAGCCAGATGGTGGTCGACAGGATGTTTTCTTTGCTCGAACCGCATTCGGCCAGAAGGGCATCAACCTTTGCCAGACATTCTTTGGTCTGGTTGGTGATGTCACTTTTGGCGTCGCCAACTTGACCGGCAAGATAGATGGTGTTGCCATGGACAACGGCCTGGCTCATGCGTGGGCCGGTGTGAAAACGTTGAATGGTCATGAAACTCTCCTTGTGGGGTTTAGTATATATTATTCAATAATACGAATTAGCTAGCACGCTTTTGCACGCCGCACCAGTCGGCAATGAACAGGGCAAGAACCTCGGTGACTTCCATCATCGATGCGATTGAAACACGTTCATCAATGCCATGAATGCGTTCGGCTTTTGGGCCATAGCAGGTTGCCGGGATGTCGCCATAAATCTGGAAAAACCGGGCATCGGTTGTCGCGGTCGAGGCATAATTTTTGATCGCGCATCCGGTGACTTCCTGATGGATGTCGCCCATCATCGTCATCATCGGATGATTGACATCCATCTCGCATCCTTCGGCCTGAAACCCGCGATAGGTGATGTCAAACGACGCACCCTTGCACGCCGGGTGATTGTCAATCGCACTTTGTTTGACCGCCTCAATCGTTTCGCGGACTTTTTCAAGTTCCATGCCGGGGTAAAACCCGACACGAATATCAGCAGTGCATACCGGCGGCACGGTTGATGCCCATTCGCCGCCGTCAATTTTACCAAGATTAAAGTTCACCGGGTGAACATGCGCGCCATAGGTGGCATGACGGTGGGTTGGATGGTTCCAGATTTCTTCGACTTCTTTAAGAACTTCAAAAAAGCCAAAGACGGCTTCAATCGCGTTGCTGCCCGCCGAGGTATCAAGAACATGCGCCGGGCTACCCGACACATGAAGTTGAAACCACATCACGCCAAGCTGGGCGGTCATAAGGGTTTGGTTGAACGGTTCGGGAATGATCGCGCAATCGGCCTTGTACCCGGCATGAAGACAGGCCAGCGCGCCGTTGCCCGTGCATTCTTCCTCAATAACCGATTGTAAAATCACCGGTGCTGCGGGTTCCAGCCCGATATCGTGAAGGGCGCGAAGCGCGTGGCAATAGGCAATGATCCCGGCCTTCATATCCCCGGCACCGCGCCCATAAAGCCAGTCACCCTCGACATAAGGATCAAACGGGCCGCGCCGCCATTTGCTTGCGGGGCCGGTTGGCACAACATCCATATGGCCATTAAGGATCAGGCTGCACCCGGTTGGGTTTTGAGGGCGGTGCAGGCCAATGACGTTCTCGCGTCCGTCATAATCATCAATCACCGGCGGGGAAAAGCCCGGTTGATCGCGCAGCGCGTCGATATCAATTGCAACCCGTTCGACATCAAGGCCCATGTCGGAAAACTGATCGGCAATCCAGCCTTGTGCGGAGGCTTCGTTGCCGAGCAAGCTGTCATGACGCACCAGCGCACACAGGTCATCGACCGCCTGCGTCGTGCTATTTGATACGGCCTTGCGCAAGTTGTTGCGGTCAAAGCGGGTCATTGATGTGTCTCCGTTCAGGCGGTGCAGCCGGTTATTTCCCGGTCACCAGCGACGGGCGGGTTGCCGAGAGCGCATCCTCGGTAATGCCAAGCTTTTGCATATGGGCCGGGATGCCGTCGCCACAGATCAGGCTGGCGGCATATTCCCCCATGGCCGGTGCGGTTTGAATGCCATATCCGCCCTGACCGGCCAGCCAATAGAAACTGCCATCAGCCGGATCAAATGCTGAAACCGGGTCGCCATCTGCAAAGAAGCTGCGCAACCCGGCCCAGCTTTCGCCGGGACGGCGGACTTCGATGCTGGTTGCGGTCATCAGCCGGTCAATCGTGATCGCGATATCGAGTTCTTCGGGCTGAACATCATGGGGTTCGGTCGGGGTGGTATCGGCGGGGGAGACCAGCAACCGTCCGGCGTCTTCCTTGAAATACAGGCTTTCATCAAGGCTGGCGACCAGTGGCCAGCCATGGGCATTCACATCCGATGGCAAATCCACCATTACGGCTGTGCGGCGTTTGGGCGTAATGCCAAGCGGGTTGACACCGGCCTTGGTGGCGATGTCATCGACCCATGCGCCTGCGGCATTAACGATGATATCACCGCTGTGGGTTTGCCCATTGCCAAGGGTTACCTGCCATGTGCCATCGGTTTTAGTGATCGCACTGACATCGGCCTTGGTGATCAACGTTCCGCCCAGTGATTTGAACTGGCGGATAAAGCCCCAATGAAGTGCGTGAACATCA
Source organism: Thalassospira sp. GB04J01 (assembly GCF_000751115.1). Taxonomy (NCBI): domain Bacteria; kingdom Pseudomonadati; phylum Pseudomonadota; class Alphaproteobacteria; order Rhodospirillales; family Thalassospiraceae; genus Thalassospira; species Thalassospira sp. GB04J01. The sequence goes on along the minus strand of NZ_CCDX020000005.1, from coordinate 354,770 downwards.
ATGTCCATGGCATCAGTTTCATGGGCCGCACTGGCAATCAGATCGGTATTGATCACCGGGATGATTTCTTTGAGCTCGGCCGGGGTCAGGGAAACAAAATTTGCCCCGTTTGCGCGGCCTTCGGTCAGGATTTCGTCAAGTTTGGCTTCTTCGCCGGGGGCGGCGGTCATGATGATGCCGCGCGGGGTCAGGATCGGGTGGTCGGTAAACCCGTCGGGCGGAGTGATGAAGAAATCCCGACTTGCAGTCGACATCTTGCGAATGATTTTGGGGCCATAGGTTTCGCTATACAGGGCCGCAGACCGGCCGGTGCTGTGATACCCGGGCTGGTCTTCGCGTTCCAAAACCGTGACGGACTTTCCGGCCTTTGCCAGAAAGAATGCCGCAGACATACCGGCGATACCGCCGCCAATAATCAGGATGTCGGAATGGGTCATTTGGGGCCTTCTGATGTCTAAGCGTTTTTTGGGGCGTTTTTGTCGTTGGTGGTGCGAAACGCGCTGATGAATTGATACAGGTTTTCTGCCAGCGTGTTACTGACATAACCCCCTTCCTGCACTAGCACGGTTGGGCACTTAAGGGTGCCAATTTTTTCACCGATTTTGGCAAATCCGTCCGGGCTGACGGTCAGGCCGCCAAACGGATCATCGCGCGATGCATCAAGTCCAAGGGCGATGACAACCGCACCAGGATTGAAATCATCCATCACCGCCAATGCCCGGTCAAGTGCGCTGAGAAAGGCCGCATCACCGCTGCCAAGGGGCAGGGGATCGTTATGGTTAAAGCCAACCCCGGCACCTTCGCCACGTTCCTGCGCATGGCCCCAGAAAAATGGATAAAAATCACTGGGGTCGGCATGGATCGAAAGCGTCATGACATCATCACGGTCATAGAAAATATGCTGCGTGCCATTGCCATGATGCAGATCGACATCAAGGATCGCCACCCGGTTATATTTGGCGCGCAATTCCTGTGCGGCAATCGCACTGTTGTTGAGATAACAGAACCCACCGGCGATGTTGGAACTGGCGTGATGGCCGGGCGGACGACACAGCGCATAGGCGGTGTTGGCGCCGTCATCACGGACATGGCGCGTGGCGGCAATGGCGGTTTGCGCACTGGCATAGGCCGAATACCATGTGGTTTCCGATACCGGACAGGACGTATCGCCCAGATGGAAGCCTGCCTTGCCGACATGGTGACGCGGATAGGGACCATTGCGATCAAAGGGATGAATATTGGGGATCACCAGTTCCGATCCACCGGCAGCCTGCCATTGCAGGTAGATGGTTTGAAGGAATGTCAGGTAATTGGCATCGTGAATGGCGGCAATCGGGTCCATCCCGAAATCACGGGGCGCATGCAGCGAGAGCCCAAGGCGCGATACCGCCCCGCTCAGGATTTCGGCGCGTTCGGGGACTTCGGGGATCGGTTTGCGTTCACCGGCAACAATGAATGTTTTGCCGTGATGGCGTAACTGATCGTCTGAGAAATAGGCATGCATCATAGCTGCCGCCTTTCACGTTAAGCGTGGTCGTAACGGGTGATGGCGTCTTTGTTTCTTGGCGCTGGTCGCGCGATGGTGTTTTGGCTAAAAGGCAACCTTATCGCCGCCTTTCAGCCCAAGTTGAGCACGGGCATCATTGGGGGTTGCGATTTCAAGCGATAATCCGTCAAGAACCTCGCGGATTTTACGGACTTGGGATGCGTTATCGGGGGCCAGTTCACCCTTGCGCAGATAGAGGTTGTCTTCCAGCCCGACCCGCACGTTTCCGCCCATGTCGGCGGCCATGCTGGCAAGCGGCATCTGATGGCGGCCCGCGCCTAAAACCGAAAACTGGTATTGGTCGCCAAACAGCTTGTCGGCGGTACGTTTAAGATGGGCGAGGTTATCCGGGTCGGCACCAATGCCGCCCAGAATGCCCATTACAAACTGGATGAAAAGCGGGCCTTTGATCAGGCCGCGGTCAACAAAATGAGCCAGCGTATAAAGGTGCCCGACGTCGTAACATTCAAATTCAAACCGCGTGCCATTGGCATCCCCCAGATCGGCGAGAATGGTTTCGATGTCGGCAAAGGTGTTTTTGAAAACAAAGTCGCGGCTGTTTTCAAGGAATTCTGGTTCCCAGTCATGTTGCCAGTCACGATCCACCACAAGGGCGGGAAATAATCCAAAATTCATGGTTCCCATATTCAGCGATGCCATTTCGGGGGCGGCAATGCTGGCGGCGCGAATGCGGTCCTTGACCGTCATGGTCATGCCGCCGCCGGTTGATATGTTGATCACCGCATCTGTTTCGGCCTTGATCTTGGGCAGGAATTCTAAAAACAGATCGGGGTCGGGGCTGGGAAATCCGGTTTTGGGATCACGCGCATGCAGATGCAGGATCGATGCCCCGGCATTGGCGGCATCAATCGCCTGTTTGGCAATGTCATCGGGGGTGATGGGCAAATGCGGGCTCATGGATGGGGTATGAACCGATCCCGTAATCGCACAGGTAATGATGACTTTGCGGCTCATGAGAAGGCTCCGGCAAGGGCAAGTTCGTCCTGAAGGTCGCTAAGGGCGGCGCGCAGCGGACCCAGAATGTCGGCAAACTGATCCGGGGTGATCGACATCGGCGGGCAGATCATCACATGATCGCCACGATACCCGCCGCGTGTGCGGCGCCAGTAAATGATCAGGCCCATGTCATAGGCGATATCGACCAAACGGGCGGCTGCCGTATGTTTGGGATCAAGTGGTTCCATGGTGCTGCGGTTTTTAACCAACTCAATGGCGAGCAACAAACCAAGGCCGCGCACATCACCGATCATGGTGAAGTCATCGGCAAGTTTACCAAGTTCGGCCTTTAACGCAGCCCCACTGGTTGCGGCATTTTCAAGAAGTCCGTCCTCATCAATGACATCGAGAACCGCATTGCCCGCCGCACAGGCAAGCGGATTTCCGGCATAGGTATAACCATGAATGAACCCGCCGTGATCCAGCACCGGTCCGACAATGCGGTCGGGCGCAATCATCGCGCCAAGTGGGGCGTATCCTGCGGCCAATCCTTTGGACACGGCAAGGATATCGGGCGTGATGCCCCAATGTTCGGCGGCGAAATATTTGCCGGTACGACCGGCACCGGTCATGACCTCGTCATAGATCAGAAGGATGCCGTAGTGATCGCAAATTTCACGAATGCGGTGATAATAACTGTCGGGTGCAACCAGTGCCCCGGTCGCCGCCCCGCCAACCGGTTCCATGATGAAGCCAAGGACGGTTTCGGGACCCTGTTTTAGGATTTCAGCCTCAAGCATGTTGGCATATTTGATGCCGCGTTCATGGTCGGTCAGATCATCGCGATCCAGATAACAGGTCGGGGCGGGGATTTTCGGTTGATCAACCATCATCGGTGCAAAGGGCGCATGCATTGGCGTATAGCCGGTCAGGGCCAGCGCGCCCAGTGTTGCGCCGTGATAGCTTGGAAACCGTGAAATAACCTTGGTGCGTTGGGCATCACCCTTCGCCAATGCATATTGGCGGGCAAGCTTGATGCAGCTTTCGACTGCCTCGGACCCACCAGACACAAAGAAGACCCGTTCCAGATCACCCGGTGCGCGTTCAGCCAAACGCCACGCAAGGTTTTCCGCCGCATCATTTTCAAAATGCAGGCGATAGGCAAAACTGGCTTTTTCAAGCTGTGCATTCATCGCGGCGATCACGCGCGGGTCGCTATGGCCGATATTGCTGACCATGGCGCCGCTGGATGCATCGATATAGCGTTTGCCATCGACGTCCCACATATAGACGCCTTTTGCACGGTCAATCAGCGGACGGCGCGACCGGCTTTGGTAAAACAGGCGGGATTCCCGGTTGTGACCGACCGGGGCTTTGTCGGTATGCGTCATTTTTGGTGGCTCTCCTGATCCGGTCAGATTGGCAAGTCGATCTTGGTGAAATCAATCCTGGTGACCGGGCAACAACACACAATTACGAGCAGCGATATGCATAAAGATATCGGCACCTTCCTGATGGGGGCGGGCATCTATCGGATTTATGACCTGCCAGTCGCGGCCATTGGCTTCGACAAAATATCGGGCCTGTTGACCGAGATAATCGACCGTCTTGATCTTGCCGGGAATGGAAATAACGCCGTCACCCGATCCGTCCTGTTCGGACAGACCAATTTTTTCCGCTCGAATGACCGCACGGACGTCTTTGGAGCCATTGGCCTTGGCCGTTTGTTCATCGGTGGTCAAAAGTGTTTCGCCCGATTGCAAGTTTACATTGGTAAAGGCCGCATCGGGACCGCCAAGGGCACCGGCAATGATATTTGAATGGCCAAGGAAGTCGGCAACAAAGGCCGACGCCGGATTGTTATAGACGTCTTGGGGCGCGCCTTCCTGTTCGACAAAGCCATTGTTCATCACAACAAGTTTGTCAGACATCGCCAATGCCTCGGACTGGTCATGGGTGACGAATACCGTGGCAATACCCAGTTCGCGCTGAATGCGTTTAAGCTCGACGCGCATTTCTTCGCGGAGATTGGCATCAAGGGCCGATAGCGGTTCATCAAGCAGCAAAACATCGGGTTCGATCACAATCGCACGGGCCAGTGCAATACGCTGCTGCTGCCCGCCGGAAAGCTGATTGGGATAGCGTTCGGCAACATTGGGCAATTGTACCAGATCAAGGGCCCGATTGACCTTGTCGCGGATGTCAGACTTGCTGATTTTGCGGTATTTCAGGCCAAAGGCAATATTGTCGAAAATCGATTTATGGGGGAACAGGGCATAGTTCTGAAACACAAGGCCCAGATTGCGCTTGTGGATCGGCAGGCTGTTGACCCGCTTACCCCGGATCAGTAAATCGCCCTCGGTGATGTCGGTCAAACCGGCAATCATGCGCAATGTCGTGGTTTTTCCACAGCCCGACGGACCCAGAAACGTGACGAAACTGTTGTCTGGTACGGTCAGGTCAATGCGTTTGACGGCAGTAAATTCGCCGTAGCGTTTGACGACATTTTGCAGTTCAACGGCGTTTTCGGTGTCTGCCATTGTTATATACCCTGTCAGAAATAAGCCGCACCTTGAAAAAGGCGGCGAAGGTGTCCTGGCCGGTTGTGCAATGGCCAGGACACCGGTTCACGTAAGCAGGAACGGCTTAGTAGCCGCGCTGCACACGGGAGAAGGTTTTCGACCAGTCAGCTTCGTTTTCGTTCCAATACGCCGGATCGAAGAAGCTGAGTGATGAAAGCGTTCCGGACGGATCGAATGCTGGCAAGGTCGGGATGATCTTGCCAAGTTCGACTTTGTTCGGATCAAGGGCAGGCGGATAGCTTTGACCTTCGGCAACCGCAATCGCGACTTCGGGTTCAAGCATGAAGTTCAGAAGCTCTTCACAGGCGGCCATCGGGCTTCCGCGCAGGACAAAGATGCATTCCTGCCACCCCAGGCCACCAGCCGGATCATGATAGCCGATGTCATGGCCCTGATCCTGAAGTGCCTTGATACGGCCAGACCAGCCTTCGGTGACATAGATTTCTTCTTCGGCCAGAAGGCTCATCAATTCCGCCCCTGAACTCCAATACTTAAGAGCCAGATCACGGTGCGAACGGATCATGTCCCAAACCGCATCAATGTCCTTGATGTTGTTCGGATCCTGATCGGACTGAAGTGCGCCGTACCAGATACGGGTTTTCCATTCGCCCCAGCCGCCGATTTTGCCTTTGTAGGCTTCATCGACCATCAGTTTTGCACCTTTGGCCTTGGCTTCTTCATCGCTGATGTATTTGCGGTTATAGGCAATGCCGGTGGTGCCATAATCATATGGTACAGCCGACAGTGTGCCGCCGGTGATTTTGCGCAGCGGCTCAATCAGGCTGGGGATGACGTTTTTCAGGTTTGGAATGTTGTCTTCGTTCAGTTCCGACGTCAGTTCCAGACCATGATAACGGGCATAGTCAAACACACCGGAAAGATGGGCGAGGTTAAACTCACCCGGCTGACCGGCTTTGACACCTGCGATATATTCATCCGCACCGCCAAAGGTGCCCGAGACAACGTCGATGCCGGTTTTTTCGGTATAGGGCGCGAAGGCATATTTTTCAAACGCCTCGGACACAACGCCGCCCCAACCGTCAAAGCGGACCTGTTCAGGTGTGGCTGCATGTGCCTTGCGGGCCAGCATGCCCATCGGGCCACCCGTGACACCGGCAACAACACCGGCAGCACCAAGGGCGGTCAGGAAAGTACGGCGGCTGATGTCACCGTCGCGATAGCGATTAAGCAGGCGTTCGTAACGTTTGGTATCGTCCATTTAGGCCTCCTGATAAGGAATTATCCGTTAATCGGTTATGTTCTTGGTCGTTGTTATTGTATTGGTCTTGTTGTTGGTTTTGGCGGTTTCCCGCGATATTCAAGGTCCGTATTAGGCAGTTTGTTCAGAGCGGTTACTTGCACGATTGCTAGCGCGTATTTTGCGCATTGAAAGAACGCGTGATACCGATGCCGCCACCAGTGGCAGCGCAATGGTAAAGATCACCATCACAGCGCCCAGCGCGTTGATTTCCGGGCTGATGGAATTGCGCAGCATGGCGAAAATCTGGGTCGGGACGGTTTCAACCCCACCGGGTTTCCAGAACAGCGTGCCGGTGATGTCATCAAAAGAAATCGTGAATGAAAACAACATCCCAGCCAGCACCGCCGGGAGCATCAAGGGCAGGGTGATTTCAAAGAATGTCTGGATCGGTGTGGCGCCAAGGCTCATGGCGGCTTCTTCGACGTCGCGACGGATGGAGACAAGCCGGGCCTGAACCACCAGCACAACAAACGGTAGGGTAAAGACCACATGCCCCATCAAAAGAAGGCCAAAGCTTTTGGGCATGGACAGGAACTGCAAGAACAGCAGCAATGCCACGGCCAGAACGACTTCCGGGATCAGGATCGGGGCAACCAACAGGGTCGAAATGGTCCGTTTTCCCGGAAAATCGTATCTGACCATGGCAAGGGCGGCGAGGGTGCCCAATGTGGTCGAAATCGCACTGGTCAAAAGCCCCAGCAAGAGTGAAGTTTTAAACGCCCGCACAATGGCGTCATTGTTCCAAAGCGCATCAAACCAGCGCAACGAGAATCCCTCGATCGGAAAGCCGCCAAACTGATTGGCGTTAAACGCCAGCAGGATCACAACCGCGACCGGGGCAAACAAGAACAGATAGACAAGGATCGTGGCAATTCGGATCAGGGACCAGCCAGACATGATTTTCATCTTCTTGCCCCTTACTTGAAACTCTTGGCGATTTGATCGACGCCAAGATAACGGGTGTAGATGACGACCAGCACACCCAGAAGGGCCAGCAGGACGAGTGAAAGTGCCGATCCAAGCGGCCAGTTGAGCTGGGTAACGATGGCCTCAAACACCAGGTTGGCAAACATCGCATCGCGCGGTCCGCCCAGAACAATCGGGGTGATATAGGTGCCCGCTGCCAGCACAAAGCACAAAAGCGATCCGGCAGCGAGGCCTGGCATTGAAAGTGGCAGGGTGACTTCGCGAAATGCCTGCCATCCCGTGCAGCCAAGACTTTGGGCGGCTTCGGTCAGGTTTTTATCAATGCCATCAAGGCTGACATAGACATTGAGGATCATGAACGGCAGCAGATAATGGACCAGACCCAATACAACGGTCGTCTGGTTATAAAGCATCTGTATCGGTTCATCGATGATGCCAATCGACAGAAACAGCGTGTTAAGCGCGCCCGATGTGCCCAGAATATTGATCCATGACATGGTGCGGATGATGTAGCTGATCCAGAATGGCAGCATCAGCATCAAAAGCAAAAATGCCTTGGACTTCATCGGTGTATTGGCAACGAAATAGGCCGGGATATAGCCAACAAACGCACAAATTACCGTAGTGTAAAAGGCGATGGCAAAGGTCTGAAACAGGATATCGCGGTAAAACCGGTCGCCCAGCACTTCAATCCAGTTATCAAGATAAAAGCCAACCTGATCCGCCCCGGTCGCGGTGCGCAACCAGAACGAATACACGACGATAAACAGCATCGGGATGATCAGAAGCAACCCGACTGTTGCCAGCGATGGTGATAACAGCACCCACGGGGCTCTGCGCTCCCCGGCGATATCTGCGGCCATTTATGCCTCCCGTTATATGCTCCGGCTGTGCCGTGCGAATTTATTTGGCCGTGATTAAATGGTGAAGCTATTCCACCCCAGACTTGCATATAGCGCAAATAGATAAGTAGAATAGATCCCATAGCCAATGGCTATGGGGGCAAAGGAATGGGGAGAAACGGGTATGAATGAACTGCTGCGCCGCCAGTTTGACTGGAACCTTTTGCATACCTTTACCGTGATTGTCGAAGAACGTTCGATCACCGGGGCGGCCAATCGGCTGTTGTTGCGCCAACCCAGTGTCAGCAACGCGTTGAAGCGGCTTGAAGACCAGATTGGTGCGCGACTGATTGACCGGGAACGCGGCCGGTTTGAGGTCACCGAACAGGGATTGGCACTCTATCATGAGTGCCGGGAAATCTGCGGCGCTATTGGGCGACTGTCTGATGTGATGTCAGACAGCGGCAATCAATTGACCGGGCATTTGCATCTTTGGTTGGCCAGTCATGTGGTGTTTCCACCACTTGATGATGCGTTGTTCGAGTTTAACCGATCCCATCCGGAAGTGACCTATGAGATCAATGTCGCAACATCGGGCCATGTGATTGATCAGGTCCTGTCCCAGCAGGCCAGCTTTGGCATCTGTCTGGTTCGCGAACAGCATCCCCGATTGGAATATCGCCGGCTTTACCGCGAACATTTTGGGTTTTTCTGTGGGCCAACGCATCACTTGTTTGGCCGAAAGGACCTCAAACTCGCCGATTTAAAAAGCGAGGCCTTTGTGTCCTTCTCCACCGATCAGCTTTCCGATGCGCTGGCACCCGTCGCCGTATTGCGCGCGCAGGAAGGGATGAAAGGCAAGGTTGTCGCGGTCAGTCCGCATCTCGAAGAAGTCCGGCGCTTGATCAATGCCGGGCTTGGCATCGGCCCGCTTCCGATCCACGTTGTGCAGAATGCCACGGAACGCGGGCAGCTTTGGCGGTTGCCGCCCTATGACGCGCCGCCCGCAATTGACATTTACCTTGTCACCAACCCGCGCATGTCGCAAAGCCGTGCTGAACGGTTCTTCATCGACAATCTAACGGCACGGTTGGAAAACGCGCCTGAGGGGTATTTTGTGTATCCATAATCACGGGATCAGGACTTGCGCGATGACACTGATTGCGTAAGCATGTCTATCATTGAATGCCAACCATCAGGATTGAATATGAAGCTGGTCTATTTTTCCTGGGTCAAAGACCGTATCGGCATGGCCGAAGAAACCGTTGAGCTGCCTGAAGATGTGAAAACCGTTGCCGATCTTTTGGTATGGCTGCCCGGTCGTGGGGCGAACTTCGCCGATGCACTGGCCGAACCTGCCATCATTCGAGTTGCGGTTGATCAGGAATATGCAACACCGCAAACCGATGTGACCAAGGCATCGGAAATTGCCCTGTTTCCGCCGGTAACAGGCGGATAGGCTGTATTTGAATTCCTCATACAAAAATGGCGGCACATGATTGAGCCGCCATTTTTAATGTGATGATTTGAAATCAGTCTGGTGCAGATGCGGTCTGTGTCAGACTGTCAAAGAATTCCCGACGGCCCAAGGTGCCCGATATCTTGCCCTCACGGGTCAGGATGACCGGGTTCTGGGTGATCGATCGCATTTCAATCAGGACTTTAAGCAGCACATCATCAGGTGCGACAAAGATCACCGAGTTATCGGTGGCATCAAGATCGACGGGCAGGGTGCCATCATATGTGATCAGCTTGAGCTGCCCGCTTTCAGCCGTGCTGGCGGCCTGAACCACCCCATCATCAAGCGTGATGCGAAGATCTTCATCGTCAATTGTGATGTCACCGGTTGCGTCGCGTTGATCCTTGGTCACGCGATGCATGATTGCGCGACCGCGCAGGATATTGACCGGGTTCATATGTGCAACAAAGTCGGCAACATAACCATTGGCCGGACGAAGCGCGATGTCTTCGGGCGTGCCATGCTGAACGACATAGCCGCCTTCCATGATCGCAATGGAATTGCCAAGTTTCATGGCTTCATCAAGGTCATGGCTGACAAACAGGATGGTTTTGTTCAGCTTTTCCTGAAGATCAAGCAATTCGTCCTGCAAACGGTTGCGGATCAGCGGATCAAGGGCCGAAAACGGCTCATCCATCAAAAGGATCGGCGCGTCGGTGGCAAATGCACGGGCAAGGCCAACACGCTGCTGCATACCGCCCGACAGTTCATGGGCATATTTATCCGCCCATTGATCCAAACCGACAAGAGCCAGCTTTTCATCAACGATGTCGCGGCGTTCCTTGGGGGCAAGGCCGCGGAGCTCAAGCCCGAAACCGACATTCTCGGCAACGGTCCGCCACGGCAGAAGGCCAAATTGCTGAAACACCATGGCAACACACTCACGGCGCAATTTGCGCAAGGTCGGGCCATCGCACTTTGTGACGTCGACCGACCAGTCGCCATCATATACCCGTAGCGACCCGCGTGAGACTTTGTTCAACCCGTTCACACAGCGCAAAAGCGATGATTTACCAGACCCTGACAGGCCCATCAAAACGCAAATCTCGCCCTGTGGGACATTGAAGCTGACATCGGCAACGCCAAGGACATTGTTTGTCACCTTGGCAATTTCTGCGCGTGTTTTGCCGTCATCGAGCAGTTTTAGCGATTCTGCCTGACGGTTGCCGAAGATCACGTCGATATTATCAAATTCAACAGCATTGCTCATGATCACTGCCCCGATGTTTCGTTGTTATCACGACGGCAGATGCGGTCCAGCACAATGGCAAGGATCACAATCGCAAGACCGGCTTCGAACCCTTGGGCAATGTTCACGGTGTTCAATGCACGCACAACCGGTTTGCCAAGGCCATCTGCCCCGACAAGGGCAGCAATCACCACCATAGAAAGCGACAACATGATGCACTGGGTCAGACCGGCCATGATCGATGGCATGGCGGACGGCAGTTCGACCTTAAACAGCAACTGGCGCGGCGTGCAGCCAAAGCTTTCGCCCGCTTCAAGCAATGCCTTTGGCGTACTTGAAATGCCAAGGTGTGTCAGGCGGATCGGGGCGGCAATGGCAAAGATAACGGTTGAAATCAGTCCCGGTACAACGCCCAGACCAAACAGGATCAGGGTCGGGATCAGATAGACAAAGGTCGGGATCGTCTGCATCAGATCAAGAACCGGCCGCATGGCTTGATACAGCCATGGGCGGTGGGCGGATGCCACACCCAGCGGCACCCCGATAACCATGCAAAACAGCGACGCATAGATCACAAGCGCCAGTGTTTCCATGGTTTCTTCCCAATAGCCAAGATTGACAATCAACAGCAGGGAAAGAACGGTAAAGGCCGTCAGTTTCCAGGATCTATGCAGTGCTGCCGCAAGCACGCCAAACCCGGCAATAATCAAAAGCGGTGGGAGCCACAGCAGAAAATCGATGGTGTTTTCAATAATGAATTCAAGAACATCCGAGATGGTATAGAAAACGAAATCGGCATGTTCGTTCAGCGCATCCATCAAAGACGAAATCCACTGTCCCAGCGGAATTTTGGTTTCCGTGAGCCATTCCATGGGAATATTTCCGTTTGTTTTTAAAATCAGTTAAATGCACGATACGCCCACGCAAAGGTCCGAATTATCGGGTGCGGGGCGTATCGGCAGGATCATAAAACCGGACGTTGCCGGTTAGATGCGAAGCTTACAGGCCAAGATCGTTTTTAAGGGCGGCCTTTGCATCGCCACCGTCAAAGGTGGTGACACCATCAAGCCATGCATATGCCGCGTCCGGGTTGGCTTTAAGCCAAGTGGAGGCTGCTTCGGCCGGGTCGGTGCCATCATTTAGGATCGCATCCATGATTTCGTTTTCCATGGCGAGGCTGAATTTCAGGTTGGTAACGAATTTACCGGCATTCTGACATTCATCTGTGTAGCCGGCTCGCAGGTTGGTATGAACCGTGGCACCGCCAAAGTTCGGACCAAACACGTCGTCGCCACCATCAAGATAGGCCATGTCGTATTTCGCGTTCATCGGGTGCGGTTCCCAACCCAGGAAGACGATGAACTGATCACGCGATGATTTACGCTTAACTTCCGACAGCATGCCCTGTTCAGAAGATTCAACCAGTTCAAAACCGCTGAGACCGAACTGATCGCCATCGATCATGTCTTGGATCAGGCGGTTGCCATCGTTGCCCGGTTCAATGCCATAAATCTCGCCATCAAGTTTGTCTTTGAACTTGGCGATATCAGCGAAATCTTTCAGGCCTGCGTCATAGGCGTTCTTGGAAACCGCAAGGGTGTATTTCGCCCCTTCAAGGTTTGCACCGGCGCTAACAACCGTTCCTTTGTCAAGGTACGGCTTGATGTCAGCGGCCATGGTTGGCATCCAGTTGCCAAGGAATACGTCAACGTCGCCATTTGCAAGGCTGGTGTAGGTGACAGGAACCGACAGAAGTTCGGTTTCGGTGTTATAGCCCAATGCGTCGAGAATAACCGATGCGGTTGCCGTGGTTGCGGTGATGTCGGTCCAGCCAACATCAGAGAACGTCACGGTTTTGCAGGCTTCGCTATCAGCAGCCTTGGCACTTGCCGCACCAAAAAGTGCACCGGCAATAATAGTGCTGCCAAGAAGACGGCCGAAAGTGGAAAGATTGGTCATGTTTCTGGTTCTCCCTTGTGTAAACCTAATGTTACTGCGGACCGCAAACGGCGGTCTGCAGAAGCTCTCGGTTCCGGAGGCCAGACGAACATCAACGCAATATCGTTGTCGCTAACACTCGCCCAGAGCCGTACGAAAAGGTTCCCCCGAACCTGTCCGTATGGACCGGAATAATCACAAAAACAGCCGCAAAGCCGCGCAGCAAAGGAAGCACCCTTGATCATTGCGCCGCAAATATCGGCGTGTTTTATTGATTGATTGTTCAATTAAAATACAGCATATTCCCGATACGTCAATTGAGAAGGGTTAAAAAGTACGCTGCATGACGTTGCGGCGGTTTCAAGCCCTTCAGATCGCTTTGAATTGGATTGCTTGAATGCCCAAAGTTGGTATGCAGCCTGTACGCCGCAGGCAGTTGATCGACGCAACGATTGAAACCATTCACCGCCATGGGTTTGCCGATACGACGATTTCGCGTATCGCAAGTGCGGCGGGGATGTCATCGGGCATTATTTCGCATTATTTCGGTGGCAAGAACGCGTTGCTCGAAGCAACCATGCGTTTTCTGATGCAGGAATTGCGCAACGATTACCTTATGCGTCTGGACCGCGCCAAAACGCCGGTTGATCGGCTCGAAGCGATTGTAAACACCAACTTTAATGAAGAACAATTCACCCCGCAGGTGACTGTGGCGTGGTTATCCTTCTGGGCGCAGGTGCCGTTTTCAAAGGCGTTGCACCGGATCAACAGCATCTATTTTCAGCGACTGGCATCCAATTTACGCCACGAGCTGCGCCAGCTGACAACAGATCAGCGGGCAGACGAAATTTCGGCCGCAATGGCGGCCATGATTGATGGCATCTGGGTACGTTCGGGGCTTTCGTCCGGGCGCGCAGATGTCGGGGCCGCGCGTGTGATGGTGCTGGGTACCATGCATCTCTATTTGGCCAATTCGCCGGCGCGCTGAGCCGAACAGACACACCAAGATTACGGTCGCCCGGTTAGGATGCGGCCCGCAGGAGTTTTGACATGAGCCTTTACCAGATACAGAATTTCATCAACGGCAAGAAAACCAACGGTTCTGGCGCGGAAATGACCACGCTGAACCCCGCGACCAATACTGTTCTTGCCAAGGGCAATGAAAGTACAGCCGCCGATGTTGATGCGGCGGTAAAGGCCGCACGGGCCGGATTTGAAATCTGGAAAGCGACACCTGCCGCTCAGCGTGCGCGTGTGTTGTTCAAGGCCGCCCAGATTTTGCGCGATCACAACGATGAACTGGCACTGGTTGAAACCCGCGACACGGGCCGCGCCATTCAGGAAACCGAAATTGTCGATGTGGTTTCCGGTGTCGAGTGCCTGGAATATTTCGCTGGTGTCGCCGGGAGCCTTGCCGGTGAGCATATCGACCTTGGGGCGAACTTTGCCTATACCCGCCGCGAAGCGGTTGGCGTTTGTGCCGCGATTGGCGCATGGAACTATCCGATCCAGATCGCCTGCTGGAAAGCTGCCCCGGCCTTGGCGTGCGGGAATGCGGTTGTTTACAAACCATCCGAAGTCACTCCGCTGTCGGCGATTGCGGTGGCCGAGGCATTACAGGAAGCAGGTCTTCCAGATGGTGTTTACAATGTCGTGCAGGGTGCGCGTGAATGTGGTGCTTCGCTGGTTGAGCATCCCGGCGTGGATAAAGTATCGCTGACCGGGTCGGCGGCAACCGGGGCCAAGGTGGCATCTGTTGCGGCGGGCGGTATGAAGGCCGTGACCATGGAGCTTGGCGGCAAATCACCGATGATCGTGTTTGAAGATGCCGATCTTGATAATGCGGTGTCGGGTGCGCAGATGGCGAACTTCTATTCATCGGGGCAGATCTGTTCAAACGGGACGCGGGTTTTTGTCCATGAAAGTGTCGCCGATGCCTTCATCGAAAAACTGATCGCGCGCAGCAAGGATCTTGTGCTGGGCGATCCGGAAAAGCCCGATACACAGGTCGGCCCGATTGTGACCAAAACCCAGTATGACCAGATCATGTCGTTCATCGAAACCGGCAAGAAAGAGGGCGCGAAATGCGTTCTGGGTGGCCATGCGGTTTCAGACGGCATGCCAGAAGGCGGTCTGTTTGTTGCCCCGACGGTTTTTGCCGGATGTACTGATGACATGACCATCGTGCGTGAAGAAATCTTTGGTCCCGTAATGTCGGTTCTGACATTCACTGATGAAGACGAAGCCATCAAGCGCGCCAACGATACGCCATATGGCTTGGCCGCAGGCGTCTTTACCAAGGATTTGTCGCGCGGACATCGTGTTGTATCGCGCCTTGAAGCAGGGACCTGCTGGATCAACACCTATAACATTACCCCAATTGAAATGCCGTTTGGTGGGGTGAAGAAATCGGGTGTGGGTCGTGAAAATGGCCGTGCGGCGATTGAACATTATACCCGCATTAAATCGGTTTATGTCGAAACCGGCGATGTAGAGGCGCCGTACTGATTGGCTTTTACCAATCAGACAATGGCTGCGCGCAACGCTTGAAAGATAAAGGGATCAAACATGTCGACCCCGACCAAGACTGAAAAATATGATTACGTAATTGTCGGTTCCGGCTCCGCCGGGGCTGTTTTGGCCAACCGGTTATCTGAAGACCATGATGTTAAGGTTCTGGTCCTTGAAGCCGGCCCCGTCGATCATTGGTGGGATTGGCGCATTCATATGCCAACTGCTTTGTCTTATCCGATGCAGTCGGAAACCTATAACTGGGCCTATTGGACCACACCGCAAGCCAATCTGAACAACCGCCGCATGGAAACGCCGCGTGGGCGGGTTTCGGGCGGTTCAAGTTCGATCAATGGGATGGCCTATGTCCGTGGTCACGCGCTTGATTACAATCGCTGGGCCGAAGAAGACGCCGCACTTAAGGAATGGGATTATGCGCGGTGCTTGCCCTATTTCCGCAAGGCCGATACCCGTAATGAAAATACCGGTGGCGATGAATATCACGGCGGGGATGGTCCGCTACATGTGACCACCGGGGCGTGCCAAAATGATCTTCACAAGGCATGGATGAAGGCAGGTGTTGAGGCCGGATATACCCATACTGACGATCAGAACGGCTATCGCCAGGAGGGGCTTGGGACCATGGATATGACGGTCTATAAAGGCCGTCGCTGGTCCACCGCACAGGCGTATCTTCACCCGGCTGCCAAGCGTGATAACGTCACAGTTTACAATAAGGCATTCGCGCAGCGCGTTGTTTTTGAAGGTAAACGTGCGATTGGTGTTGAGTTCATCCATGAAGGCGAAACAAAGCGTGCGGTGGTTGAGCGTGAAGTCATCCTGTCGGCGGGATCAATCAATTCGCCCAAACTTTTGATGTTGTCGGGCATTGGTCCAGCGGCTCATTTGCGCGAACATGGCATTGATGTTGTCGCCGATCTTCCCGGTGTTGGTGAAAACCTTCAGGATCATCTTGAGCTTTATGTTCAAATGGAATGCACCAAACCGGTCAGCCTGAACAGCAAGCTTGATTGGTGGAGCAAACTTAAGATCGGTCTGGAATGGTATCTGTTTAAAACCGGGCTTGGTGCGACTAACCATTTCGAGGCGGGTGGTTTCATTCGATCCAAAGCAGGCGTCAAGCATCCGGACTTGCAGTATCACTTCATGCCAGCGGCGATTAACTACAATGGGTCGAAGGCCGCCGAAGGTGATGGTTTTCAGGCCCACATTGGTCCGATGCGATCGAAATCACGCGGCACGGTGCGACTGGCATCAGCCGATCCCAAAGACCGTCCGATCATTGATCCAAATTATATGAGCCATCCCGAAGACTGGGAAGAAATGCGCGCATCGGTGCGCCTGACCCGTGAGATATTTGGTCAGGAAGCCTTTGCCGATTTACGCGGGCGTGAAATTGCTCCTGGCAAGGATATCCAGACAGATGCGGAAATTGATGCATGGGTCGCCGATCACGCCGAAAGTGCCTATCACCCGTCATGTTCATGCAAGATGGGCAGTGATGACATGTCCGTGGTTGATGCGCAAACCCGTGTGTATGGCGTCGAAGGCCTGCGCGTGGTCGATAGTTCAATCATGCCAACGATTGCCACAGGTAATCTGAATGCGCCGACCATTATGATTGGCGAAAAGGCGGCTGATATCATTCGCGGGCGTGATCCGCTGGCACCATCGAATGCGCCGTATTTCGTGCATCCTGAATGGGAAACCAAACAGCGTTAAAATGCTGCGAGGGACGCTATTTGCTCTTAAAATCCCCGGTCGATTGGCCGGGGATTTTTTGTTTGGGTGATTGCATTCGCATCATAAGCAGGTGATCATTCGAACATATTGTATCGACCACATCGCACTTTCCCGCGACCCTTTAAAGTATCCTGTCATGCAAGAAATCAGTCTGCTGAATTCCGTTATTGGTCCCGTCATGCGTGGGCCGTCAAGTTCGCACTGTGCTGCGCCCTATATGATGGCGAAACTGGCGCGTGAACTGTCTTGCTCAAACGGGGAAGTGTTGAAAGATGCGGTTGTGAGGTTTGATCCACGCGGCTCTTTTGCGCCGGTGTATAAGGCGCAAAGTTCGGATGAAAATTTTGCTGCCGGTCTTGCCGGGGCGCAGCTTGCCGATACGGATTACCGCGATATCTTACCGCGCGTGATGCGGGGTGAGGGATTTCAGTTCACCATTGAGATATGTGAGCTTGAAAACAACAACCATCCTAACCGCGTTGACCTTGAACTAACGGTAGAAACCGTCGAGGGGGAAGCGCGAACCGATCTGTATGCCGGTGCATCAGTTGGCGGGGGGATGTATTACATCGACGCGATGAATGGTGCGCCGGTTTTTCAAACGGGTAAAAGTGCTACTGTCTTTATCTGGGGCGAAGCGGCGGTTTTGGCGGCCGATGGTATCGCCGGGCAACTGGCGGCGGGCGGCAACAAGCTGTTTGGAACATCGGTTGATCCGGAACGCAACCGCATTGAAGTTTCCCTGCAATCTTTGCCGGGGGCGGATTTGATTGCGGCTGTGCGTGGGCGTGAGGGTGTTAACGACCTTCGGTATGCTGATGCATCGCAATATCCGGTTTGTGCGACCGAGGATTTGTTTTCAACCAGTGATGCTGTGATCTCGGTTGCCGAGGAGCAGGGCGGATCATTGGCCGATGCCGCCCTTGTGCTGGAGGCCAAACGCCTTGGCCTGTCACGCGACGCGACGCGCGTCCTTTTCCGCGAACGGTGTGAGTTGATGCTGCGTGTGGTTGCCGAAGGGTTCGATGCCAAACCTGAAGACAACGTGATGCGGTTTTTAACTCTGCGCGCACGGAAGGTCCGCGATGCCAATCTGCCATCTGGTCTTGGCGGTGCGGTTTTGCAGGATGCCATGGCGGGCGCATTGTCGGCGATGGAGCGTGATTCAAACCGGGGGCTGGTCTGTGCAGCACCAACGGCGGGCAGTGCCGGTGTTGTGCCCGGAACGCTGTATGGCTTGATCCGCCATGGGATTGATATCGAAGGTGCTACTGACGCGCTGCAAGTCATGGCGGTGATTGGGGCTGTGTTTGCTGCACGTGGGACATTTGCCGCCGAATGTGGCGGATGTTCGGTCGAAACCGGCGCATCGGCGGCAATGGCAGCAGCGGGTGTTGCGCAAGCATACGGCGGGGATGCCAAACAATGCTTTGACGCAGCCGCGATGTGTTTGATGAATACGCTTGGCCTGGTCTGTGATCCGGTCGGCGGGGATGTTGAAGTTCCGTGTCATGCGCGCAATGTCGCCGGGGTATCACACGCCTTTTCATCGGCGACGGCCATTCTGGCCGGGTTCGATGCGGTTCTGGCCTATGACGAACTGGTTGATCAGACAGTGAAAATTGGTGCGATGATGCATCCTGATTTGCGCTGTACGGCGCGTGGGGGCTGTGCCGCAACCAAAACTGCTCTTCGCATGGTCGAAGCCGTGACCCACGGGGCTTAAGACTCTGTTTTAATTGCGTAGGTCTTGGTCGGTGAGATTAAAAAGGGCCGCAGGTATCGCGTTCTATACGCGTCTTTGCGCAATCCTTTTTCCTTGGCGATGCCTATTTTGGTATAATCGGTGAAATCCATCCAAATACAGCTGGAAACGGCTGTTTTCCCTTGATAGATGCCCCTGATCGGGCAGGATGTCGCGACAAAGAACAACCAAATTGAGGCTCCCTCGTGTTTACCCCGAATTTGCTGACCGCCAATGACAAGGCAGGAACCTATCCGGCATCCTATTATGCCGCGACCGCCAATACGACCGCACCGTTCGAGACAATCGAAGGGGATCAGTCGTGCGACATTGTGGTCATCGGTGGCGGCTTTACCGGGTTGTCATCGGCCTTGCATCTGGCCGAACGTGGCTTTGATGTCATCCTGCTTGAAGCCCATCGGGTTGGCTGGGGCGCATCGGGCCGCAATGGCGGGCAGGTCGGATCGGGCCAGCGCCGCGAACAGGATGACCTTGAAAAGATGGTCGGGCGCGATGATGCCAAAAAACTGTGGGATATCGCCGAGCAGTCCAAGGACATCGTCAAATCCCTGATCACCAAACACGACATCAAATGTGATTGGAAACCGGGCATTTTACATGCCGACCATCGCGCGCGGTTTGTGTCAGATACCCATGCCTACACCGAAAAGCTGCAAAGCGAATATGGCTATAACCAGATCCGCAACGTTGACCGTGCTGAAATGCGCGAGATGCTGGGGACTGAGTTTTACCATGGCGGGTCGCTTGATATGGGGGCGGGGCATATTCACCCGCTGAACTTCGTGCTTGGCATTGCCAATGCGGCCCGCGCTGCAGGGGCGCGCATTTTTGAAAATGCGATGGTGACATCCTATGAAAATCAGTCGGGCAAGGTCACGGTTAAAACCAGCAACGGTGCGGTTGTTAGCGCTAACAAAGTGATCCTTGGCTGCAATGGGTATCTTGATGCTCTTGAAGACCGTGTGGCAAAGCGCGTGATGCCGATCAATAATTTCATCATTGCCACCGAACCGCTTTCCGATGATTTGGCGCGTGATTTGATCCGCGATGATGTGGCGGTTGCGGATTCAAAATTCGTGATCAACTATTACCGGCTTAGTGCGGATAACCGCATGCTGTTTGGTGGCGGGGAAACATATGGCTATCGCTTCCCCAGCGACATCAAATCGTTCGTCTCACCCCATATGCTGGAAGTCTATCCGCAGCTCAAAGACGTTAAAATTGATTACGGTTGGGGCGGGACGTTGGCGATTACGATGAACCGGATGCCGTTTTTCCGTAAGATCGAGGATAATGTCTTTACCGCAACGGGTTATTCCGGGCATGGGGTTGCGATGGCAACCTTGGCCGGGCAGATCATGGCCGATGCGGTTGCCGGAACAATGGAACGGTTTGACGTAATGTCGAACTTGAAAATACCGGCATTCCCCGGCGGCAAGACGCTGCGGTATCCGATGCTGGTGGCGGCTATGGTTTGGTACTCGATCCGCGACCGGCTTTAGGTCCTGATCCTAAGCCGGTTCGCTTTGTTTGGCTGTGGCTGTGGCTGTGGCTGTGGTGTCTGAGACGGCATCGCTGGCTTTTTCGTCAATCCTATCTTTCGCGCCAAGTGCGATAAGGCGGGATTTTGTTTTTCGCCAGCTTTGTGGGTTTTGGGCGAGGGTGGTTGTGTCACTAAACGACACATCATAGCCGCGATTAAGTGCGGCCTTCATGGTGGCGTTGACGCAAAAGTCTCCATCCAATCCGACGATGATGAGTTTGCCAACCTGATGCCGGTCCAGAACCAGGGATAATTCGGGTTCATGAAAGGCGTCTGCGCGTGATTTAACGATGTCGTGGTCAATATCGCCATCAATCCGGGCATCAATGTCGAGTCCCTTTGATTTCGGGCAGCCGCGTCCTTCATTGAGCAATTTGACAAGAAAGTTGACGTACCAGCCAGCGAAGGTTTGTCGGATTGAAATGACCGGAAAGCCATTGGCGTTGGACGTTTCGACCAGTTTGTTGATGGCCATGATGCCATTTTTCATCGCGTCGGCAGGATAGGTGTGCCTTGCGTTATCCGATGTGAAATCGTCTTGCAGGTCAATCAGCAGAAGGGCAGTGTTTGGACGTGACGCCGGGTCAATTGTCGGGCCAATGCTGATGGCCAGATGGCGGCGATGTCCATACAAAGTATAGGCAATCAGTGCAACCAGCAGAATGGCGGCGACAAGGATCGCAAACCACATCGTTATTTTCTCCGTTTTTGTTTCAATCGGGAATGGGTGCAGACCCTAGTCAAAACCGATAATGCACAGATTGATGGATTTTCTTATGGGTTTCAATGTCCTGATGTCCGCAAAAGGGATATCTTGGGGTGAAAACATCATGAGACCAGCGTTGTCATGCACGCCAAATCTGCATCAACTCTTTGCGTTTCGGGATGTTGGGGGTGTTGTTTTTTACATCACGAAGGGGCTGAGCTGCCTTCTGGCACGTCATGGGGCAGGTTCCAGCCGAAATAGACCTCGACCGATGTAACACGGCCATCACGGATGGTCAGAATTTCGGTATTTCGAAAACGGCGGCCAGTATTGATGTCCCCTTCATAGGTGACAAAAACGTCATCCCCGTTCGCAACGAGATGTATAAGGTTGAACCTGTCAATCCGTTGATGA
Organism: Thalassospira sp. GB04J01; assembly: GCF_000751115.1. Taxonomy (NCBI): domain Bacteria; kingdom Pseudomonadati; phylum Pseudomonadota; class Alphaproteobacteria; order Rhodospirillales; family Thalassospiraceae; genus Thalassospira; species Thalassospira sp. GB04J01. The sequence goes on along the minus strand of NZ_CCDX020000005.1, from coordinate 333,306 downwards.
TTGGGCCAGCAACATTCGAAATAGGCGTTTCGATCCAACTGGTTGTCGAGCGGGCTGGTAAACCGGAAATTATCGGAAACCAGACGCTCGATCGCATCGCGGTCCGAATTTTCATAGGCCTGGAAATAGCGCTGGGCAATGGCAAGTGTGTCAGACATCGGGGCACCTTTGGTTTGATACATCGTGCAGTCGAGGGCACGGTATCAAAACTGATTGCAAAATGCAACTGGTGTGGCGTTGCCTATTGATCCGGTGTCCAGCTTGCGACCGGGTCATAGCGTTCGCCCTTGGACAGGATTACCCCATTGTGGGCCGCGATCCCGACTTCAAAGCTTGATGCGATGCGAAGGGCGCGTTCCATGAAATGCTTGGCCGCGGGTTCATCGCAATATTCCGAAAGGGTCTGTGCAAAAAGTTGCAGCCAGCGGTCAAAATGATGGCGGGTGATTTTAAGCGGCATGTGCTTTTGCATCGGACGCCCATCGTAATTGCCGGTTGCCAGTGCGACCGATGACCAGAACATCACCATGCGATCAAGGTGAGTGTCCCAGTTTTTAACTTTTTCCTCAAACACCGGACCAAGCATGTCGTCTTCTCGGACCTTGGCGTAAAATCCGTGAACGATATTTTTGATCATGCCCTGATCAATCCCGGTGTCTTCCTTGATCCGCCGGGTGGCGATTTCGCGGCGTTCCTTGATTTCGGCAAGGGTTGGCTGTTTGTCAGACATGGTGAATCGGCCTGTGATGCGGTCAGGATGTCACAGGATTAGCGCAACCTGCGACGGTTCATCATGACATATGTCAGTTTGCCCAATTACGCAAACCGATCCCGTAATCCGTAATATCGATAGGCCGCTGACCGGGCGACACGGCGCAATTTTGGCAACGGGAAATTATCCATCGGGGTCCCAAGAACCGCGCCCAGATCTTCGTTGCCAATTGCACCTTGCATCCGTTGGGCCAGAAGTTTGCCGCCCTGACTTGCCAGCGCAACCCCATTGCCATGCCAGGCAAGGGCTGTCCACACATCCCGATAACCGGGAACCCGCCCGATATAGGGCCGCCAGCTTTGTGACAGACAGGCAAGCCCATTCCAGTGATGGGTGAGCTCAACATCACGCCATGCCGGGAACATACGGTTAAAGTTGCTCAGCAAGTCGCGTTTGCCCGCGTCAAAGGCCGCCGGGGTGGCGGTAATGCCGCCGCGTCCACCAAACAGAAACCTGTTGTCGGGCAGTTTGCGGAAATAATGCAGTAAAATCCGGCTATCAAATGCCATCAGGTCGCTGGTCCAGCCCTGTGCGGCAAGTTCATCGTTGCTCATGGGGCGGGTGACAAAAATCCCCGAAAAGACCGGCATCAGCTTGCCCCCAATCCAGTCGGGCAGGTTTTCCGCACTGTATCCGTTGGTGGCGATGATGATCTTATCGGCAGTGATTTGGGTTGCGCCTGCATGCAGGGTGTATTTGCCGTCAGCTTCGTCAAAACGGTCGATCTTTGCCTGTTCGAATATTCGAACACCGGCCTTGATGCACTGTGCGTGTAATCCGATCAGATACTTCATCGGGTTAAGGCCAAATCCGGCTTTCACATGCAGCCCGCCGTATGTTTCCCCGGCATTCAGGCCACGTTCCACAAGGGTATCACGATCAAGAAGTTCTGATTTAATGTCAGTGAAATGGTTGAGTTCGTCGATTTCTTCGTGCAGTTCACGCACCCGGTTGGGTTTATGAGCCAAAACGACCTCGCCATCCGAATGGCGGTCGGCATCAATGTCCCAATCGCTCAGGCGTTGATCGACCAGCTCAATTGCATCGCGTTGAATACGGGCAAATTTACGGGTTTCATCCACGCCAAATCGTTTGGCAAGATAGCCGTATCCCTTGCCACTGCCGCCCATGCAACAAAAACCGCCATTACGTCCCGATGCACCCCAACCACTGCGTCCGGCATCAAAGACGGTAACATTTGTGCCGCTCGTCGCAAGTTCCAGGGCCGCTGACAAACCGCAATACCCGCCGCCAATAATCGCGACGTCGGTTTTAAGCGCGCCATCAATCGGAAGCTTTTCGCAATCTGGCAGTGGTGCGGCACTTTCGACCCAATAGCTGTCGGGCAGGGTGTCAGTTTGATAGGCGGCGGGCTGGTAAATGCGTTTGAGCATGGGGCACTCGTTGCGATGGGGTAAAACGATGGGATCGGATGCGCGGGATTAAAAATACCCGGCGATGATAGGTCATGCCGGGTATTTCGTTAAGTCACAGAAATTGTATGATGATTACATTTTACCGATTTTCTTGGCAGTATCATCCAGTGCCGCACGGAGCCGTTTGACCAGCTCGTCGACTTCGTCGTGAGTAATGCAAAGCGGTGGTGAGAGAACCATACGGTCGCCACAGGCCCGCGAGATGACACCATTGGCAACGCATGCATCGCGGCAGATGGTGCCGACGGTGCCCGGCTTATCAAATGCTTTGCGGGTTTTCTTGTCATCAACCAACGGCATGCCAGCAATCAGGCCAATCGCTTCAACCGCCCCGACCAGCGGATGGTCTTTAAGGGTGTCAAGCTGTTTGCGGAAATACGGGCCGATGTCATCACGGACCCGTTCGACCATTTTTTCATCGCGCATGATGCGGATGTTTTCAAGGGCGACGGCGGCCGCCGCCGGGTGGCCGGAATAAGTAAAGCCGTGGGTGAACTCACCGCACTGATTGATCAAAACATCGGCAACACGTTCGCCAACCATAACCGCCGAAATAGGAAGGTAGCCAGACGACATACCCTTTGCCATCGGCATCAGATCGGGTTTGATGTCAAAGGTCTCAGACCCGAACCAATTGCCGGTCCGGCCAAAGCCGCAAATGACTTCATCGGCAATCAGAAGAATGTCGTATTTTTTGCAGATACGCTGAATTTCTGGCCAGTAGGTTGACGGCGGAATGATTACGCCGCCAGCCCCCTGGATCGGCTCACCGATAAAGGCGCCAACGCGGTCTGCGCCAAGTTCCTCGATTTTTTCTTCAAGCTTGCGCGCGGTCAGCAGACCGAATTCTTCGGGGGTATGGTCGCCGCCTTCGCCGTACCAGTAAGGCTGATCAATATGAACGACATCGCGCAGCAGTGAACCACCCTGTGCATGCATACCCGACATACCGCCAAGCGATGCACCGGCCACGGTCGAGCCGTGATAGGCGTTCTTGCGACTGATGATGTGGGTGCGCTCAGGTTTGCCCTTAAGATTCCAGTATTGATGCACCATACGAACAACCGTGTCGTTCGCTTCAGACCCGGAATTGGCGTAGAATACGTGGTTGAGGCCTTCGGGCGTGATTTCGGCGAGAACTTTGGAAAGCTCAATCGCAGGCGTATTCGCACACTGGAAGAAGTTGTTGTAGTAGGGCAGTTCAAGCATCTGCTTATAGGCCGCTTCGGCAAGTTCCTTGCGACCATAACCGATATTGACACACCAGAGGCCCGCCATGCCGTCAAGATAGCGCTTGCCGTTGGAATCCTCGATAAACACGCCCTTGGCGCTGGTAATAACGCGCGTGCCACGATTGTTCAGGTCCGCCGTATCGGTGAACGGATGAATATGGTGTGCCTGATCTATGTCCTGCCAATAGGCGGTTTTGTCGAAATTATTCATAGCGTCTCCTGACAGCGGTACTTGCCTGTTTTGTGCGATATGTTGAACATCTGCTTTTAGTGTTCGTTTTTTTGAACACCTTTGCAAGAGGAAATTTTGGATAATATTTTGCGGTAAAATGCGTTGTTTTTTGTTATCTGCTGGTTGTTGTGGGATGCTGGTGTCCGCTGATTAATTTCACGTATTCAGAAATTGTGCGCTGCGCGAATTGCACGATATATCGCACGAATGGGCTTGACCGGGGCTGTTTGGCACGGCACGATGCGGCAGGGATAAACCCTGCGAATACGAGGCCTTTTCTGGGAGTATAAGACGATGAACAAGTCGTTCGTCGAAGACAGTAGGGCAGAAGCCCAACGATTCTTTGAAGAAAATCCTGATATCGAACTTATTGAATTGCTGATCCCCGACGTTAACGGGGTGTTTCGTGGCAAGCGAATCAGCAAACAGAAATTCCTTAAAAGCTTTCAGGAAGGCGTTAATCTGCCGGGTTCCGTCTGTCTTGTCGATATCACCGGTGACAATCCGGAAGGCACGGGACTTCTGTGGTCCAGTGGTGATCAGGACAATATAGCAAAGCCGATCGCCGGTACGCTGTGCCGTGTTCCATATGGCGAACTGCCTTTGGCCCAAGTGATGATGAGCTTGTATAACCTTGACGGTTCGCGCTTTTTTGCCGATCCGCGCAATGTTTTGCAGTCGGTTGTTGATCGCATGGCCGCGGACGGTTTTTATCCGACTGTGGCACTTGAGCTTGAATTCTATCTTGCCGATCAGGATCGGGAAACAGCCGTGCCATTGCCCCCGCAGCCGCTTGGTGGCGGGATCGCATCGGATGGTGTGCAGGTTTATGGTCTTCAGCAGATCGAAGATTTCGAACGGGTTCTTCATGATGCGGTTGCCGAACTGAACCGTCAGGGTATCCCGGCCGATACCATCGTTGCCGAAGCAGGCCCCGGACAGTTTGAAATCAATCTGGGCCATGTCAGTGACCCGATGATGGCCGCAGACCATGCCATGCAGCTTAAACGCGTGGTTAAGGGCATTTCATGGGATCACGGTGTGACCGCGACCTTCATGGCAAAGCCGTATTCTGATCAGGCTGGTAACGGCTTGCACGTCCATGTCAGCTTGCGCGATGAAGACGGCAACAATGTTATGTCGCCCAAAGGCGATGAAGAAGTGTCAGACAATCTGCGCTTTGCCATTGGTGGCCTGCAGGAAGCGATGTTTGAAAGCATGGCGATCTTTGCGCCGAACCCGAATTCATTCCGCCGTTTCCAGAACAAGGCCTATGCGCCGATGTCGCCGAACTGGGGTCTGAACAACCGGACTGTGGCATTGCGTATTCCTGCTGGCAGCCCAAAAGCCGCACGTGTTGAACACCGTGTATCTGGTGCGGATGCAAACCCGTATCTGGTTTTGGCCTGTGTTTTGGCTGGCGTGCATTACGGCATGAAAAACAAGCTTGATCCGGGTGAGCCAACAGTTGGCAACGGCTATGAACAGCACGGAGGCAAGATCGTCCCACGCAGCATGATTTCCGCCCTCGACCGGTTTGTCGAAGGCGATATCGTCAAAGAATATTTGGGCGAGAAGTTTGTTGAAGTTTTCGACATTTGCCGTCGTGCCGAATATGACGAGTTTTTCTCTGAGGTGACCCAGCTTGAATATCGCTGGTACCTTGATGCGGTTTGACCGCGCATAAAAATATAAAAAGCGTGCGATAGGGAAAAGAACAGGAATGTCACAGAAGGTAGGGGATCGCCTGAAGGCTGTGCGCAGCATGTATGGGCTGTCACAACGGGAACTGGCACGGCGTGCCGGTGTCACCAACAGCACGATTTCGACGATTGAACAAAACCGCGTCAGCCCGTCGATTGATAGTCTGGCCAAGGTTTTGGCAGGAATCCCCATGACCCTGATCGATTTCTTCACCATCGATCTTGATACCGGTGAAGAGATTTTCTTTAACAAGGAAGATCTTGTTGAGCTGGCCGACGGGACGATGTCGATGCGTCTTGTCGGGGCAACGCGCAAGGATCGTAATTTGCGTGTTCTGCATGAAACCTATCCGGCTGGCGGTGACACGGGTGACAAACTGATTGTCCAGAAGGGTGAAGAAGCCGGTGTTATCGTGCGTGGCAAACTTGAGGTAACCGTTGGGGAGCGGGTCAAGATTCTTGGCCCGGGGGACGCATATTATTTCAATGCGGAAATCCCGCACCGTTTCCGAAATGTCGGGGATGGTGAATGCGAAGTTGTCAGTGCCGCGACCCCGCCATCTTATTGATCACGTCACAAAACGGGCAAAATGCCCGTGTATGTTTATCGAAATCGAACAAGGCCCAAAGCGCCATCCGTCAGGAGACTTCCGATGACCAATCCGTTGAATTTTGAACAGCTGACCGCACAGGCCGCAGCCCTTGATATTCGCAATAAGGCGTTCATCAATGGCGCCTATGTCGATGCGGCATCCGGCAAGACCTTTGACTGTATCAGTCCACGTGATGGTTCGGTTCTGACCAAGGTTGCCGAATGTGATGTCGAAGACGTCAACCGCGCGGTGGCGTCAGCCCGTGCTGTGTTTGAAAAAGGCAGCTGGTCCGAAGCCGCGCCGGCAAAGCGCAAGGCAATCCTGCTGCATTTTGCCGATCTTCTCGAAAAGAATGCTGCTGAACTCGCCTTGCTCGAAAGCCTTGATATGGGCAAGCCGATCACGCTGGCGTCGCGCGATGATATCCCGCTTTCATACAAATGCATTCGTTGGTATGCCGAGGCGATCGACAAGATTTATGACGAAGTATCGTCATCGGAAATCAATGCAATTGGCATGATCACCCGTGAACCGCTTGGCGTGATTGCGGCTGTTGTGCCTTGGAACTTCCCGTTGATGATGGCGGTGTGGAAACTTGGCCCGGCCTTGGCGATGGGCAATTCCATTATCCTTAAACCGGCCGAACAATCGCCGCTTACCGCCCTTCGTGTGGCTGAGATCGCGGTTGAAGCGGGTATTCCCGAAGGTGTCCTGAACGTTGTTCCGGGCTTTGGCCCAACAGCGGGCAAGGCGCTTGGCATGCATGAAGATGTTGATTGCGTGACCTTTACCGGGTCTGGCGAAGTCGGCAAGCTGTTCTTGCAGTATTCTGGTCTGTCAAACATGAAGCGTGTTTGGCTGGAATGTGGCGGGAAAAGCCCGAACATCGTTCTGGCCGATTGCCCGGATATGGATGCGGCTGCTGCGGCTGCCGCAGGTGGCATTTTCTATAATCAGGGTGAAGTCTGTACCGCGGGTTCGCGCCTGATTGTCGAAGAAAGCATCAAGGACGAACTGATCGAAAAAGTCATTGCTGCGGGTGCAAAAATGCAGCCGGGTGATCCGCTCGATCCCAAAACCGAGATGGGTGCGATTGTCGATGAAGGTCAGATGAACCGTGTTCTGGGCTACATCGAAAAGGGTTCTGCCGAAGGCGGCGTTTTGCGTACTGGTGGTAAACGTGCGCGCACCGAAACCGGTGGTTATTACGTTGAGCCAACCGTGTTTGATGGTATCAAAAATGACATGACCATCGCCAAGGAAGAAATCTTTGGCCCGGTTCTGTCGGTTATTTCGGTCAAGGACTGGAAAGAAGCTGTTCAGACCGCAAATGATACGCCATATGGTCTGGCCGCAGCCGTCTGGACGCGTGACATCAACAAGGCACATCTGACCGCAAAGAAACTGCGGTCTGGTCTTGTCTGGGTCAATTGTTGGGACGGTGGCTCCATCACCATGCCGTTTGGTGGCTACAAGCAGTCAGGGACAGGTCGCGACCGCTCCCTGCATGCGTTGGACAAATATTGTGAAATGAAGTCGACCTGGATTGCACTGGGCGACGCGTGACCGAACTTTAATTCTTCTGAGCTTCATTCAGAGATAAGGGATGAAAAATGAGCAGCACCGGGGTCATTGATTCCAAAGGCGGCGATAACGCCTTTACGGCGAAATCCGTGCATCAGAACACCAGCGAGCCGATGTATTCCGGCGCACTGTCATTCATGCGCCGAAAATATTCCCGCGATCTTAGCGGCATTGATGTGGCGGTAACAGGCATTCCCTATGATCTGGCGACCTCAAGCCGACCGGGCACGCGACTTGGCCCGCAAGGTGTGCGCCGTGCCTCGGCCAATCTGGCATGGGCGCCGCACTTTCCGTCAGGGCGCGATATTTTTGCCGAACTGTCGGTGATTGATTACGGCGATATGGTTATTGATCCGGGCCATCCGGAAAAACTGCCCGACATGATCGAAGACCACGCGCGCGATATCGTGCAGTCAGGATCCAAGATGCTGACGATTGGTGGCGATCATTTCATCACCTATCCGGTGTTAAAGGCCCATGCCGAAAAATACGGCGATGGTATTTCGCTGATCCAGTTTGATGCCCATTCCGATACTTGGGAAGATGACGGCGACCGGATTGATCATGGCACCATGTTCTGGCATGCAGCGCAAAAGGGCATTGTCGATCCGTCAAAATCCATTCAGGTCGGCATTCGCACCCACAATGAGTCGGCGCATGGGTTTAACATCCTGTATGGCCCGGATGTTCAGAACATGTCGATTGACGCCATTGTCGCGAAAATCAAGGAAACGGTCGGCGATCGTCCGGCCTATATCACCTTTGATATCGATGGTCTGGACCCGTGCTATGCACCGGGGACGGGAACACCTGTTCTGGGTGGGATGACCACCCATCAGGCCGTTTCGATCCTGCGTGGCCTTGCCGGGCATATCGATCTGATCGGTAGCGACGTTGTTGAAGTTTCCCCGCCGTATGATGTTTCTGACATCACATCGCTTGCCGGGGCGACAATGGCATGGGAAATGCTGAACATTCATGCGGTTAACCGTTCGAAATAAGCATTGCGACATAAGTGTTTAACGCATTGGGCCGGGCTTATTTCATGAGTCCGGCCCTTGTTTTTTTAGATTGCTGTGCTCTTATGTCGTGAAAACATCACTTAGGAGAACGACATGAAACAGATTTCCATTTCCATGCTGACAATTTGCGGCATTGATGAGCTGCCAACCCATCGCAGCAGTGCTGTTTCACATGTGCTGTCCATGATTGATCCTGATCGGGATGATCCCGATGTTTTTACGCATTACAGCCCGCATGAACGGACCTTGCTGCGGTTTCATGACATTATTGATGATAAAGCCGACATGATTGCTCCGAGCCCCGGCATTGTCGAAGAGGTGCTGCGTTTTGGTGAAGTACTGAAAAATACGGTGGATCAGCGGTCAAACGGGCATTTGCTTGTTCATTGCCATATGGGGGTGTCACGTTCGACTGCGGCAATGCTGACATTGATGGCACAAGCGCAGCCTGACCTTGACGAAGATAGTCTGTTTAACGAGCTTCGGACCATTCGGCCGATTGCATGGCCAAATTCACGCATGATTGGCTATGCCGATGATTTACTGGGTCGTGATGGCCGGTTGGTTGCGGCGTTGCATCGCCATTACCGCGCACAGCTTGATCGCGATGCCAGTTTTGATGAGTGGATGCGGTCCCTTGATCGTGGACGTGAAGTGGATCAGGGGTGGGCGGTCTGAGTGCCGCGCGGTCATAGTTCGAAGATCGGAAAACAGGTCGTTTCGAAAGATACGGCCTAATTCCTTTGCGTGATGAATTGAATCGATTTAAAAGCGGTGCGTCCCACAGCAAATGATATGATCCCGATCCATGATCCGGGTGATAAAAACGGAGAAACGTAATGACGGCAAAAGCTGTTTGCCTTGGGGAACTTCTGATCGATTTTGTACCGACCGTGACGGGAACCGGCCTTGCCGATGCGCCTGCTTTTGCCAAGGCTGCGGGTGGCGCGCCGGGGAATGCGGCTGTGGGATTGCAACGTCTGGGTATTGAAACCGGCTTTATTGGCAAATTGGGCGATGATGCCTTTGGTCATTTTCTGGTTGATACGCTTAAAAGTGCCGATGTCGACACATCCGGTATTGTCCTGACCAAGGAAGCCCTGACCGGGCTTGCCTTTGTGTCGTTGCGCGCTGATGGGGAACGGGAATTTTCGTTCTATCGCAGCCCGTCGGCCGACATGCTGCTGTCACCGGCTGACCTTGATCAGGATATGCTGAAATCTACCGATCTGTTCCATTACGGAACGCTGTGTATGATTGATGATGATCCGCGTGCCGCGACGCTTGAAGCGATCAAGATCGCGCGCGAAAACGGTGCGATTATTTCCTGTGATCCCAACCTTCGTTTGCCGCTATGGCCAAGCGAAGAGAAAGCGCAGGAAATCCTGCGTCTGGCGATCAGTCAGGCCGACATTGTCAAAATGTCGGATGAGGAAATCCTTTTTGTATCGGGCAAGGATGACCTTGAAGACGGCATCAAGGATTTGTGGTGTGACGGATGGCGGGCCTTGGTTGTGACCTATGGCCCCAAAGGATCGCGCTTTATCACGCCGGAATTTGATGGTTTTGTCCCGTCTTATAAAATCACGGCTGTTGATGCCACCGGGGCGGGGGATGGCTGCACGGCGGGTTTCCTGTCGCGGCTTTTAAAAGATCCGGATTTGCTGGGATCAGAAGAAAAACTCCGCGACGCATGTGCCTTTGCCAATGCGGTGGGGGCGATTACGGCCACCAAACGCGGTGCGATCAACGCGCTTCCGACCGAGAAAGAAGTCGAAGCCTTTCTTTCCGCGCGTTGAGGATTTAGGAATACCGTGTAAGCGTGGCGGCAGCCCCATCACCGCCACACTCTTTACGCAAACTGTCCCACAAACAGTATGATCATCGTGCTAGGCTGCCTGGCATGGTGATTGTGTGTGAAATGATTTGAATTGGCCGAGGGTGGTATGTCCGCAGATAAAATGACCGATAGCTGGGAAAAACTTGATCGCCTTGGTGCGGATATTTCCGAAAAATTGAACCTGCGTCAGGCGTTCGCCGACGATCCCAAACGGTTTGATCGCTTTAACGTGTCACTGGATGACCTGTTTGTTGATTATTCGAAAAACCTGATCAGCGATGACGTCATGGTCGCCCTACGCGAACTGGCGACTGCGGCCAATGTCGAAGGTTGGCGCGACCGGATGTTTGCCGGCGACCGGATCAATGTCACCGAGAATCGTGCTGTTCTTCACACGGCCCTTCGCAATCTTGATGGCGGTTCGATCGAGGTTGATGGCGCAGATGTCATGCCCGCGATCAAGGACGTTCTCAGCCGGTTAAAAGCCTTTGCTGCGCGGGTTCATTCGGGCGCGTGGAAGGGCCATACTGGCAAGAAAATTACCGATGTCGTCAATATTGGCATTGGTGGATCGGACCTTGGTCCGGTGATGGTTAATGAGGCGCTGCGCCCGTATCACATTGACGGCATCCGATGCCATTTTGTGTCGAACGTCGATGGCGCGCATATTGTCGATACGCTGAAACACCTTGATGCGCAAACAACGCTTTTTATCATCGCATCCAAAACCTTCACCACTGATGAAACCTTGACCAATGCCTATTCGGCGCGTGATTGGCTGATTAAGGCATTGGGCGACGAAAATGCCGTTGCTAAGCATTTTGTCGCCGTTTCAACTGCGCTCGATAAGGTCGCGGCATTCGGGATTGATACCGATAATGCGTTTGGTTTTTGGGACTGGGTTGGTGGGCGCTATAGCCTGTGGTCGGCGATTGGCCTGCCGATCATCCTCGCCGTTGGCTATGACAAGTTCGAAGAATTGCTGCGCGGTGCGCAGGCGATGGATACTCATTTCAAAACAGCACCGCTTGACGCCAACATTCCTGTGACCCTTGCCCTGATTGGGGTGTGGTATCGCAATGTGTTGGGCGCATCGAGCCAGGCCATCCTGCCATATGATCAGCATCTTTCGCGGTTGCCTGCCTATTTGCAGCAGGCCGATATGGAAAGTAACGGTAAATCAGTGACCCGTGATGGTCAGCCAATTGCCTATGAAACCGGCCCGATCATCTGGGGGGAGCCCGGCACCAATGGGCAGCATGCGTTTTATCAGTTGATCCATCAGGGAACCGAACTGATCCCGGTGGACTTCTTAGTCGCGGCCAAGGCGCTGCATCCGTTGTCGAACCATCATGAAAAGCTGGTTGCCAATTGCTTTGCACAGGCCGAAGCCCTGATGCGCGGTAAGACCGAAGCAGAAGTTCGTGATGAGCTTGCTGGTGGTGATCTGTCCCCGGCGGAGATTGATGTGCTTGCCCCGCAAAAGGTTTTTGCCGGGAATAAACCTAGCACCATGATCCTCTATAAGCAGCTTGACCCGTTTACGCTGGGCCAGTTGGTGGCGATGTATGAACATAAAATCTTTGTTCAGGGTATCATTTGGAATGTGAATTCCTATGACCAGTGGGGTGTTGAGCTTGGCAAACAATTGGCCAAGGAACTGCTTCCGATGGTACAGGGCACTGAAAGTGCTGCATCACGTGATGCCTCGACCGCGGGGCTTGTCAAACAGTTGCAATCGTTACGTAGCTGACTGCCGGGGGTGGTCATCGCGTGCATTTAATGCGTGAAAAGAGCGACGTTTGCTTTGTCTAACGTCGCTCTTTTTGTGAGCGCTGGTTGCGGCATCTCTCCGAACAATATCGCACCGTGTCCCAACAATCCTTCCATTTACGCCGCCATGAAAATGGTCGATTGCAGGCCGGGCATGTCTTTTGTGGCAAGTCGGCCTTTGAAGGGCGTTGTCCGTTTGCGTTACGCGGCATGTTGGTATGTTCTGTTGTTAGCGCTACCCAATCAGGGTTTGCATCATGGCGTGCGCGGCGGTTTGGCCGCTGCGCCATGCGGCTTCGACCCGCGCGCCAAGGCACCAGTCACCTGCGGCAATCACCCGACCATTCATACCGTTCAAATAGCTTTTGCCAAGCGGCACTTCCGTACGGGCATAGCGCCAGCGATGGGCGGCGATGCTATGCAGTTCGGGCAGTTTGACACCACTTGCGGTGCGAAGGGCCGATAGAAGCTTTTCAATTACCCGGTCTTTGTCTTCTTCGAGATGGTCGCGCGACCATTGTGGTGTTGCGTGCAAAACCCATGGGTCGGGGGTGCGGGGGTGAAAGACGCCTTCGTTTTGTGTGCTGCGTGCCGCCCAGCTAATTTCCGGAGACGGATAGAGCATGGCATCAAAGGCCGTCGGCAGCGGCTTTTCAAATGCCACCATCACCGCCCAGCAGGGCGCCATCACCACATCACCAATCGGATCAAAACGGGGGCTGAGCGGGCGTAAAATATCCGCAGTTTGTGGTGCGGGTGCGGAGACAATCACACCGTCAAATGGCCCAAATGTGCCATCAAGATCATCATGCAACATGAACTGGCGCGGGCCGGATGGCTCAATCGCGATGATGCGATGCTGTTTTTTGATGTCAAATTCATCCACCAGCGGATGGATTAGCTTATTCATCTGTGGTGCCCCCTGAAACCAGCAATCAACTGCAAGGTTACCGACCATGCTGGTCTGCGCTGTTTGATCAAGTTGCGAGATGGTATCTGGGTTTTGTGCGATCTGGTCGGTAGAGGTTATCGATCCACTTTCTATGTCGCCGCGATGAAGGTTCGGGCGCCAGTTTCGCGCGGATTTATGGTCGGTTGCCTGACGCAGGAATGCATCAAATCCTGGATTTCGGGCAGTCACATATTGAGCACCATGATTGAAATGACCAAAATCGGTGCGCCGGGATGCCAGACGTCCGCCAAGCCCACGGCTTTTTTCAAAAACGGTGACGTTCATTCCAATGTTATGCAGCGTGCTGGCGGCTTTTAGACCGGCCATTCCCGCGCCGATAACGGCGATGTTAATCTGTGGCATGAAGGCAATCCTGTCTGGCTTGGGTCCTGACAACGCGACGGTTTGACTATTATTACGGCTTCGCACGCCGATTGGAGCAGTCATTGCCGAAAGATATTTATGAAACGGTCACCATTCGGTCATCAAACCGTTACAGCAAATCCGCAGGTTGTCTGTTTTTATGAACCATTTACCAAGGGGGAATTATGCGTTCTTCACTTCTGGCAACTGCCGCCGTTTCCGTACTGCTGAGTGCCTGTGCCGGGACCGCCAGTAACAGTGTCATGATGGCCGATGGGAGCACCAACGTTGGTGCACATCCACTCACGATTGTCCCGATGGGCGAATATCGGACAGGAATGCTTGACGAAAGTGCGGCTGAAATTCCGGCCTTTGACCCGGAAACAAAGCGTATTTTCGTGGTCAATGGTGCCGACAAGGCGATTGATATTCTTGACATGTCGAACCCGGATGAACTGACCAAGGTCGGTGCCATCACACTTTCGGCGTGGGGCAAGGGTGCCAACAGCGTTGCGATCATGAATGGGGTTGTCGCGGTTGCGGTTGAAAATGCCGACAAACAGGCCTCCGGACAGGCTGTGTTTTTCAATACTGATGGCGACTTCATCTCGGCTGTTACCGTCGGGGCATTGCCCGACATGATCAAATTCAGCCCGGATGGTAAACATGTTTTGGTTGCCAATGAGGGTGAGCCGAACGACGCCTTTACCAACGATCCGGAAGGCAGTGTTTCGATCATTTCACTGTCAGGCGGTGTTGATGGGCTGAGCGATTCTGATGTGCGCACAGTTGATTTTACGTTCCTCAATAATGCCGACCTGCCATATGGCATGCGGACATCAAACCCCGGCACCTCCAGCGTCGCGCAGGATGTCGAGCCGGAATATATTGCGGTTAGCAAAGACAGTAAAACCGCCTATGTCTCGCTTCAGGAAAACAACGCGGTCGCAATCATTGATATCGAAACCGCAAGCGTTGTCCGCATCGCGGGTCTTGGTTTCAAGGATCATTCGGTTCATGCGTTTGATGCCAGTGATAAGGATGGCAAAATCAACATCCGCACATGGTCGGTGATGGGCATGTATATGCCAGACACCATTGATGCGATTGAGATTGGTGGCAAAACGTGGGTTCTGATCGCCAACGAGGGCGATTCACGTGATTACGACGGTTACAGCGAAGAAACGCGTGTTGGCAAGCTGACGCTTGATCCGGTTACCTTCCCGAATGCAAGCAGCCTTCAGAAAGATGAAAATCTGGGCCGGTTGAAAACCACAACCGCACAGGGCGACACCGACGGTGATGGTGACGTCGATGTGATTTACAGCTATGGGGCGCGGTCGTTCTCGGTCCTTGATGCCGATGGCCAAATGGTCTTTGACAGTGGTGATGCGTTTGAGCAGTACTTGGCAGCAAATTACGCAAATGTATTTAACGCATCGGATACCGAAAACTACAGCCGCGACAACCGTTCTGATGACAAGGGGCCAGAACCCGAAGGCATCGCGTCGGGCTATGTCAACGGCACGCCTTATGCCTTTATCGGTCTGGAACGTCAGGGTGGCTTTATGGTTTATGACCTGACAAACCCGAGCAACCCGCAATTTGTTACTTATCACAGTGATCGTCGTTTTTCGGGCAGCCCGGAACATGACACTGCTGGTGAACTCGCACCTGAGGGTTTCCAGTTCGTCGCGGCCACTGACAGCCCGACTGGCAATGCGATGCTTGTTGTTGCGTCTGAAGTATCGGGCAGCACGAAGGTTTATGACCTGAAATAGTCCATCACATCACAGGATGTAAAGGCGTTGAAACGCATTGGAGAAAGCCGGGTAAAGCCCGGCTTTTTCTTTTATCAGCGACAATTGGTAAAATGGTTCAAACCGTTGGCATTATCGACTAAACTCCGCCCAAGGTCCTGATCGGGCCTGTCTACCATAGGGAGGTGGGGACTCTGACTACGCGACGTGAACCTCATATTCTGGTTGTCGATGACGATCAGGAAATCCAGAAGCTTTTGAAAAAATTCCTGCTGCAACATGGCTTTCGGATCACCACGGTGTCTGATGGTAATGAGATGCACAGGGCTTTACGTGACTGGAAAATCGATCTGGTGATTCTTGATATCATGTTGCCAGGTGAAGACGGCTTTGCATTGTGCCGTGACGTGCGTCGTACATCCAAGGTGCCGATTGTTATGCTGACGGCGGTGGGTGAGGATACGGACCGTATTCTTGGGTTGGAACTTGGTGCGGATGACTATCTGACCAAGCCGTTCAATCCGCGCGAATTGCTGGCACGTATTCGTGCCGTGTTCCGCCGGTTTGAAACCGGTACCGCGGGGCCGGTTGATAACGAAGTCGCGCCAACCAAACGGATCATTTTTGGCGAATGGACCCTTGATATCGGGTCACGTGAATTGCTTGATGCCGACCGTGTGGCGGTTCACCTTTCAACAGGTGAATTTTCGCTGTTGCTGGCATTGGTGAAAAACAACAAGCGTGCGCTTTCACGTGAACAACTGGTTGATATCGTGCGCGGGCAAAGCTCGCTGCCGTTCGATCGCAGTATCGATATCCAGATCAGCCGCCTGCGCCGCAAAATCGAAAAAGATGCCAAAAACCCCAAGCTGATCAAAACCGTGCGCGGTATCGGTTATCAGTTCTGCGCAGATACGCAAACGCTTTAGGGTCGGCTGATGGGCGGTATGTTCGCGGAATTTAGCAACCATCTTCGCCGCTATAAACCGCGTACCCTTGGCGGGCGCATCTTTATGCTCATGATGCTGGGCGGTGTGATCATCGCCATTCTCAGCACCATGGCATCCCTCTATGTCATTGAGCGTAACGAGCGGATCGGGCGGGCCTATACACTGGGCTTTACCATCCGCGAATTGCTTCGTATTGCCGAAAATCCCGAATTTGAATCCAATATTGTCGATATCGCGGCGCGCGATGGCATGGCGTTACGGATTTTGCCCCCTGATGATCTGGGAACGTTGCTTTTGTTCTCCCGCCCGGCACAGCACATTGCCCTTCCGGTCAGGTTGGCCAACACCGGGTGGCCGATTTCGGTGAAGGTTCATTTTCTGCGTGGACGGCTAAGTGCTGAACAGCGCGCCGTCATCGAGGCCACCGAAAATCCCAGCCTGTTTCTCGCCGAGCTGTCGCGCGAAATTGCGCGGCTTGGTCTGGAAGCCCAAGTTGAAATTATGATGCCATCGGGCAAACGGTTTCTGGTGAGCCATGATGAACTTTGGGCAAACTATTCGTCGCCGTCGCTTGTTTTCTTGATGTTTTTGATGGGGGTCGCCGCCGTTTTGGCGGTGTTTGCAGCCCTTGCTGATTTGCTGGCTGGACCGTTCAAGAACCTGACACGTGCCATCATCAATCACGGAGATGAAGTCGATAATCCGCCAGTCGAAGAACGTGGCCCGACCGAAGCCCGGTCGATGGCAGCAGCCTATAACGATTTACGCGAACGGATATCGCGCATGCTAGGCGACCGAACCCGGATGCTGGCGGCGATTTCGCATGACTTGCGCACACCCAGTACGCGGTTGCGTCTGCGGGCAGAATTTATTGAAAATGATGAGTTGCGTGAAACGGTCCTGCGCGACCTTGATGAAATGGACAGCCTTTTAAACGATGCGCTGGACTTTCTGGGCGACTGGATTCAGAAGGAAGAAGAACGCACCGTTGATTTCGTGTCCGTTCTTGAGGCGATCTGTGACGATTACGCCGACCTTGGTCGCCCTGTGTCCTTTGATGGCCCTCAACCGTTGCAATTCAGTTCCGTCCATACGGTGTTTGGCGGCGGGGATGAACCACATTCCTTTGGCGGCAAACGCAGCATTCGTTTGTCCTGTCGACCGGGCACCCTAAAACGTGCCTTTACCAACCTGATTGAAAATGCCCTGAAATACGGTCATCGGGCAAAGGTCAGTCTTGAGGCAACAGCCGACACGGTTTTGGTCACGATCCGCGATGAAGGCCCGGGTATTCCCGATGAGCATCAGGATAAGGTGTTTTTACCGTTCTATAGGGTTGAAGGATCACGCGCGCGAAAGACAGGCGGCAGTGGCCTTGGTTTGTCGATTGTCAAAACCGTAGTTGATGCCCATGACGGTCATATTGCGTTGCGCAACATGCCGGGCAGGGGGCTTGAGGTGATTATATCGCTGCCCCGTCGGGTTACGGTCAATCCGTGATCTGTTGAATGCGGTAACAAAAAAAACGGCCCACAGCGGGACCGTTTACAATCTACGTGAACCTGCAATTTGATGCATGTTCTGACGCCGCCTTCGATTTGGGCATACGACAAAAAGAAGAATGGCGGGTGGCCCCCAGAACCACCCGCCAGTCAGATCAGATCCGCAACTCGGAATCCGGGTCAAACAGACTGATCTGAGACATGTCGGCCGAGAACGTCATGCTCTCGCCCGGTGTTGGTGCCCGGTCTGGCCGGACACGCGCGACGATTTCTTTGCCGGCAATTTCAATCACGGTCATGGTGTCGGCACCTGTCGGTTCGATCACTTCGACCTTGCTATCGAAATTGACGTACTGGCTGTCGGCAGAGTCTGAGCTGCTACGTTTGTGCGTAAGCGCCTCAGGACGGATGCCAAAGACAACCTTTTTGCCAGCATATGCGCGGTAGCTTTCCGGTGCTTCAAACAGTGGAAGGCTGATCGGGCTGCCTTCGCGGTCAATATGAACCGAAAGCGTGCCATTTTCATCGCGCAGGGTCGCATCCATAAAGTTCATCGACGGTGAGCCGATGAAGCCGGCAACAAACATGTTGTTCGGGCGCTCATAGATGTTCTGCGGGGTATCGAACTGCTGCAGGATACCACCCTTCATGACTGCGATCCGCGATGCCAGTGTCATGGCTTCGATCTGATCGTGCGTCACATAGACAATGGTCGATCCAAGGCGCTGATGCAGTTTCTTGATCTCGGTACGCATATCGACGCGCAGCTTGGCATCAAGGTTCGAAAGCGGCTCATCGAACAAGAAGATGTCCGGATCACGTACAAGCGCACGCCCCATGGCAACGCGTTGACGCTGACCACCTGAAAGCTGGGCTGGCTTACGATCCAGAAGCGGTTCGATTTGCAGAAGTTTCGCAACATCGGCAACTGCCTTGTCACGTTCCGCGTTTGAGACGCCCCGGATTTCCAGACCAAAGGTGATGTTCTTACGCACCGTCATATTTGGATAAAGTGCATAAGACTGGAACACCATGGCGATGTTACGGTCTTTGGGGTGCACGTCATTAATGACGCGATCGCCAATGCGGATTTCCCCGTCCGTGGACGTTTCCAGACCTGCAATCAGGTTCAGAAGGGTCGATTTACCGCAACCTGATGGACCGACAAGGACGAGAAACTCGCCATCGTCAATCGACAGGTTGATTTCCTTGAGAACTTCAACAGGGCCAAATGCCTTGCGAACTTTATCGAGGGTGAGTGATGCCATTTGCTTATCCCTTCACCGAACCAGCGGTCAGGCCGCGGACGAAGTATTTGCCTGCCAGAACATAAACCAGCAACGTCGGAAGACCCGTCAGCAGAGCTGCGGCCATATCAACGTTGTATTGCTTTACGCCGGTAGTGGTGTTGACGATATTGTTGAGTGCGACAGTCATTGGTGCGTTTGCGCCAGAGGCGAATGAGGCACCAAACAGGAAGTCATTCCAGATCTGGGTGAACTGCCAGATGACCGAAACCACGATGATCGGGGTCGAGATCGGCAGAATGATACGCCAGAAAATGGTGAAGAAACCCGCACCATCAATGGTAGCTGCCTTGACCAGTTCGTCGGGGATCGAAACATAGTAGTTCCGGAAGAACAGGGTGGTAAAGCACAGGCCATACACGACGTGGACCATCACAAGGCCCGGGGTCGAACTGGCAAGACCAAGCTTGCCAAGAACCTGCGACATCGGCAGCAGAACGACCTGAAACGGAATGAAGCAGCCAAACAGCAGAAGGGCAAAGACGATGTTTGCACCCTTGAACCGGAATTTGGTCAACGCATAGCCATTGATCGCACCAAGGAAGGTCGAAATCAGAACAGCGGGAACCGCCATTTTGACCGAGTTCCAGAAATAGATTTTGATACCCGTACATTCCACGCCGACACATGCCTCGTTCCATGCATAGTTCCAGGCATCAAATGTGATGACACGCGGAAGTGAAATCAGGGACCCTTCGCGAATTTCGTCAAGCGACTTCAATGACGTTGAAATCATGACAATCAGCGGGAAGAGGTAGTAGATCGCAAACAGGATCAAAACGAGATACAGCAACCCGCGCAGTACGACGTTTTTCCAGCCTGCGTCTTGGCTATAGGTCTGAATATCAGCCATTTTTCTTGCCTCCGCGCAGTTCGGAATACAGGTACGGCACAATGATCGCCATAACGGTTGCCAACATCATCATCGCACTGGCCGCGCCAATACCAAGCTGGTTGCGCTGGAATGCCATGGTGTACATGAAGGTTGCCGGAAGATCGGATGAATAGCCCGGGCCGCCACCGGTAAGGGCGATGACCAAATCAAAGCTTTTGACAGCCAGATGGGCCAGAACGACAATCGCACTCAGGAAGACCGGGCGAATTGACGGAATGATAATGCCGAAATAGATGCGGGGCAGGCTGGCACCATCCATATAGGCTGCGCGAATGATGTCTTGATCAACGCCGCGCAATGCCGCAAGGAACATTGCCATGACAAAGCCCGATGCCTGCCAGACGGCTGCGATGACAACGGTGTAAATCGCCATGTCTGAATTTACCAGCCAGTCGAACTTGAAGCTCTCCCAGCCGAGGTTATGCATCATGCTTTCAAGGCCAAGGCCCGGATTAAGTAGCCATTTCCAGACAGTACCCGTCACAATGAACGACAGGGCCATCGGATAGAGAAAGATCGTGCGAAGAGCGCCTTCGGCGCGAATACGCTGATCGAGAAGAACTGCCAAAAGGCACCCGATAAACAGGCAGGTCACAATAAACAGACCGCCAAATATAAACAGGTTTTCAATGGCAACATGCCAGCGCTCCATCTGCCACAGACGTTCGTACTGCCGCAAGCCTGCCCAATCCCAAACGGGAAGCATGCGCGACTTGGAAAACGCCATATAGCCGGTCCACAGGATAAACCCGTAAACGAAAAACAGGGACGCAGCAAAGGACGGTGCAACCACGATCTTGGAAAGATGACGTTGGATGCTGGCCGCCAGGTTGCTTTCGGTGCTTTGAGAAGCCCCCATACCCTTTGCCTCAAAAGTTAAAGTAGTGGGAAGCAGGCCCCGGAAATCCGGGGCCTGCGCGCTATTCAGACAGCAATACTGTTCTGATCAGATGAGATTAGTCTTTGGCCAATTCAACAGCTTCGACCAGACGCGAGACGGCTTCGTCAGATGTCATGTCGGAGTTGAAATGTGCTGTCACGACGTCGACGATGGCACCTGAAAGGTGACCGCGAAGCGCCATGCCATGTGCCATCGACGGCAGGAAGCCGCCAACATCCTGAGCAGACTTGAGGTCAGCTTCGGATTTTTTCGCACAATCATCAAACTTGTCCATCGGAACGCCAAGGCGTGCCGGGATCGAACCTTTGAGAAGGTTGAAGGTTTCCTGGAACTTCTCACCAACAATCAGTTCAGCAAGCAGCTTCTGGCCGGCAATTTTGTCGTCGCCAGAAACGTTGAACATTGCAAAGCTGTCGGTGTTGAACAGGTAACCATTTTCTGACGGGGTCGGTGCGCAAAGGAAGTCTTTGCCCGGTACTTTACCAGCAGCAAGGAATTCGCCTTTGGCCCAGTCGCCCATGATCTGCATGGCGGCATCGCCATTCATGACCATTGCGGTGGCAAGGTTCCAGTCACGACCCGGGAAGTCAGCATCTACATATCCGCGGATTTTACGCATCTGGTCAAACACCGCTTTCATGGTGTCGGAATTCAGCGCGTCGTCGTCCAGATCAACGAGTGCTTCCTGATAGAATTCCGGACCGCCAAGGCCAAGAACGACGGTTTCAAAGATGGTTGCGTCCTGCCAAGGCTGACCACCATGGGCAACCGGCGTAATACCAGCAGCCTGCAGTTTGTCAGCAAGGGCATTGAACTCGTCCCAAGTGGTCGGAACCGTATCAGCACCGACTTTTGCCAGAAGGGTCGGGTTTGCCCAGATCCAGTCAACGCGGTGGATGTTCACCGGAACAGCAACATAGTCGCCTTTGTACTTCATGACGTCCTGGATTGCTGCCGGAATGACATCATCCCAATTTTCGGCTGCGGCAACGTCGTTAAGGTCGGCAAGTGCGCCTTCTTCGGCCCATTCCTGGATCGCCGGACCTTTAAGCTGCACAGCAGCCGGTGCATCACCCGACAGAACGCGCGAACGCAGAACGGTCATGGCTGCATCGCCAGCACCACCAGCGACCGGGCTATCGACCCATTTGCCGCCTTTGGCTTCAAAATCTTCTTTAAGAGCTGCGACAGCTTTTGCTTCGCCGCCCGAAGTCCACCAATGCAGGACTTCAGCGGTTGGCTCGGCATGAGCAAAGCTGGCAGTTGCGAGAGCTGATAACGCCACACCTGTGGCGAGGATGGTTTTGCGCAGATACATTATATGTTTCCTCCCTGGCTTTAAACCAATTACAGCGACAACATGCTGCGAGAGGCGATCTATTGCATCCACAAAACTGTAACAGGGCGTTTCCAGAATGCGAACTGAAACAAAGTGTTACAAAAATAACATGATAAATACCGATAATACACCAGCAGGCGATTATTTTTATCCATCACATCGGAATGACAGTTGTTCCGTATGGGAATAATTAGTGGCGGACTATCCCCAAACCTGTGCGCCTCTGTCCGAAGTGCGCAGGTGCAAGTTTATCAAGTTACCAAGTTATCAAATTGTTTTTGTATGAAAGATCGGAAATTCTGTGTTGCTGAAATATGGAAATGACCCGTTGCACACGCGTTGAAGCTGACATGCAACATGCAACGGGTCCGTCCTGTTTTAGTCGCGTGCAAGGTTGATATTTTCAAGCAGCTTGGCGACAGCACTTTCTGATGCCATGTCTGAATTGAAATGTGACGTAACTGTATCGATGATCGCCCCGGTCAATGCACCAGGCAATGCCATATCGACCCCAACTGATGGCAAGAACCCATCAGACACCTGAGAAGCCTGCATGTCTTTTTCCGATTGCAGGGCGCACTCGTCGAAATCGTCCATCGGCACCCCAAGGCGCGCAGGAATGGAACCTTTGAGAAGGTTAAAGGTCTCTTGGAACTTTTCGCCAACGATGAGTTCGGCCAGAAGTTTCTGACCCGCAATTTTGTCGTCGCCCGAAACGTCAAACATTGCAAAGCTGTCGGTGTTAAACAGATAGCCATCGTTTGATGGTGTTGCTTCACACAGGAAATCCTTGCCCGGTTCTTTGCCAGCAGCAAGGAATTCACCTTTGGCCCAGTCCCCCATGATTTGCATGGCGGCCTTGCCATTCATCACCATGGCCGTCGCAAGGTTCCAGTCGCGACCGGAAAAGTCGGCGTCTACGAAACCGCGCAGGGTGCGCATTTGATCGAACACCTTTTTCATCGTGTCCGATTTCAGGGCATCTTCATCGAGGTCGATCAATGCCTTTTGATAAAAGTCGGTGCCACCAATTCCCAGAACGACGTTCTCGAAAAGAATAGTTTCCTGCCAGGGCTGACCACCAATTGCGAGTGGGATGACACCTTTCGCCTGAAGTTTTTCGGCCACGGTGTTGAATTCGTCCCATGATTTGGGAACTTCCGTTGCTCCGACACTGGCAAGAAGTTCGGGATTTGCCCAGATCATGTCTGTCCGGTGAATGTTCACCGGTACTGCAACATAATGGCCGTCATACTGCATCAATGTTTGCAATCGTTTGGGCAGGACATCGTTCCAGTGTTCTTTTTCTGCGACCTCATCAAGGTTCGCCAATGCGCCCTGATCCGCCCATTCTTGAATGGCAGGACTTTTAAGTTGTACGGCTGTCGGGGCGTCTCCTGAAAGAACCCGTGACCGCAAAACGGTCATTGCGGCAGATCCGCCACCACCGGCAACCGGGCTGCCGATCCATTTTCCACCGTGATCTTCAAAGTCCTTTTTGAGTGCCGCTGCAGCCTTGGCTTCCCCACCGGACGTCCAGTAGTGCAGAACCTCAACTGTTGGTTCTGCTTGTGCAACGGTTAGGTTCAGGAGCAAAGCGGGCAGACAGATCGCTGCGTGTAAGGCAAGGCGTTTTGAGAATTTATGTGTGCGGTTCATTTTTTCCTCCCGGAATTTTTTATTTTGACCGGAAGACCTTAACAAGCAGATCAGAATGTTTGCACTTACAGAACTGTAACGAATTACGTCTAAGGGGCAAATTGAAACAAACTGTTACCAAAAAATGTTAGCGCTAACATGGTCTGTATCTCTTTATTTCCCTCAATAAATTGATGTTGGTATTTTAATTATTTAATTCTAATATATGGACTGTGAAGTGGGTGTCTTTCTAGCATCAGCGCGGAAAATTAATGCAGATTATATGATGTTAGGGGGAGAGAAGAAATCGTTAGGCAATAGCGAAATTGTTGCGTTGCGATGTAGCTTGGCTATGTGTGGCTGTTACCAGTGTAGCGCGAAAAACATAGCTATTAGTCCAAAGCTTAACGGTAAGTTCCAACGATACGCTGCTATCTGTGAATTTTTGGAATAGATGATATGCAAACTTAGGTGATTGAGGATCGAAAGAGTTTTGGACATATTGCATCGCAGAAGTTGACGAGCAGAACGCGCCAACAAATACAGAAGCTCAAAACGATCAGGCTTTAGGCAGCGTTCTTTTTTTGTAACCCAAGGAGGTTCAACATGATCTTATCTAGTATTTTTGTTGCTGTTCGCCGTTGGGCCTATGCTCGCTCTGTTGCGGATGAACTTTACGGTCTTGATAAACGCGACCTTGATGATGTCGGGATTTCCCCATGGCAGATCCGAGACGTTGCACGTAAGGCAGCTCGCGACGCGATTGCATAACGCCAGCGATATATAGGCGCCTTTTCAATAAGGGAATGCCATGCGAAAGCCGGACATCTGTCCGGCTTTTTGTGTTTCTGGAGGTGTGTTTGGGGCGGGGACTTAAGAGCCCAAACCGATCTGCAAGCCGTGCACGCACAGAAATTTGGGCCATTCGCAAGAATGACACCTTCCGCGATCAAGCCCGCCAAATTGTTGATCAGCGCGGCAGTCGTACCTTCAAACAACGCAGACCCGCCAGTGGTCGTGATACGTCAGATACGCAGATTCCCTTTGATTTCTGACATGTTTCGAAAAGTACCCGTCATAACAAGGTGGGTTGTTCCGAACGTTTGATCAGTTTGCCGGCATCAAGCTGGCGCAGGAACATGTCAGCCTGCGTGATCAGATCGCGTTTCGTATCATCTTTCATTCGGGCCCAGTTGCGATAGGGCATGCCAAGACGCGGGTTTTTACCAAGTTTATCGGCATTGCGATCAAGGAAGTGCCAATACAGCGCATTAAACGGACAAGCATCCGGGCCAGTGTTCTTGCGCGGTGAAAACTGGCATTCAGCGCAATAATCCGACATTCGGTCGATATATTTACCACTGGCGGCATAGGGTTTTGATGCCATGACCCCGCCATCAGCATAAAGCGCCATGCCGAATGTATTGGGCAACTCGACCCATTCAAACGCATCAATGTAAACGCCAAGATACCAGTCGCAGACCTCTTTGGGGTCAAGTCCAGTCAGCAATGCAAAATTACCAATGACCATAAGGCGTTGGATATGATGACCATAGGCGTTTTCAAGAGTCTCGCCAATCGCCTGATGCAGGCAGTTCATCGGCACATCCCCAGTCCAGAAAAAATCAGGAAGGGGGCGTTCCGCCTTGAAATAATTGTCTTTTCCGTAATCTGGCCCCATGAACCAGTACAGCCCTCGAACATATTCCCGCCAGCCCAGAATTTGGCGAATAAATCCTTCAACTGCGTTTAAGGGTGCCATGCCGTCATAATAGGCCTGTTCGGCCGCGCGACAGACTTCATCAGGTAGCAATAGGCCAACATTGATATAGGGGCTGATCAGGGAATGATAAACGGTGGGACTTTTAACCGTCATTGCATCCTGATAATCGCCAAACTTGGGCAGTCGATGAGTGATGAAATGATCAAGTGCTTCCTGTGCATCTTGTCGCGTCACCGCCCAGCCAAATGTATCCACCGTACCAATCGCGTCTGGAAAATCGTCGGTCACTGTCGCCAGAAGTTTCTGGGTAAGATCGTTTGGCGAAAACGATTTTGGGGCAGGGGGCGTGACATCGTCGGGCAGACGTTTGCGATTGTCGTGATCAAAATTCCACTGACCGCCGACGGGGTTACCATCGGGTTCCATCAGAATTCCGGTGTCACGTCGCAAACCGCGATAGAAATACTCCATCCGAAGTTCTTTTCTGCCCTCGGCAAAGTCGGCAAAGGCTGACAACGGAGCAAAGAAACGGTCATCAGGGCGAATGGTCAGTGAGACATTGGCTTCTTGTGGCCATCGATCAACTTCGCGCAGGACCCGCCATTCGCCGGGTTCGGTAATGATCACGGACGATATATCGTGCTTGGCCACCGCCAATTGCAGCGCATCGGTGAAGCTGTCTGTCCGGTGATGTATGTAATCAAAATATTCGACAGTGAAGCCTTGTTCGCGCAACTCGGTGGCAAAGTGGCGCATGGCCGATAGGATCAGGACAATCTTTTGACGATGATGCGCAACATAGAGTGCCTCGCACCGTGGTTCGGCCATGACAATCAGGTCATGGTCGGGATTGGCATCAGACAGGCTCGACAGGGATCGACTCAGCTGATCGCCAAGTACGAAACGGATGGTGCTATAATGGGACATTATATTCTGCATCATTTGATTGCATAAGAGTTACGACTCGTACGAACCAAAACCACCAAAAGATCGAAATTCGTTGGAAATTTCGCTAAGCGATTTGCATTCTCATGTGGCAGTGTGCGAATGATTTTTACTAAACCGCAATTGAAACCGGATTTTGGGAAAAACGCCTAAATTATTGATAATGGTAATCAAAGGCGTGGTTTTCCCTTGAAACAAGGGTGTATGGTTACCAATATCTGGTCAGCCGAACCATCAGGAGAGCCACGATGAAAGGTGATCCCAAGATCATCACGTATCTTAATCGCATTTTGACCAGCCAGTTGACTGCGATTAACCAGTATTTCCTGCATGCCCGTATGCTCCGTGACTGGGGTGTCGAAGAAATGGGCGAGTATGAATACAAGCTCTCGATCCAGGAAATGAAACGCGCCGATGACACCATCGAGCGCATTCTGTTCCTCGAAGGGCTGCCCAATCTTCAGAACCTCAATAAACTCATGATTGGTGAGAATGTTGAGGAAATCGTCACCTGCGACATGAAGTTTGAATTGGCTTCCTTGCCGCTGCTACGCGAAGCAATCACGGCCTGCGAAGCCGCCGAGGATTTTATCACCCGCGACCTGCTGGTTAAATTCCTTGAAGCACAGGAAGAGCATGTCGATTGGCTTGAGACCGAGCAGTGGCAGCTTGAGAACATTGGAATGCAGAATTACATCCAGAGCCGTTCGGGCGACGGCGATTAATCAGATCAGGAGCTTACGCCATGAAGGGCAGTAAAAAGGTTATCGCCGCGCTAAACAAACAGCTTACCGCTGAATTGTCGGCAGCCGATCAATATAATACCCACGCAGAAATGTACGCTGATTGGGGTCTGCATGCGCTGTATGAACGCATGCATCATGAAAAGGACGAAGAGCTTGAACACGCAAAGCGTTTGATCGAGCGTATTTTGTTCCTTGAAGGTGTGCCAGATACCGCATCACGTGAGCCGATCAAGATTGGCAAAACCGTGCCCGAGATGATGAAAAATGATCTCGAACACGAGTATCATGTGATCAATCTTCTCAAAAAGGCGATCAAAATTGCCGAAGCAGAAGACGATTTCCAGACCCGGAACATGCTGACCGTGCTGCTTGATGATAGCGAGGAAGACCACGCATATTGGATCGAACAGCAAATTCGCCTGATCGACATGATGGGTCTGCCAAACTACATCCAGTTCAAAGCCGCAGGTGAACCAACCCCGCAGGGGTAAGGCTTGATACGTTAAGATCAAAAAGGCCCCGGTGCAGTGTTGCATTTCGGGGCCCTTTTGTTTGTTGCGACCTTGCTTTGGCATTTGGTTTGCGGTTGTTTGATTTTCCTGCTTGACCTTCCAGTTGCTGGAAGGTCTATCGTCGCCTATATCAGACATGAAACCACGTTAAGGGTTCAGGAAAATGAATAGCCGGACAGAAGCAAGAGACGCCGCGATCAACGATCCTGCGTCAGACGCCAAAACACCACAAAGCCCAAGCACCAACAGCCGCGACGTGAACCTTGAAATTACCGGTATGAGTTGTGCCGGATGTGCCGGACGGGTGGAAAAGTCGGTCGGCGGACTTGAGGGGGTCACAAGCGTTGATGTCAATCTTGCCCTCAATACCGCACATGTCGCCTTTGATGGCGACAAAGTGGGGGTGCGGCGCATTGCGCAGGCGGTCGCGGATGCCGGTTATTCCGTCGCCGAAGAAACCTGGTCCTATGACATTGATGGCATGACCTGTGCCAACTGTGCCGGTCGTGTGGAAAAGGCATTGGCCGCATTGCCCGGTGTGACAGAGGCCACTGTGAATTTTGCTCTTGAGCAGGCCAGCATCACCGCACTTCCCGGTCAGATGAGTGATGAAATCGCTATCCGTTCGGTTGAAGATGCCGGATATCATGCGACATCACGGAATAAATCATCTGCAAACGACAATAATGATAGCGAAACCGCGGCGCGGTCAAACAAACCGGTTGACCGGTCGTTGCTGTTGCTGGGCGCGTCGGTTGTTCTGACCGCACCGCTGGTGCTTCAGATGATCTGGATGTATCTCGGCGTTGAATATCATTTGCCTGCGTGGGTTGAACTTGCCTTGGCAACACCGGTTCAGTTCCTGATCGGGTGGCGGTTTTATCGCGGGGCGTTTGCTGCACTACGCCATCGCAGTGCCAATATGGACGTTCTCGTCGCATTGGGCACGTCATCGGCTTATTTCCTGAGCCTGTACAACATGATTGTCGCCCAGAGTGGCCAATCACATCTGTATTTTGAGGCGTCTGCCGCCATCATTACCCTGATCCTTGGCGGTAAGATCATGGAAGATCGCGCCAAACGTGGGGCATCTGCCGCCATTCGCGAATTGATGGCATTGCGTCCGCGCCGTGCCCGAAAAATCATCGATGGCAAGGACATCGATGTTGCCATCGACGAACTGAAGGTTGGCGATATCGTGCGGGTACTGCCCGGTGAACGTTTGCCTGTTGATGGCATTGTTGACGCTGGCGAAAGCGAACTTGATGAAAGCCTGATCACTGGTGAAACGCGGCCGATTGCGCGTGTGGCTGGGGATGAGGTTGTCGGTGGGGCGGTCAATGGCACCGGACGAATTGATATCAAGGTCAGTGCTGTTGGCGATGACACCACGTTGTCGCGCATCATTCGCTTGGTAGAAAAGGCACAGACCGGCAAGGCACCCGTTCAAAAATTGGTGGATCGTGTTTCTGCTGTCTTTGTCCCCGTCATCATCGTTATTGCGCTGGTGACGCTGGCTGGTTGGTTGTTCGCCGGTTTCGGGGTGGAAGCATCTATCGTTGCGGCTGTGTCAGTGCTGGTGATTGCGTGCCCCTGTGCGCTTGGTCTTGCAACACCAACGGCGCTGGTTGCCGGTACGGGCAGTGCGGCGCGTGCGGGTATTCTGATCCGCAATTTTGATGCGCTTGAACAGGCTCATAACATTGATACCGTCATCTTTGATAAAACCGGCACCCTGACCGAAGGCAGCCCGACGGTACGCGATGTCAAACCTGTTGACGGTGTTGATCAAAATGATCTTTTGCGTCTTGCCGCCGCGGTTCAGGCGGCCAGCGAACATCCATTGGCTCGTGCTGTGGTGTCGATTGCTCGTGATCAGGGGATGGATATCCCAGATGTGACCGAGTTCCGGGGTAAAACCGGTGCTGGCGTGATGGCAACGGTCGAAGGCAAATCTGTTGTCATCGGAACGGACACCATGTTGCGCGATCAATCAGTTTCCATGCCGGATGCCGATGTCATTTCGGCTGATATTTCGCAACATGAGGCGCGTGGGCGAACCGTCATCCTGATCGCGATTGATGGCAAATATGGGGGTTTTATAACCCTTGAAGACCGCATTCGCGAAAGTGCCAAACAGACGATTGCCGACCTTAAGGCGCGCGGGATTAACAGCATCATGCTGTCAGGTGACAGCCAGGAAGTTGCAAGCTATGTCGCCGAACAACTTGGTCTTGAACGCGGTGAAGGGCGTATTCGTCCGCAGGACAAGGCGCTAGCGGTTGAAAAACTGCGTAAAGAAGGCCGTCATGTCGCCATGGTTGGCGACGGGATCAATGATGCACCAGCGTTGGCCGCAGCGGATGTCGGTATTGCTATGGGCGGGGGAACCGATGTTGCCATGGAAACGGCTGGCATTACCCTGATGCGTTCCGATCCAGCGTTGGTGGCCGACGCCATTGATATTTCAATCGCAACCCGTCGCAAAATTGCCCAGAACCTGTTTTGGGCCTTTGCCTATAACGTCATCGGTGTTCCTTTGGCTGCCTTTGGTGTGCTGAGCCCGGCGATTGCCGGGGCAGCGATGGCGCTTAGTTCCGTATCGGTTGTCAGTAACTCTGTGATGCTGCGACGCTGGAAAGCGCGGGGGGCACAAAAATGAATATTTCCGACGCGGCAAGTGCTTGTGGGTTGTCCGCCAAAACCATCCGGTATTACGAAGATATCGGTCTGGTGACGCCGGGACGTCTTGCCAATGGTTATCGCGATTATGGTGAGGATGATTTGCACAAGTTGCGCTTTTTACAGCGTGCACGCGGGCTTGGGTTCTCGGTTGAGGATTGCCGCGTGTTGTTGTCGCTGTATGAAGACCGCAACCGCGCGTCATCGGACGTCAAAAACATCGCAAAAACCCATCTGGCGGAAATCGAACGCAAGATTGCTGAGTTGCAAAGCCTGCAAAAGACATTGTCACATCTGGTGCATGCCTGTCATGGGGATGATCGCCCGCATTGCCCCATCATCAATGATCTCGCCAGTTAAAAACGCGTGATAAAAAACAAAGAGAGAGTTCACAGTGAAAGATAAAGGCGTTTTCGTCATCGGCGGGGTGGTTGGTGCCGCCATTGTTTATGGCATCATCACTCTCTTCGGACCGGGGGCTGGTGGGGATCAATCCGTTGAACTTCGCCCGGATGATTTGAAGTTGGTCGCACTTGGCAAGAAAGTCTATGACGCCAATTGTGCGTCGTGCCACGGTCGGCAATTCGAAGGACAGGACAACTGGCGTGAACGCGATGCCAACGGATTGCTACCTGCACCACCTCATGATGAAACCGGACATACGTGGCATCATCCTGATGCGGTGCTGTTTGCTCTAACCAAATATGGGCCATCGGTCATGGCCGGGGATGATTATCAGTCGGCGATGCCCGGTTTTGAGGATGTCCTGACGGATGAGGAAATTCTGGCCAGCCTTTCGTACGTCAAAAGCCGTTGGCCCGACGAAATCAGGCAACGCCACGATCAGATAAACCTTTCTGCCAAGCAGCAATAAGCCAGACCAGAGGCCAACAGACAGCAAAGCCCGCATCAGAAGCCAAAGTGCTCCGTTGCGGGCTTTACGTATTTTGGATCTGTCTATTCAGGCGGTGATCAGAGACGGGGCAGGGTAATGCCCACAGTCGTTCCTTTGCCAAGCGCACTTTCGATGCTCATGCGGCCACCATGCAGTTCCACCAGAAGCTTTGCCAGCGGCAAACCAAGGCCGGTCCCTGTGCTTTCCTTAACTCCGGAAGGATGAAGCTGTGCAAACCGCGCAAAGGCGCGCGGGATGTCATTTGGGCTCATGCCGACACCGGTATCTGCGATGGAAATCGTGATGTCCTTGTCCGTCTGGGCAAGGTCAACGGTGATGACACCGCCATCTGGGGTGAATTTTGCCGCGTTGCTCAGGATGTTGATCAGGATTTGCTTTATCTTGAGCTTGTCACAGCGCATCGGGACTGGTGTTTCGGCAATATTGAAGTGCAGGCTGTGCTGGTGGCGGGAAATATCTTCACGTGCAAGCTTTGTTGCTTCTTTGATAACGCACACAAGGTCTTCGTCGTTTAACTGCAACGTCATGGACCCTGCCGACAGCTTGGAAACATCAAGAACGTTGTTGACCAGTTCCAGCAGGTGCTTGCCAGCCTCAAAAACATCGCGACCACAATCACGGTATCCGTCGGTAATATCGCCAAGCACGCCTTCGGCAATCAGTTCGGAATTGCCGATAATTGCATTCAGCGGTGTGCGTAACTCATGGCCCATATTGGCGATAAAGTCCGATTTTGACGCATTGGCATCGGACTGATTGCGATTTTGTTCCATCAGGCTGCGTTCGGCCTGTTTTTGACGATCATTTTCAAGAAGTGTCATCAAGACAGCCGTGCGGGTCTCATTGTTCTGGAAGTATTCCAGCGGCGCAATCGACAGGTCACAGACATGGCTGTCGTTATTTGCGCTGACCAGCACAATGTCACCGCGCCAGGACCGCCCGGATGCGAAAACATCTTCAATGTCGTTCAGAAGGCCTTTGGACAGGAAGCCGGCGGTGGTGCCCAGCATGCGTTCCTTGGAAACGCCAATCATCCGTGCAATGGCTTCGTTACATTGCAGGACCTTGCCGTTGCGATCACAAATGATCGCGGCATACGGAAGGGCGTTAAGAACGACCTGATCTGCCAATGGTACGGTATGCGTGCCAATCGGTGTATTGCTGGTCATGTCGTCCCCTGATCCCATCATTCGTCAGTAACGCCCGTTCAAAAACGTTCGATACCTAACCCCGTTAGTGGAATGTCTGGGCGTTTGCGGCTTATCAGGTCGGCGATTGCCTTGCCTGATCCACAACTCATTGTCCAACCCAACGTCCCATGCCCCGTATTTAGAAATAGATTACCATATTTTGTGCCGCCAAGAATAGGGGCAGAATCCGGCGTAACCGGGCGCAGGCCTGACCAAAACTCAATTTTGGACCGATCGCCGGAATTCGGGAATAATTCGAATGCTTTATCAACAATCAACTGTTTACGACGTTCGGACATTCGCAGGGAATATCCATCCAGTTCGGCTGTTCCCGCCACGCGAAGCCGGTTGCCAAGGCGCGCATAAACCATTTTCACACTGTCATCAATCAGGGCGGTTTGCGGAGCACCATCATGCCCGGTGGTATCGATGCTGATCGAGTAGCCCTTACAGGGATATATCGGAAGATGGATACCAAGGGGTTTGGTCAAAAACGGGCTGTAACTGCCCAAGCAGACGACAAAGGCATCGCCGGAAATCTTCCCTTGATCGGTGCGCACAGACGTAATGCGCCCCTGATCATGGTTAAGACCCGTGATCGTGGTGCCAAATTTGAAAATTGCGCCACGTTCGATGCATTTTTCTGCCAGAAGGCTGGTGAATTTTTGCGCATCCCCGCTTTCATCGTCGGGTGTATAGCTGCCGCCGATGATGCGGGCCTTGCTGTGACGCAAGGTTGGTTCAATCTCGTAACATTCTTCGGCACTGACCACGCGCCGGTTCAGACCAAAGTCACGCATTTGCGCGGTGGCTGTCTCAACCGCGGTTAATTCATCGTCATCACGGCATATGTGCAGGATGCCCTGTTGGCGGTGATCATAGTCAATGCCGGTATCCTTGCGCAGTTGCCTTAGGCATTCACGGCTGTAGACGGCAACCCGCAACGCCTTTTCAAGGTTCTCTTTGGCCCGTGCATCGGTGCAATTGCGCAGGAAGCGAAGCCCCCAGGCAAAAAGCTTTGGGTCAAAGCGCATCCGAAACAAAAGGGGGGCTTCTTCGCGGCCCAGCCATTTCAGGATTTGTTTGGGAGTGCTTGAATTGGCCCAGGGTGTTGAATGACAGGCCGAAATTTGCCCGCCATTGGCAAAGCTGGTTTCCTGTGCGCTGGCATGTTGGCGGTCAATGACAGTAACCTGATGGCCATTTTCCAAAAGATACCAAGCCGCCGTCGTCCCAATGACGCCAGCGCCCAAAACGACAACATGCATGCCGGAAAAGCCTCGTTGTGAATTCTCGCGTATGCGGGCCGATCAGACCAAAACACCGATGCAAATGATCGTAACTGTCTTAACTGTCTGACTCGCGAAATCGTTTGCAATATACTGAGGCGAAAAACAAATGGCTACCGATGTCTGTTGCTGATTTACAATCGGTGCTTAGGTTGACTGAGCAGAGGATGTTGATAGGGAATGTTGGTAGGGAATTTTGAGGGTGAAAAATGTTTGAAATTCTAACAACCGACCAGATGTATGACGCTGACCGCAAGACGATTGATGGTGGCATTCCCGGTGATGTCCTGATGGAAAATGCCGGGCGAACGGTGTTTGAGGAAATCATACGCCATTGGTCACCCAGATCAGTTTCGGTTCTGTGTGGTCCGGGCAATAACGGTGGTGATGGTTTTGTCATTGCCAGATTGCTGCGTGACGAAGGCTGGTCAGTGCGGCTTGGGTTACTAGGTGAGGTCGAACACCTTGGCGGTGATGCGGCCACCCATGCGCAAAAGTGGGACGGTGCAACCGAACGCTTATCACCAGCATTGGTGGTTGGTGCGGATCTGATTGTTGATTGTATTTTTGGCGCGGGGCTGGCGCGTGACATTACTGGCGACGTTGCCGACCTTGTTGCATCGGTCAATGACAGCATGTCTGTGGTGGTTTCGGTCGATGTGCCAAGCGGTGTTGACGGAAACACCGGGTGCATTATGGGGTGTGCGATCAAGGCGGATCTGACGGTGACATTCTGTCGGGCCAAGCCGGGGCACTATTTGTTGCCGGGACGGCAGCTGTGCGGTGAACTTGCCATCCGTGATATTGGCATTTCCGATCAGATAGTGTCGGAAATCCGTCCGACATGCTGGCGCAATGATCCGGTGTTGTGGCGGGCTGGTATTCGCTGGCCGGGGCTTGATGGTCATAAATATCATCGTGGCCATTTGCTGGCTTTTGGTGGGACCATTATGACGGGGGCGACACGGCTTGTCGCGCGCGCAGCACGGCGTTCGGGTGTTGGGTTGTTGACCATTGTTTCCGATGCGTCTGTATTGCCGGTCTATGCCGCCGATGCCCCGGGCACTATGACGGCATCCATTTCCGGGCTTGAAGCCCTTTTGAACGACTGTCGGCATAATGCTTTTGTTGTTGGGCCGGGCTATGGGGTTGGTGACAGTACGCGCGGTTTGGTGTTGCAGCTTTTGCATCTTTGCCGATCAACCGTGTTGGATGCGGACGCGCTGACCAGTTTCTCCGACGATCCATCCACATTATGTTTTGCCGTGCAGGGACCAACGGTTCTGACGCCGCATGAAGGCGAATTTACACGCCTGTTTCCCGATATTGACGGCGATAAGCTGGCCCGTGCGCGTGCGGCGGCCAAGCGCAGTGGTGCCACGGTACTGATAAAAGGGGCGGACACCGTTATTGCGGCCCCGGATGGACGTGCTGCCATCAGTGCGGTTGATGCCCCATGGTTGGCAACAGCCGGGTCGGGGGATGTTTTGTCCGGAATGATTGCAGGGCTTATGGCGCAAGGCATGGAGATGTTTGATGCGGCCTGCATGGGTGTTTGGTTGCACGGACGCAGTGGCACAGATATTGGGCCGGGTTTGATTGCCGAGGACATCCCCGATCATTTGCCGGTGATCTTGCGCGAATTGTGGCTGGCATCGCGCAAATAGCTTTTACTTAGCCTTTGCGCGGTCATTTCGATGACATCTTTGTTGCGACGCTAGACGCAACACATAGCAACCCCGATATACCAAGACATCAAGCATGACAAAGCGATGCGTACCTTGTGCCGTCATGCCTGATTTTGAAATCGTCGGCGCAGTACAATATTTCTCCCAACAGAGCGTTGGAGGTCATCATGTCGCAAACATTTCTCGACAGAACACTTGATAATTTGCGTAGTGCGTGGCGTGAACTGCGTGACAGTTCGGTTGTGCGCAGTTTGGGACGCGATGAAAACCAGAGCCGTCAGGAACACTGGCGTCGGCAGATTGCTGATTGTCTTGCCGGGCGCGGTGGGGCGGTGTCGGCACGAGGGCGTGCGGCCGCTCTTGGTCATGATTTCTTGCGTCTTGATGACGATGGCAAGCGGGCTTTCTTGCACTTGCTGGTCAATGAATTTGGGATCGATCGTGACCGGGTTGCGGCCATCATGACAGATTGGGATATGGCCGATGATCTGGCGGAAAGGGCGTTGCTCGAATCTGAACTGCGCGATGCGCTTGTGCCACCATTTCGATCAATTCTCAAGGAATTCAATTCGTTACCGCAGGGGGTGAAGTTTCTGGTTGATCTGCGCGGTGATCTTTTGCGCTGGCGCAAAGAAGCCCCCGGACTGGCAATGTTGGAACGTGATCTTAAGACCTTGCTGGCGGGATGGTTTGATATCGGGTTTCTTGAACTCGAACGGATCACGTGGAATTCACCCGCGTCGCTTCTGGAAAAACTGATTGCCTATGAAGCTGTTCATGCCATTCAGAGCTGGGATGATTTGAAACGTCGGCTTGCACCCGACCGGCGTTGCTTTGCCTTTTTCCATCCGGGGATGCCAGATGAACCTTTGATCTTTGTCGAGGTTGCCTTGGTCAATGGAATAGCCGGAAACATCGACAAGCTTATTCAAGCCGACGATGATGATGAAAGTCATGATGGCGATAATGCGGGATCAGTCGAGAGGGCTGATACAGCAATTTTCTATTCCATTTCCAATGCGCAGGCTGGTTTGGCCGGGATCAGCTTTGGTGATTTCCTGATCAAGCGGGTGGTAAGCCAACTGCAACGCGATTTGCCGCATCTGAAACAGTTTTGCACCTTGTCCCCCATACCGGGGCTGCGGACATGGATGGATCGTCAGCTTGACGCCATGGCAAGGGGGGCGGAAACAGGCTTGCCCAAGGTCATCGAAGCGGCATTAAACGATTGTGATGAATTGATGGGGCCAAAACCACCCGCGCGTAGCCCTGATGCTGTGGGGGAACGCACCAAAACCAATATCGAGTTTCTGACAGCATGGTATCTTCTGAATGCCAAACGACCGGAAACCGGGGCGGCATTTGATCCTGTTGCACATTTCCATCTCAGCAACGGCGCACGCGTCGAGCGTTTGAACTGGAACGGCAATGGCAAGCCGGACGGTTGGGCGCAGTCATTTGGTATGATGGTCAATTATCTTTATCACCTGCCGATGATCGAAAAAAATCATGAAAACTATGTCGGGCAGGGCGAAATCGCTGTTTCAAGCAGTGTGAAGCGCCTTTTGCGTTAGTTTCATGACATAACGAAGCCAGTAGAACCGCAAGGTTTTGGGGTGTTGAAGCGGTTTAATTGAAGCCAGAACGCAAATGTCTAAAGGCGATGCTTGCATGAGGTCAGCGAAGTTTGTATTAAGGCGCACTCATGCCGGTTCGTCCGGCGTGTTTGGTATGCTTGTGTGCGGGCGTGGCGGAATTGGTAGACGCGCCAGGTTTAGGTCCTGGTGAAGCAATTCGTGGGGGTTCGAGTCCCTTCGCCCGTACCACTCTGCAGACCATACATTTGGACCAGATTACATATTCGTTTAGTCATTTTGACTTTCTGACGTCCGGACTGCGTCGCGTAACGGACATTATTCGAACCAAGCAAAAGAGTTATCTATGCAGGTTACTGAAACCAAAAACGAAGGCCTGGCGCGCGAGTTCAAAGTCGTGGTGCCAGCCGCACTCATCGAAGAAAAAGTCGTCGCCAAGCTTGACGAGATCAAAGACCAGGTTCGCCTTCCAGGCTTCCGCCCGGGCAAAATCCCGGCGAAACTCCTGCGTCAGCGCTACGGTCAATCGGTCATGGGCGAAGTTCTTGAAGCCACTGTGAACGAAAACACAGGCAAAGTGCTTAACGACAATGACCTGCGCCCGGCCGTTCAGCCGAAAATCGAAGTAACCAAATTCGATGAAGGCGGGGATCTTGAGTTCGACATTGCTGTTGAAGTCATCCCGGCGATCGAAGCCATGGACTTCAAAAAGCTGAAGCTGACCCGCGAAGTCGTTGAACTCGACGATGCCAAAGTCAATGAAACGCTTGAGCGTATTGCAGCGGCACAGGGCACCACTGCTCCGTTGGCGCGCAAACGCAAATCGAAAACCGGTGATGTTGTCGTTATCGACTTCCTCGGCAAAATCGATGGCGAAGCATTCGAAGGCGGCAAAGCCGAAGCCTACGAACTTGAACTGGGTTCCGGCTCGTTCATCGAAGGCTTCGAAGAACAGCTTACCGGTGTTAACGCTGACGACGAACTCGTCGTTAAAGTTAAATTCCCGGAAGAATACGGTGCGGCTGAACTTGCAGGCAAAGATGCCGAGTTCGACGTAACCGTCAAAGAAATCAAAGAAAAGAAACCGGCTGAGCTGGATGATGAACTGGCCAAAAAACTCGGTCAGGACAGCTTTGAGGCGCTCAAAGACGCAATCCGCAAGGATTACGGTCGTGAGTACGAATCGGTCGCGCGTCAGAAAATGAAGCGCGAACTGCTTGACGCGCTGGCTGAGAACCACAAGTTCGAACTGCCGACCTCCTTGGTCGACAACGAACTCGAAGGTATCATTGGTCAGATCAAACAGGCCCGTGAAGCTGGACAGGAAGACGACGAAACCAAAGGCAAGTCCGAAGAAGAGCTGACCGCCGAGTTCCGCGAAATCGCAGAACGCCGCGTTCTTCTTGGTCTGCTTCTGGCTGAAGTTGGTCGTAATAACGACATTCAGGTTACTCAGGAAGACGTCAACAAGGTTCTCGTTGCCGAAGCCCAGAAATATCCGGGTCAGGAACAGCAGGTTATTGAATTCTACAAAAATAACCCGCAGGCCTTGCAGGCGCTTCAGGGCCCTGTATATGAAGACAAGGTCGTTGATTTCATCGTTGAGCTTGCCAAGGTTGAAGAAAAGACCGTTACCGTTGAAGAGCTTCTGAAGCCTGAAGAGGAAGAAGAAG
Source organism: Thalassospira sp. GB04J01 (assembly GCF_000751115.1). Classification (NCBI taxonomy): domain Bacteria; kingdom Pseudomonadati; phylum Pseudomonadota; class Alphaproteobacteria; order Rhodospirillales; family Thalassospiraceae; genus Thalassospira; species Thalassospira sp. GB04J01. The sequence continues at coordinate 294,553 of NZ_CCDX020000005.1, read as the reverse complement.
CTCCGAAGAAAAAATCGGCTGCCAAAAAGGCACCGGCGAAAAAGGACGCAGAGAAAAAGGCTCCGGCCAAGAAAGCTGCTGCCAAGAAGCCGGCTGCTAAAAAGAAAGCTGACTAATCGGAAGTGAATACATCCTTACCGGAATCGGTTTGGGATCATGCAGGAGGATTGCAGTTGATGATTGAAGAACGGATGAACTCGCTCGTGCCGATGGTGGTTGAACAGACCAGCCGTGGTGAACGGGCCTATGACATCTTTTCGCGTTTGCTCAAGGAGCGGATCGTCTTCATCAACGGTCAGGTTCATGACGGCATGTCGTCGTTGATCTGCGCGCAGCTCCTGCATCTCGAATCGGAAAATCCTGATAAGGATATTTCGCTCTATATCAACTCTCCGGGCGGTGTTGTGACTTCTGGTCTCGCCATCTATGACACCATGCAGTACATCCGTTGTGATGTCTCTACGGTGTGCATGGGGCAGGCGGCTTCCATGGGGTCACTGCTGTTGATGGCCGGTGCAAAAGGTAAGCGTTATTGCCTGCCAAATGCACGTGTCATGATCCACCAGCCGTCTGGCGGCTTCCAGGGGCAGGCATCGGATATCGAAATCCATGCCCGCGAAATTCTGGCACTGCGTCAGCGTCTTAACGAGATCTATGTCGAACATACCGGCCGCGATCTCAAGACGATCGAAGATGCGATGGAGCGTGATAACTTCCTGACCCCCGATCAGGCCAAGGAATTTGGTCTGATTGACGAGGTGGTCACGTCGCGTCCGAAGACGGAAAGCGCCGAAAAGAAAGACTGATCGTCTGATAACGGTCGGTGAAAACGCCCCGGTCGTTGGCCGGGGCGTTTTTTTATGACTTGCCTCATGGCAGTTTTAAGTCATAGACAAGAGGGTGCGTGGCTTTTTGGCCGTTGATTGGAACTTGCGGGTTACTCAAACGTTTGGGTGATTAGAGTAAGGGGTTTCGCAACCACAATGGCGATCCCATATCAATCAAGTAGCCAAATGGCCGAAAAGCGCAGATTAAACGTTGAGATCGGTATCGTTTACCGGCTAACATGGCGATAAAAGATAACGTCAAACGTAATTGGGGTTTGTATGAGCAAATCGAATAGCGGGGACTCCAAGAACACTCTGTACTGTTCTTTCTGTGGAAAGAGCCAGCACGAGGTTCGCAAGCTCATCGCCGGTCCAACCGTATTCATCTGTGATGAATGCGTAGAGCTTTGCATGGACATCATCCGCGAAGAGCACAAAACCCATCTCGTCAAATCGGCTGACGGGGTGCCTTCTCCGCAAGAGATTTGCAAGGTCCTTGATGACTATGTCATTGGTCAGGGCCATGCGAAAAAAGTTCTCTCGGTCGCGGTTCACAACCATTACAAGCGTCTGCATCACGCCAGCAAGAACGAAGATATCGAACTGGCAAAATCCAATATCATGCTGGTGGGTCCGACCGGTTGCGGTAAAACGCTTCTGGCCCAGACCTTGGCACGGATTCTTGATGTTCCCTTCACCATGGCGGATGCCACGACACTGACCGAAGCCGGTTATGTCGGTGAAGATGTCGAGAACATCATTCTTAAGCTGTTGCAGGCTGCAGACTACAACGTCGAACGCGCCCAGCGCGGCATCGTCTATATTGACGAAGTCGACAAAATCTCGCGCAAGTCGGACAATCCGTCGATTACGCGTGATGTTTCGGGCGAGGGCGTCCAGCAAGCATTGCTGAAGATCATGGAAGGCACTGTTGCCTCTGTGCCGCCGCAGGGTGGCCGGAAACATCCGCAACAGGAATTCCTCCAGGTCGACACGACCAACATCCTGTTCATCGTAGGTGGCGCATTTGCGGGCCTCGATAAGGTGATCTCGCAGCGTGGCAAGGGTAGCGCAATTGGCTTTGGTGCCGATGTTCGTAGCCCTGAAGAGCGGCGCACGGGGGATGTCTTGCGCGGTGTCGAGCCGGAAGATCTTTTGAAATTCGGTCTTATCCCGGAATTCATTGGTCGTCTGCCGGTTTTGGCAACGCTTGAAGATCTCGACGATGATGCTTTGGTCCAGATCCTGACCGAGCCGAAAAACGCGTTGATCAAGCAGTATGAGCGTCTGTTCGATATGGAAGACGTTAAACTGACCTTCCAGACCGATGCGCTCAAAGCAATTGCCGAGAAGGCGATTCAACGTAAAACCGGTGCACGTGGCTTGCGGTCGATCATGGAAGGCATCTTGCTTGATACCATGTTCGACCTGCCAACCCTCGAAAGTGTCGAGGAAATCGTCATCAGTGCTGATGTTGTCGAAGGAAAAGCAAAACCATTGCTGATCCATGCGGAACGTCAAGAAGGTGTCGAGCACTCTGCCTGATATCAATTTCCCGCACCGGCAACCTATTGCGGTGCGGGAATTTCAGATTATCTTCTGAATGTTCGCGTTGCTGGCGGGGCCTAAAGCAGGACCGCAGCAACGTTTTGGCTCAGATTAGGGAATAGAACATAATGGTCGAATTAGCGCGTGGCGAAATATATCCGGTGCTGCCGTTGCGCGACATTGTCGTGTTCCCGCACATGATTGTCCCCCTGTTTGTGGGACGTGAAAAGTCTGTGCGTGCGCTCGAAGATGTCATGCGCGAAGACAAGCAGATCCTGCTTGTCACACAGAAAGACGCCGGTCTTGATGATCCGGCAGTCGAAGATCTCTATGAAGTTGGTACTGTTGCAACTGTTCTGCAGCTTCTCAAGCTGCCGGATGGCACGGTAAAGGTATTGGTCGAAGGCGGTAAACGCGCCGAAATTTCGGGATACGTTGATAATCCGGAATTCTTCCAGGCCCATGCTGGCGTGCGTGAGGATGCTGACGAAGACGACAGCGAACTCGAGGCCCTTGCCCGTTCTGTGGTCACACAGTTCGAACAGTACATCAAACTCAACAAGAAAATTCCGCCAGAAGTCCTGGTTTCGGTCAATCAGATCGAAGAACCAGCGAAGCTTGCTGACACGGTTGCATCGCACCTGTCGCTTAAGATTTCCGAAAAACAGGAACTTCTGGAAACCGCCCTTGTTGGTGACCGTCTGGAACGTATTTTCGGGTTCATGGAATCCGAAATCGGTGTGCTGCAGGTCGAAAAGAAGATCCGCAACCGCGTCAAACGCCAGATGGAAAAAACCCAGCGCGAGTACTATTTGAATGAGCAACTTAAAGCCATTCAGAAAGAACTGGGCGAGGGTGAAGACGGCAAGGATGAAGCTTCTGAACTCGAAGAGAAGCTGAACAAAGCCAAAATGCCCAAAGAGGCAAAGGAAAAGGCCGAAGCCGAACTCAAGAAACTGCGCAATATGAGCCCGATGTCGGCAGAAGCCACCGTGGTGCGCAACTATCTTGACTGGATGGTGTCTATTCCGTGGAACAAGCGTTCTCGTGTGTCGCACGACCTGAAAAAGGCGAAAAAGGTTCTGGATAAGGATCATTTTGGTCTGGAAAAGGTCAAGGAACGCATCCTTGAGTATTTAGCCGTTCAGGCGCGCACCAAAAAAGTCAAAGGCCCGATCCTGTGTCTTGTTGGTCCTCCCGGCGTTGGTAAAACCTCGCTTGGTAAATCAATGGCCAATGCGACAGGTCGCAGCTTTGTGCGGATGTCACTTGGTGGCGTACGTGATGAGTCTGAAATCCGCGGTCACCGCCGGACCTATATCGGGTCCATGCCGGGCAAGATCGTGCAGGGCATGAAAAAAGCCAAATATTCGAACCCGCTTTTCCTTCTCGATGAGATTGAAAAAATGGGATCGGATTTCCGTGGCGACCCTGCGTCGGCATTGCTTGAGGTGCTCGATCCGGAACAGAACTCGACCTTTAACGATCACTATCTTGAAGTCGATTACGATCTTTCTGATGTCATGTTCGTCACCACGGCGAACTCGCTTCGGATGCAGCAGCCGCTGTTGGACCGTATGGAGGTCATTCGTCTTTCGGGGTATACCGAGGACGAGAAGGTCGAAATCGCCAAGCGTCACCTGATTCCTAAACAGGTCAAGGATAACGGCCTGAAAAAGGATGAGTGGAGCATTTCGGATGACGCGTTGCGTGATCTGATCCGTTACTACACCCGCGAAGCCGGGGTCCGTAGTCTTGAACGTGAACTGGCCCGTCTTGCCCGTAAGGCGACCAAGCGGATTTTGCTCGAAAGCATCAAATCTGTGCGTGTAACCCCGCGGACCCTTGGTAAATATGCCGGGATCCGTAAGTTCCGCTATGGCGCAACCGAGGGTGAAGATCAGGTCGGTGTTGTTACCGGTCTTGCCTATACCGAATTTGGTGGCGATCTGTTGCAGATTGAATCGGTCACTGTACCGGGCAAAGGCAACATGAAAACCACCGGTAAGCTCGGTGAGGTCATGACTGAATCGATTCAGGCCGCGACATCGTTCGTGCGCTCGCGTGCCGTAGACTTTGGCATCAAGCCGACCCTGTTCCAGAAACGTGACATTCACGTTCACGTTCCCGAGGGTGCAACACCAAAAGACGGTCCGTCCGCTGGTGTTGGCATGGTGACGTCGGTTGTTTCGGTTCTAACAGGAAATCCGGTGCGCAAAGATGTCGCCATGACAGGCGAGGTCACCTTGCGTGGTCGTGTTCTTCCGATTGGTGGTTTGAAAGAAAAACTTCTGGCCGCATTGCGCGGCGGGGTGAAAGTTGTCCTGATCCCGCAGGAAAACGAAAAGGATCTCGAAGAGATTCCCGATAACGTTAAACGCGGTATGGAAATCATTCCGGTGTCGCATGTCGACGAGGTTCTCAGCCACGCACTGGTCAATCCGCTGGTGCCGATTGAGTGGGAAGAGGGCGTCGATGACGTTGTCGTCAAATCCAAAGACGACGAAGAATCGGATGTTGGTGGTGTGACCACGCATTAATAAACGCCCGAACTGGCAGAAATCAAAGGGGAGCAGCATGGTTGCTCCCCTTTTTCTGTGGATAACTTTGGCCAAGAATCGACAAAGGTCTATGTCTGGGGGAGTGTAAAGTGCAAAAAATCGAAAAAAACGTCAGAAACCGCAGAAAACTGCGTCTCTCGCATTGACGAGATGTTTGCGACCTGCTTACACTGCCCATGCAACAGGTTTGGGGCAAACCAAATTTCCTCATAACTCCGAACGTCCAAACAAGGGGGCCAGGAAGTGAATAAAAACGATCTCGTTGGAAGTGTAGCTGCTAAAGCCGATCTTTCAAAAGCTGACGCCGCTAAGGCAGTTGATGCTGTTTTCGATTCCATCACCGATTCTTTGAAATCCGGCGACGAAGTTCGTCTGGTTGGTTTCGGTACCTTCGCTGTCGCTGCTCGCGCTGCTTCAAAAGGTCGCAACCCGCGCACCGGTGAAGAAATCGACATCCCGGCATCGAAACAGCCGAAATTCAAGGCTGGTAAAGGCCTTAAAGACGCCGTCAACTAAGTTTGGCGATGTTTTGAATAAAAATGCCGGTGACATCAGTCACCGGCATTGCTTTTTCTAAAATCCATGCTATGTTCCGCCCGCTTTCGCAAAATAGCGCGGAAACATCGGGTGATTAGCTCAGCTGGTTAGAGCATCTCGTTTACACCGAGAGGGTCGGGAGTTCGAATCTCTCATCACCCACCATGATTAAGGCACCCCTAAAGGGTGCCTTTTTTATTTGTCTGTTTTTGATCGAATCACATCGTCGTCAAATTCGTTTCGGGCTGTTTTGATATTGCGCCGTTTTCTGCTGTAAAACGCGTAAAACAGGGTGCCACGGTTGACCATGTGGCAATGTTAAGTACCCTTGAAATAGAAGTTTCAATTTTCTGAAATGTATCGATTGCTTTTTGCAAAAAGCATGCTAAGTTCCGCCCCGCTTCCGCAGAATACAGCGCGGGAACATCGGGTGATTAGCTCAGCTGGTTAGAGCATCTCGTTTACACCGAGAGGGTCGGGAGTTCGAATCTCTCATCACCCACCACGATTAAGGCACCCCTAAAGGGTGCCTTTTTCTTTGCCTGTTTCACATCCCCGATAATTCCCGTCTTCCCACACGTAACGCCATCTTGGAAAGCAGGGTCCAAAGCTGCCATGCCTTAATGGCCCAAGTCCATTTCGTGCGTGAGCTGGCATCAGGATATCCTGCGGCGCGTCATGGAGAAAGTGTATGGTTCAAAAGGGTTCTAGGCCCAAAGTGCCGCGGTGCAATGTTTCTTGCGGCGCAGCTGTGCAAATCGCGTTCGGTCTAGCGAATCGGATCTATGGAGTGTTGGGTGCTGTCCATGGCGCGGGCCGGTGTAAATGACTGTAAAAGTTGACGCTTGCTAGCCTGACAGGCAATCTTGCCCTTATGGCCATGGGGAATTGGAAAATAACCATAATGAACGACCGTCAATCCAAGCTGATTTCAACGTGGCTCACGCCGTTTTGCCGGGATCTTTCGTCACTGGGCGGCAAAGTCGCTCTACGACGCCTCAGGAGCTTCCTGCTGGCGCTGTTGATGCCTGTGGTCCTTGTTGGCTGTTATCTCCCCGAAGCCTTCACCATTGATCTCAGTATGGAGCGCAACGGTGATTATCGGCTGAGCTATCGGGGCTTGCTTGTGCAGCCAACCATCACAGAGGGCCTTTTGGATGGCACTCTTGATGCCGATGCGGAAAAGGAAAAGGTCTCAGTTGTTTTGGCCGACCTGAAACGCGATTCCGGTGTGCGGCAGCTAACGTACAACGGGCGCGGGGTGTTCAACATCGTTTATGAACGCCGCAGCAATATCATGCGTGACAAAAGCTTTGTCTTTGTGCGCCGCAATTCCCGCATTCTCGAGATGTTCTTTTACACAGACTCCAATACCGTCGAAATTCGTGGCGGGTTCGTTCCTGATCGTTATGAGGAGCGCCTGACGGCATTGGGCTATCAAATGACGGGCAAGATTGAAGTTCGGACGTCTGCTGGCATTCGAAGCCATAACGCAGATGAGTTCACCAAGGTTGGTGGGCAGAACCGCCTGCGTTGGGAAATCAAGTCGATTACCGACCCGGTCCCGAACGTCATCATTGGATAATCAAAGCACACAAGTGGAATGGTGGGCAGGGGCAGGCTGCGCGCAAAACAGTCTTAGCCGTTGTTGACGATGCATAAAAGAAAAAGGACAGCGCAAGGCTGTCCTTTGTAAAATTGTTTTGACGTGGCCGCGGGGCTTAATAGACCATTTCGTCTTCGCCGCCGCCTTCGGAAATAACGATCTGGCCCTGTGCCGCCAGTTCCTTGGCCAGTTGCACAATCATCATTTGCGACTCTTCGACATCCGACAGGCGGACAGGCCCCTGTGCGTCCATGTCTTCGCGCATCATCTTGCCTGCACGTTCGGACATGTTCTTGAAGAACAGGTCGCGCATCTGATCGGTCGATCCTTTGAGTGCCAAGGCCAGTTTGTCTTTTTCCACCTGACGCAGCAGGGTCTGAACACCGTTGTTGTCCAGGCGTGCAAGGTCTTCGAAGGTGAACATGAGGGCTTTGATCTTTTCCGCAGAGTCACGGTTACGTTCCTCAAGTGCGGTAAGGAACCGGTCCTGACTCTGTCGATCAAGGCTGTTGAAGATATCGGCCATAAGTTCGTGGTTATCCCCGCGCGAACCGCGCGCAAGGTTGGACATGAACTCGGTGCGAAGCGTTTTCTCGATATTGTCGAGGACTTCTTTCTGCACGGCTTCCATGCGCAACATACGCATGATAACTTCCATCGAGAAGTTTTCCGGCAAAAGCGACAGCACGGCCGCAGAGTGGCCGGGTTTAAGCTTTGAGAGCACAACGCCGACTGTCTGCGGGTATTCGTTCTTAAGGTAATTTGCCAGAACGGCTTCGTTAACGTTGTTGAGCTTGTCCCACATGGTGCGACCCGCAGGGCCGCGGATCTCTTCCATGATGCCGTTAACACGGTCTTCGGACAGAACTTTCGAGAGCAGGCGTTCGGTTGTATCAAACGAGCCGACAAGCGAGCCGGTTGAAGAAAGCTGATCTGCAAATTCGACAAACAGGCGTTCAACGATGTTGGACCCGATGGTGCCAAGGCTCGACATGGTTTGGGAAATCTCCTTGATTTCCTCATCATCCATCATGCTGAACATTTTGGTCGCGTGTTCTTCGCCAAGTGCGAGCATGAGAATCGCAGCTTTCTCAGGACCGGCCAGTGATCTGTATTCTTCTTTAACGCGCCCCACGAGTGGTCTTCTCCGTCCTAATGACTCTGTTCGAAATCAGTTGTGGGATGTTCGAACTTGCCCCTATCGCACCGTAAGATAGGAGAAATTTGTCAACAATTCTATAAAAGCTGACGCCCCAATGCAAAACCCCAAACGAATTGAGGGCGTAAAATGTGCAGAAAGGGTTAATTCAGTACAAAAGGAGGCGAAATTGTCATTCACAGGGTGATGTTGGCGCGCCTAAATGTCGAAAGGGTTGAAAACACTGCTAGCTGCTTGACTTGGTTTTGGGTGTGGTCTAACAAAGGCGCGCCGAATGATGGTCATTTTGCGGGCGTAGCTCAGTTGGTTAGAGCGCCGGCCTGTCACGCCGGAGGTCGCGAGTTCAAGTCTCGTCGCTCGCGCCATGACCCTTCATCTGTTGCCTTTTATCGGGCGTTTCGTCTTTTCCGCGATCGCCTTTTCATGTGTTGCTAACGTTGCTTCGCACGATTGGGTCTTGATCATATCGATGCGCGGCCCGATATCGGACGATAGTAAACGGTACGAAAAGATTAGAAAGTTTCTGGACTTAAGGCGGGTCAAACTGTTCGAATGTCTGGAACTTGTGCGGTGCATACGCTATGGTGCGCCGATATTGGCCAGGTGGGGACCTGGTCGGGTCAGAAGGCCTGTTCTTGAGAGGTCAGAGAGATGCAAGAGCTTCTTTCGGAATATCTTCCGATCCTGGTGTTTATCGGGATCGCCGTCGGTCTTTCGGCGGTAATCATCATCGCGTCGCTGGTTCTTGCCAAACAGGCACCGGATGTCGAAAAACTGTCCGCATATGAGTGCGGTTTTGCGCCGTTCGAAGACGCGCGCATCAAGTTTGACGTGCGGTTCTATCTGGTTGCAATCTTGTTCATTATTTTCGACCTTGAAGTCGCGTTCCTGTTCCCGTGGGCTGTTACCCTCGGTGATATCGGCACATTCGGCTTCGTTTCGATGGTGATCTTCCTGGCCGTTCTGACGGTCGGATTTATCTACGAATGGAAGAAGGGAGCTTTGGAATGGGAGTGAGCACCAATACAGGCGCATCCCTGGCACCCGGCGCGGATCAGGATACCCTGCTTAAGGGCGTGTTTGACGAGATGAACGACAAGGGCTTTGTCCTTGCCAATCTTGACAAGCTCGCAAGCTGGGCAAGCACTGGTTCGATGTGGCCAATGACCTTTGGTCTGGCATGCTGTGCTGTTGAGATGATGCATTCGGCTGCGTCGCGTTATGACCTTGACCGGTATGGTCTTGTCTTCCGCCCAAGCCCGCGTCAGTCAGACGTCATGATCGTTGCTGGTACACTGACCAACAAAATGGCCCCGGCACTGCGTAAGGTCTATGACCAGATGGCAGAGCCGCGCTGGGTTATTTCGATGGGGTCGTGCGCCAATGGCGGCGGTTACTATCACTATTCCTATTCGGTGGTGCGCGGTTGTGATCGTGTTGTTCCGGTTGACGTATATGTTCCGGGGTGCCCGCCGACAGCCGAAGCGCTGATTTACGGCGTGATGCAGTTGCAAAAGAAAATCCGCCGAACTGGTGTTTTGACACGCTGATCCGTAATAGGGGGCTTGCATGAGCGAACTGCTCAGCGATAACAGCGCCGCATTGAAAGATCTTAAAGATCTTGTGGTGTCCCAGCTTGCAAACGAAATTCTCGAAACCGAGATTCGTTACGGCGAGTTGACCGTCATTGCCAAGCGCGATGACATTCTAAAAGTTCTGACCTTCCTTCGGGACGATACCGGCTGCTTGTTCAAGCAGCTTATCGACGTTTGTGGTGCGGATTATCCGGAACGCGCTGAGCGTTTTGATGTCGTGTACCACATGCTGTCGCTTAAGCATAACCTGCGCATCCGCGTTAAGGTACGTACCGACGAAGAAATCCCGGTACCAAGCTGTGTCTCGCTTTTCAGCGCCGCCGACTGGTTTGAGCGCGAAACGTGGGATATGTACGGTATCTTCTTTGCCGGTCATCCCGATCCCCGTCGTCTCCTGACCGATTACGGTTTTGAAGGTCATCCGCTGCGTAAGGATTTCCCGCTGACCGGCTATGTCGAAGTTCGTTATGATGATGAGCAGAAGCGCGTCGTCTATGAGCCGGTCAAACTGGTTCAGGATTTCCGCAATTTCGATTTCGAAAGCCCATGGGAAGGCATCCAGAATGTTCTTCCGGGCGATGAAAAGGCGGAGGGCAAGGCCTGATGTCCGAACAAAAAATCAAAAATATGACCATGAACTTCGGTCCGCAGCACCCTGCGGCTCACGGGGTTCTGCGCCTGGTCCTGGAAATGGACGGCGAGGTCATTGAACGTGCGGATGCCCATATTGGCCTTTTGCACCGTGGTACGGAAAAGCTGATCGAATATAAAACCTATATTCAGGCAACACCGTATTTCGACCGCCTCGACTATGTCGCACCGATGAACCAGGAGCATGCTTATTGCCTGGCCATCGAAAAGCTGATGGGCGTCGAAGTTCCCAAACGTGCTCAGTATATCCGTGTTCTGTACGCCGAAATCGGCCGTATCCTGAACCATATTCTGAACATGACGGCATTTGCGCTCGACGTTGGTGCGATGACGCCGCTTCTATGGGGCTTTGAAGAACGTGAAAAGCTCATGGAATTCTATGAGCGCGCCTGTGGTGCCCGTCTTCACGCCAACTATTTCCGTCCGGGCGGTGTTGCTGTCGATCTTCCGGCTGGCTTGCTTGAAGACATCGATGCCTGGGCTGATCAGTTTGACGTTTTCCTCAATGATTTTGATCGCGTTCTTACCGGCAACCGTATCTTTAAACAGCGTACGGTTGATATCGGAACCGTGACCGCCGAAGAGGCGCTTGATTGGGGCTTTACCGGCCCGAATATTCGGGCATCCGGTCTGGCATGGGATCTTCGCAAGTCGCAGCCTTATGACTCGTACGAAGATTTCGATTTTGACATTCCGGTCGGCAAGAACGGTGACTGCTATGACCGTTTCCTCGTGCGTTTCGAAGAAATGTGGCAGTCTCTGAAAATCATCAAGCAGGCCGTCAAGAATATGCCTGATGGTCCTGTAATTGTTCAGAACAACAAAGTGGCACCGCCGTCGCGCGCGCAGATGAAGCGTTCGATGGAAGCCCTTATTCATCACTTCAAACTCTTTACCGAAGGGTTCCACGTTCCGGCTGGCGAATGCTATGCCGCGGTCGAGGCACCTAAAGGCGAGTTTGGTGTGTATCTTGTTTCGGATGGCTCGAACCGTCCGTATCGTTGCAAAATCCGCGCCCCGGGGTTCCCGCACCTTCAAGGCATCGACTTCATGTCAAAAGGCCACATGCTGGCCGACGTCGTTGCAAATATCGGGTCGCTAGATATCGTGTTCGGTGAGATTGACCGATGAGCCATTTGAGAAGACCAGCTCCGAAAGAGCTTCAGCCTGTCAGCTTCGCCTTTACGCCAGAAAACCTGGATAAAGCGAAAAAGATCATCGCCAAGTATCCGGAAGGCCGCCAGCAAAGTGCTGTCATGCCGTTGCTTGATCTGGCACAGCGTCAGACCGAAGGCAATTGGGTTCCGACAGTCGCAATGGACTACCTTGCCGACATGCTCGAAATGCCTGCCATTCGTGTCTATGAGGTTGCGACCTTCTATACGATGTATAACCTTGCCCCCGTGGGTAAGAATTTCATCCAGGTCTGCACCACAACGCCGTGCTGGCTTCGCGGTTCTGCCGACGTTGTCGATACCTGTAAAAAGGAACTCGGCATTGGTGTTGGCGAAACGACGCAAGACGGTCAGTTCACCATGATCGAAGTTGAGTGCCTTGGCGCGTGTGTTAACGCACCGATGATGCAGATCAACGACGATTATTACGAAGACCTGACCGCAGATACGACCAAGGCCATCCTTGATGCCCTCAAAAAGGGTGAAAAGCCAAAAGTCGGTCCGCAAAGTGGCCGTAAAGGCTGCGAGCCGATTGATGGTCCGAAGGTTCTGAAAGCATTCTGTGGTTGCGGTGCTGCACCGCAGGACGCCGATGCAAGCAAAGGGGACGCCTGATATGCTGCAGGATAAGGATCGTATCTTTACCAACCTTTATGGTTTTCAGGACTTCGGCCTTAAGGGCGCGCAGTCACGTGGGAACTGGGATGGTACAAAGGGTTTGATCGAAAAAGGTCGCGACTGGATCATCGATGAAATGAAATCATCGGGGATGCGTGGTCGTGGCGGTGCCGGTTTCCCGACCGGCCTTAAATGGTCGTTCATGCCCAAAGAATCTGATGGTCGTCCAAGCTACCTCGTGGTTAATGCCGATGAGGGCGAGCCGGGCACCTGTAAAGACCGTGAGATCATGCGTAATGATCCGCATACTCTGATCGAAGGGTGCCTTCTGGCCAGCTTCGCGATGAATGCGCATGCGGCTTACATCTATATCCGTGGTGAGTTCTATCACGAAGCCTCCAATCTTCAGCTTGCCATTGATCAGGCATATGAAGCAGGGCTCGTTGGTAAAAATGCCTGTGGGTCGGGTTGGGACTTTGACATTTACCTGCATCTTGGTGCCGGTGCTTACATCTGCGGCGAAGAAACCGCATTGATCGAAAGCCTCGAAGGTAAAAAAGGTCAGCCGCGCCTAAAACCACCATTCCCGGCGAACTCGGGCCTTTATGGTTGCCCGACCACGGTGAACAACGTTGAATCCATTGCTGCGGTTCCGACCATTTTGCGTCGGGGCGGTTCGTGGTTCTCAAGCTTCGGCCGCGAGAACAATCACGGCACCAAGCTTTTTGCCATTTCCGGTCACGTCGAAAAGCCGTGCACCGTCGAAGAGGCCATGAGCATTCCGTTGCGTGAACTGATCGAAAAGCATTGCGGCGGTGTTCGCGGCGGCTGGGATAACCTTCTGGCGGTTATTCCGGGTGGCTCGTCTGTTCCGCTGATGCCTAAAGACGTTTGTGACGACGTGCTGATGGACTTTGATGGCCTGCGTGAAGTGGGCTCGGGTCTGGGGACGGCGGCTGTGATTGTCATGGATAAGTCAACTGACATTGTCTATGCCATCGCGCGTCTGTCGGAATTCTACAAACATGAAAGCTGTGGCCAGTGCACGCCGTGCCGTGAAGGTACCGGTTGGATGATGCGCATGATGACGCGTATGGTCCGCGGCGAGGCTACGCTTGATGAAATTGATCTGTTGTGGGATGTGACCAAACAGGTCGAAGGCCATACCATTTGTGCGCTTGGCGATGCTGCTGCATGGCCAATTCAGGGCCTTATCCGTCATTTCCGTCCCGAAATGGAACGTCGGATTAAGGAATATCGCGCGAGGATCGCGGCCTGAGAAGGACCTGTTGAGAGGGATTGAGACATGCCGAAACTAACAGTTGACGGTATAGAAGTTGAAGTAGAAGCCGGGGCGACAGTCCTTCAGGCCTGTGAAGAGGCCGGTAAGGAAATCCCGCGTTTCTGCTATCACGAACGCCTGTCAATCGCCGGCAATTGCCGTATGTGCCTGGTTGAAATGGAACGCGCGCCAAAACCGGTCGCATCCTGTGCCATGCCTGCAGCAGATGGAATGGTGATTAAAACCGATTCTGATCTGGTTAAAAAAGCGCGTAATGGCGTGATGGAATTCCTGCTGATTAACCATCCGCTTGATTGCCCGATTTGTGACCAGGGTGGCGAATGTGACCTTCAGGATCAGGCCATGGCCTATGGTTTTGATTCTTCACGTTATGCCGAGAAAAAGCGTGCCGTGAAGGACAAGGAACTGGGCCCGATCGTTAAAACGATCATGACCCGTTGCATTCACTGTACCCGTTGCGTGCGCTTCTCCGAGGAAGTCGCCGGTGTTGGCACCATGGGTGCTGTTTATCGCGGCGAAGATACCGAAGTCGGGCCTTACATCGAAGCATCGATCAACTCCGAACTTTCGGGCAACCTGATTGACCTTTGCCCGGTCGGTGCCTTGACCTCCAAACCATATGCGTTCACCGCCCGTCCTTGGGAATTGAAGAAAACCGACAGCATCGACGTTATGGATGCGGTTGGCTCGAACATTCGCATTGATGCGCGCAGCTCCGAAGTTATGCGTGTTCTGCCGCGCATCAACGAAGACGTGAACGAAGAATGGATTTCGGACAAAACCCGTTACGCCATTGATGGCCTGAAACGTCAGCGTCTCGACCGTCCTTATGTCCGTGTTGATGGCAAGCTTGTTCCGGCAAGCTGGGACGAAGCCTTTGCCGCGATCAAAGCCAAGGTTTCCGGTCTGGATGGCAAAAAGATTGCCGCCATTGCCGGGGATACGGTCGATTGTGAATCGATGACGGCGCTTAAAGATCTGATGGGCAGCCTTGGTTCTGCGAACATTGATTGTCGTCAGGACGGATCAAAAGTCGGCGGTCCGCGCAGCTCTTATATCTTTAACACCACGATTGCTGGCATCGAAGAGGCAGACGCCTGCCTGATCGTTGGCGCAAATGTGCGCGCCGAAGCACCAATCATCAATTCCCGCCTGCGTAAGCGCTGGCGTGCGACCAACGGTGATTTCCGCGTTGGTATCATCGGCGAGAAGTGGGATCCGACCTACAAGAACGATTATCTTGGTGCCGGTCCGGAAACCCTTGCCGAAATTCTTGATGGCAAGAACGACTTCGCCAAGGTTCTTAAAGCCGCCGATAAACCGATGATCATCGTCGGCATGGGTGCTCTGAACCGTGAAGATGGTGATGCTGTTCTGGCCGCAACCCGCGCAATTGCCGAGAAATTCGGCATGGTTGCCGGTGAGTGGAACGGCTTTAACGTTCTCCATACCGCAGCATCGCGTGTCGGTGGTCTTGATCTGGGATTTGTCCCGGGTGAGGGCGGTCTGGCAACCAACGACATCCTCGATGGCGCGTCAAAAGGCGCTGTTGAAGTTGTTTATCTGTTGGGTGCCGACGAAGTCGACATGAGCAAACTGGAAAAGGCATTTGTCATTTACCAGGGTGCGATGGGGGATGCCGGTGCGCAGGCAGCGGACGTGATTTTGCCCGGTGCTGCCTATACCGAAAAGAACGGAACTTACGTCAACACCGAAGGCCGCGCCCAGCAGGGCTGGCGCGCAGTCTTCCCGCGTGGTGATGCACGTGAGGATTGGTCGATTGTTCGGGCACTTTCCGGTGCGTTGGACAAAACCCTGCCGTACAACAATATCGATGCCGTTCGCGCGCGCATGGTGGAACTCAGCCCGACCTTCGCGTCACTGAACGTTCCGACCAAGGCCGAATGGACCGATTTCGGTAAAGCAGGTGAGATGAAGTCAGATGGCTTTATGTCCCCGGTTCGCAATTTCTATATGACCGACCCGATCAGCCGTGCATCGGTGACGATGGCCAAATGTACTGAGGCCTTTGTCAAAGATGCGGCTGCCGAGAAGGTTGCCTGAGTAAGGGGGGCGGCGATTTGATCGTCGCCTATTCCGCAAGGGGGTGTCCCAATTCAGGGACGAAACGCAAAAGATACGGTTTGACCGATGGAACTTCTTTGGGACGGATATATTGAACCACTTGTCTGGATCGTCGCCAAGATTTTGGCGATTGTGGTCCCGCTGCTGGTTGCTGTCGCCTATCTGACCTACGCTGAGCGTAAGGTTATCGGTGCTATTCAGCTCCGTAAGGGCCCGAACGTTGTGGGGCCGTTTGGCCTTTTGCAACCGCTTGCCGATGGTCTGAAGCTGTTTCTGAAAGAAACAATCATTCCGACAAGTGCAAACAAGGGCGTGTTCATCATCGCCCCGATGCTGACCTTCATTCTGGCCATTATTGCCTGGGCGGTTATTCCGTTCGACGAGGGCATGGTTCTGGCAGATTTGAACGTTGGTATTCTGTACCTGTTCGCGATTTCTTCGCTGGGTGTCTATGGCATCGTGATGGCCGGTTGGGCTTCGAACTCCAAATACGCATTCCTCGGCGCGCTGCGTTCTGGCGCCCAAATGGTCTCGTACGAGATTTCGATTGGCCTGATCATCATCTCGGTTCTGCTTACAACCGGCTCGCTGAACCTGAGCGACATCGTCCGCGGCCAGATTGGCGGCGTATGGGAGTGGAACTTTGTCTATCACTTCCCGATGTTCATCGTCTTCATCGTGTCCATCCTGGCAGAAACCAACCGCGCACCGTTTGACCTTCCCGAAGCGGAAGCAGAACTGGTTTCAGGCTATAACGTCGATTATTCGGCAATGACCTTTGCGCTGTTCTTCTTGGGTGAATACGCCAACATGATCCTGATGAGCGGCCTGTGTGCTGTTCTGTTCCTGGGGGGCTGGACCGCACCGTTGCCGTTCCTTGACTTCATCCCGGGAGCGATCTGGTTCATTCTGAAGATCTGTTTCGTTCTGTTCATCTTCCTTTGGGTCCGTGCAACATTCCCGCGTTACCGTTATGACCAGCTGATGCGTCTGGGTTGGAAAATCTTCCTGCCGCTGTCGTTTGCCTGGGTCATGCTCGTTGCTACGTTCCTGGTAGTTTTTGACAAGGTCCCGGCCTGATCGCCGCGCATCGGAAAGAGAGAGGTAAACGATGTCATTTATTGATCGGACGGCCCGGAGCTTCCTGCTCGCGGAACTCGTATCGGGTATGGCGCTCACCTTGAAATATATGTTCAAGCCAAAAGTGACGCTGAACTACCCGTATGAGAAAGGCCCGCTGAGCCCGCGTTTCCGTGGTGAACATGCCCTGCGCCGCTACCCGAACGGCGAAGAGCGCTGCATTGCATGTAAACTGTGTGAAGCAATTTGCCCGGCACAGGCCATTACCATTGAGGTAGAGCCGCGTGACGATGGTTCACGTCGTACAACCCGCTACGACATTGATATGACGAAATGCATCTATTGCGGTTTCTGCGAAGAAGCCTGCCCAGTGGATGCCATCGTCGAAGGTCCGAACTTTGAGTTCGCAACCGAAAACCGCGAGGAGCTTCTTTATGACAAAGACAAGCTTCTCGAAAACGGCGAGCGCTGGGAAGCCGAGCTTGCTGCACGATTGGAGGCAGACGCACCTTATCGGTAAGTGTCGCGTCTGATCGTTATAAAGAGAGTTCATGGATCGTTGTTTGCCAATGGGGCGGCAACGATTCGCCAAGGGGGTACCTTATGGTCGTACAGGCTTTGGCTTTTTACCTGTTTGCTACCATCGCGGTTCTGTCCGCGACAGCGGTTGTGACCGTTCGCAACCCGGTGCATTCGGTACTGTTGCTGATCTTGACATTCTTTAACGCAGCCGGGCTTTTCGTCCTGCTGGGTGCTGAGTTTCTCGCCATGCTGCTCGTCGTCGTCTATGTCGGCGCGGTCGCGGTTCTGTTCCTGTTCGTCGTGATGATGCTGGACATCAACTTTGTTGAAATGCGCCAGGGTTTCCTGAACTACCTGCCGATCGGGGTTCTGATCGCGGTTGTTCTGTTCGTCGAACTGGCGTTTGTCGGTGCCGGATGGACGCTGACCGACGAGGCGGTTGCGGTTCTTGCCCAACCAACGCCCGCAGGGGTCGGTAATGTCGAGGCACTTGGTCGTTTGATCTATACCGATTACGCATACATCTTCCAGTCGGCTGGACTGGTTCTGCTTGTTGCGATGATTGGCGCAATTGTTTTGACGCTGCGTCATCGTGAAGGTGTCCGCCGTCAGAAAATCTCCGAGCAGGTCAAGCGTACCCGCGCTGATACGCTTGAAATCAAAAAAGTTCCGGTCGGAAGGGGGATCTGATGGAAATCGGTCTTGCACATTATCTGACCGTCGCGGCGATCCTTTTCACACTCGGGATCTTCGGCATCTTTATGAACCGTAAGAACGTCATCATCATCATGATGTCGATCGAACTGATGCTGTTGGCGGTCAATATCAACTTTGTGGCGTTCTCGTCGTTCCTTGGCGACCTCGTCGGTCAGGTTTTCACCATCTTCGTTCTGACGGTTGCGGCGGCCGAAGCTGCAATTGGTCTGGCGATCCTGGTCGTCTACTTCCGTAACCGCGGCACCATCGCGGTTGAAGATATCAACATGATGAAGGGGTAAGGCAGATATGTATCCGTTGATTGTATTCCTGCCCCTGATCGCGGCAGCCATTGCCGGGACCATCACGCTGGTCGGCGCCATGTCGACCGCGAAAGATGCCCCGCATGACGCGCACGGTCATCACCATCATGGTGTTTCCTCCGCCGACCGCGTGGCACAGCTTGTCACCGTTTGCGGCGTGGTGATTTCCTTTATCATTTCGATCTTTGCCTTTGTCGATGTTGCCCTTGGTGGCAACCCGGTGACGATTGAACTGTTTACCTGGATCACCTCGGGCAACTTTGATGTCTCATGGGCGCTGCGTATTGATACGCTGACCTGTGTTATGCTGATTGTTGTGACCGGCGTTTCCTCGATGGTTCACATCTATTCCATCGGCTATATGTCGCATGACCCGGACAAGCCGCGCTTCATGGCGTATCTCAGCTTGTTCACCTTTGCGATGTTGATGCTGATTACCGCCGACAACCTGATCCAGCTGTTCTTTGGTTGGGAAGGTGTGGGGCTTGCGTCCTACCTTCTGATCGGTTTCTGGTATTCCAAACCGTCGGCATCGGCCGCAGCGATCAAGGCATTCCTTGTTAACCGCGTTGGTGACTTTGGCTTTGCCCTTGGTATCTTTGCGGTCTATGTGCTGTTTGATAGCGTTCAGTTCGACGTGATCTTTGGCAATGCCGAAGAAGTCGCCGGCACGACGCTGATGTTCCTTGGTTATGAATTCTCGGCTTTGGAAATTACCTGCTTCCTGCTGTTTATCGGTGCGATGGGTAAATCGGCACAGCTTGGTCTGCACACTTGGTTGCCTGACGCAATGGAAGGCCCAACCCCGGTTTCCGCCCTTATTCACGCGGCAACCATGGTGACGGCTGGTGTGTTCATGGTCGCGCGTCTGTCGCCGATCTTTGAATATGCTGAAACCACCTTGATGATCGTCACCATTGTTGGTGCGTCGACGGCTTTCTTTGCCGCGACCATCGGCTGTGTTCAGAACGACATCAAACGCGTCATTGCCTATTCGACCTGTTCGCAGCTCGGCTATATGTTCTTTGCCTGCGGTGTGTCGGCTTATTCTGCGGGTGTGTTCCACCTGATGACACATGGTTTCTTCAAGGCGCTTCTGTTCCTTGGGGCCGGTTCGGTCATTCATGCGATGTCTGATGAACAGGACATGCGCAAAATGGGTGGCATCTGGAAAATGGTTCCGCTGACCTTTGGCGTGATGATGATCGGTACGCTGGCCATCACCGGTGTTCCGGGTCTTGCGGGCTTCTATTCCAAGGATCTGGTCATCGAAAGTGCCTATGCGGCCCATACCAATGTTGGTCTTTATGCCTTCTGGGCAGGGATCCTTGCGGCCCTTATGACCTCGTTCTATAGCTGGCGTTTGATCTTCATGACCTTCTTTGGTGCTCCGCGTGCTGATGAACGGACCATGGCGCATGTGCATGAAAGCCCGGCTGTCATGACAGCACCGCTTCTGTTCCTGGCTGTCGGCGCGATCTTTGCCGGTTGGTTTGCCAAGGACTGGTTCGGTGGTGGCAACTACGAAGAAATGCTGAACTTCTGGAACGGTGCGATCTTCATGGCCGAGGGCCACACAGCCCTTGAAAATGCACACCATGTTCCAGGCTGGGTTAAACTGGCACCGTTTGTTGCGATGATTACCGGCTTTGCCATTGCGGTTGTGATGTACAAGCTTGTTCCGTCGCTGCCACGCACGCTTGCGAACACCTTCAACGGTCTGTATCGCTTCGTGCTGAACAAATGGTATTTCGACGAACTCTACGACAAGATTTTCGTAAAACCGGCCTTTGCACTTGGCTATGGCTTATGGAAATCGGGTGATGGTGCGATCATTGATGGTTGTGGCCCTGATGGGGTTGCTGCTGCCTGCCGTAACATCGCACGTCGCGTCAGCGCCATTCAGAGTGGTTTTGTCTATCACTATGCATTTGCAATGCTGATTGGCATTGCTGCGCTGGTCTCCTACACAATTTGGAAGATGGGTTAACGGGCGATGAGTGATTGGCCAATTCTTTCGATCGTCACCTTCTTGCCGTTGCTGGGCGCAGTTCTGCTGCTGTTCATCAATGGTGAAGAGGCGAATGTCGCCCGCAATTCCCGCGGAGTTGCGCTTTGGACGTCGGTGTTCACCTTCCTTGTATCTTTGATGCTGTGGGTGAACTTCGATAAAACAACTGCTGACTTCCAGTTCGTCGAACAGGCGGACTGGATGCCGGGCCTGAACATTTCCTATCACATGGGCGTGGACGGTATTTCCGTTCTGTTCGTCCTGCTTGCGACCTTCCTGACCCCGATTTGTATTCTGTCGGCATGGGAAGCGATCCAAAAGCGCGTGAAGGAATACATGATCGCCTTCCTCGTTCTTGAAACGATGATGATCGGTATGTTCAGCTCGCTTGACGGTTTGCTGTTCTATCTGTTCTTCGAAGGCGTCCTGATTCCGATGTTTATCATCATCGGCGTCTGGGGCGGTCAGCGCCGCGTTTACGCTGCATTCAAGCTGTTCCTTTATACGCTTCTGGGCTCGGTCCTGATGCTGGTTGCGCTGCTCGCGATGTATTTCGAAGCAGGCACCACCGACATCCCGACGCTGATGGCATACGGGTTCGACTATAATATGCAGTTGTGGCTGTGGCTGGCTTTCTTTGCATCCTTCGCGGTGAAAGTTCCGATGTGGCCGGTTCATACCTGGTTGCCGGACGCCCACGTCGAAGCACCAACAGCTGGTTCTGTTATTCTGGCTGGCGTGCTTTTGAAAATGGGTGGTTACGGGTTCCTTCGGTTCTCGTTGCCGATGATGCCACTGGCGTCTGAAACCTTTGCACCGCTGATCTTCACCCTGTCGATTGTTGCAATCATCTATACGTCTCTGGTGGCCCTTGCCCAGCAGGACATGAAAAAGCTGATTGCCTATTCGTCGGTTGCCCATATGGGGATTGTGACGATCGGTGCCTTCACCTTTAATCAGCACGGTATCGAAGGTTCGATCTTCCAGATGCTCAGCCACGGTGTGGTATCGGGCGCGTTGTTCCTGTGTGTTGGTGTTGTCTATGACCGCATCCACACCCGCGAAATCGACGCCTATGGCGGTCTGGTTCATCGCATGCCAAGTTACGCGCTGATCTTCATGTTCTTTACCATGGCATCTGTTGGTCTTCCGGGTACCGGCGGTTTCGTTGGTGAAATCCTGACGTTGCTCGGTGCGTTCGAAGCCAATACCTGGGTCGCATTCTTTGCTGCAACCGGTCTGATCCTTGGTGCTGCCTATGCGCTTTATCTCTATCGCCGGATTATCTTTGGGGCCCTGACAAAGGATAACCTCAAATCGATCCTCGATCTGAGCCCGCGTGAATGGCTGCTGTTTGCACCGCTTGTGATAGTTGTTGTCTGGATGGGGGTCTATCCGGTCTCCTTCCTCGACATCATGCATGTCTCGGTTGAGAACCTCGTCAACCAGGTCGAAACGGCCCAAGCTGCCGCGGCAAGTGCCGCCCAGCTGGCTGTGAATTGAGGGGAATGATCATGGGAGTTTCTATGCTCAACCTCGGGGCCGCACTGCCCGAAATCTTTATGGCAGTCTCTGCCTTGGCTCTGTTGATGCTTGGGGTTTTCGCCGGCAAGGACAAAGCGTTCCGTACCGTGTCCTGGCTGGCCGTTGCCGCCCAGATCATCACCGTCATCCTTGTGGTGACGGGCGAGGGCGGTCCTGCCTTCTTTGGCCAGTTCACCGCAGACGCCTTTGCACAGTTCTGCAAAGTCATGATCCTGATCGGCTCAAGTGTCGGCATCATCATGTCGATGAAGTTTGCCGAACGTGAAAACATGGCACGTTTCGAGTTTCCGATCCTGATCACCCTTGCCACAGTTGGCATGATGGCGATGGTTTCGGCATCCGACATGATGTCGCTGTATCTTGGTCTGGAATTGCAGTCGCTGGCACTTTACGTGGTTGCTGCGATCCGCCGTGACACGATCCGGTCGACAGAATCGGGTTTGAAATACTTTATCCTTGGTTCGATTGCCTCGGGCATGCTGCTGTATGGCATGTCGATGGTGTATGGCTTTACCGGAACCACCAATTTCGCAGTTCTTGCCGATACCCTTACGGGCGGTGATCTGCCGGTTGGTGCGATGGTTGGTCTGGCATTCATGTTTGCCGGTCTGTGCTTCAAGATTTCCGCCGTTCCATTCCACATGTGGACGCCCGACGTTTATGAAGGTGCCCCAACCCCGGTAACGGCCTTCTTTGCGGTTGCACCAAAGATCGCGGGTCTTGCACTGTTTGTCCGTGTTGCGATTGGGCCGTTTGGCGGCGTTGTTGCAGACTGGCAGCAGATCATCGTTCTGATCTCGATCCTGTCGATGCTTGTTGGTTCGTTTGCCGCCTTGCGTCAGGAAAACATCAAACGTCTGATGGCCTATTCGTCCATCGGTCACGTTGGGTTTGCGCTTGTCGGTCTGGCCGCAGGCACCGAGGAAGGTGTGACCGGCGTTCTGGTTTATCTCGGTATTTATCTTGTGATGAACCTGGGCACGTTTGCCGTGATCCTCTGCATGCGTCGTAATGACCGGATGAATGAGGAAATCACCGATCTTGCCGGTCTGGCCAAAACCAAACCGCTGATGGCGGCGATTACTGCAATCTTGATGTTCTCGATGGCGGGTATTCCGCCGCTCGCCGGGTTCTTTGGCAAGTTCTATGTCTTTAAGGCCGCCGTTGATGCTGGTCTTGTGACGTTGGCTGTCATTGGTCTGGTGACCTCGGTTGTCAGTGCGTACTACTATCTGCGCATCATCAAGGTCATGTATTTCGACGAGCCGGTCGAAGGGTTTGATCGCAATGGCACAGAAATGAACGTTATCATGGCAGTTGCCACGATCGCCATTCTGGCCTTTGTCTTCTTCCCGAACCCGTTGATGGATAGCGCAGCTATTGCTGCCGCCTCACTGTTCGGCCAGTAAGTATGAAGTCGAACACGATCCGTCTTCCAGAAGGTTTCTACCTTCACCAACTGGACTCGGTCGACAACACAAATGAAGAGGCCAAACGCCTCGCAGACAAGGGCGCCCAGAGTGGCGCCCTTGTTTTAGCCAAAACACAAACGTCCGGTCGCGGTCGCCGCGGGCGGGCATGGTCGTCGCCGGTGGGCAACCTGTATTCGTCGTTGTTGCTGCGTCCGACCTGTTCTCTTGCCGAGGCCGCGCGCCTGACGTTCCTGATTGCCGTTGCCATGGCCGAGGCGATTGAAACGGTCACGGGGATGCAGGTCCGACCCGACTGCAAATGGCCCAACGATCTGATGGTCAATGGGCGCAAGATTTGCGGTATTCTTCTTGAAAGTGCATCCAATCACCTGTCGTCGACCGACTATCTGGTCATTGGGACAGGGGTGAATGTGGCGTTTTATCCAGACGATTCCGAACGTCCGGCAACCTCGCTTGCATCCCTTGGCGCACCGGTTTCGGTTCGTGAACTTGTTTCGGTCTATGTTGAACGTATTGCATACTGGTTGCCGATCTGGGAACAGCAGGGCTTTACGCCAATCCGCGAAGCGTGGCTGACACGGGGATATGGCATTGGCGGGCCGGTTGTTGCCCGATTGACAGAACGCGAGTTGCAGGGAACTTTCGTCGGACTTGATGATGATGGTTCCCTTATCCTAAGAGAAGGCAGCGGGTTTGAGCATCGAATTGGTGCTGGCGAAGTTTTCTTCAGGGCCTAAATTGAATAATATCTTGCTGCGAAGTGGAGGCGTGTAAGCTTCATGTTGCTTGCGATTGATGCCGGGAACACAAATATCGTTTTTGCTGTCTTTGATGGAGATACCATCAAGGGGCAATGGCGTTGCTCGACTACAACCGAACGTACTGCCGATGAATTGGGCGTTTGGCTGCATCATCTGTTCACGCTTTCAGACGTGCCGGTTGATGCCATTTCCGGGGCGATTATCGCAACGGTGGTACCCGCGGCGGAATTTAGCTTAAAGACCCTGTGTCGTCGGTATTTCAATGTTGATCCGATGGTGGTTGGCGATCCGGATGTTAAACTGGATATGAACATCATCATGGACCGACCAAGCGAAGTTGGGGCTGACCGTCTAGTCAATGCGGTTGCCGCCCATAAGCTGTTTGGTGGTCCACTTGTGGTGCTCGATTTCGGGACTGCGACCACCTTTGACGTTGTTGATTACAACGGCGACTATCTTGGCGGCGTGATCGCGCCCGGCGTAAATCTGTCGATCAAGGCATTGCATATGGCCGCCGCCCAGTTGCCGATGGTCGCAATTGAAGCACCGCGCAATGTTGTTGGTAAAAACACCGTTGAAGCCATGCAGTCTGGCGTGTATTGGGGCTATGTTTCGATGATCGAAGGGTTGCTCGCGCGTATTCGCCAACAGCAGGGCCTTGAAACCATCAAGGTGGTTGCAACCGGTGGGCTTGCGCCACTGTTTACCAAGGCAGTAGACGAAATTGAACATTTGCATGGCGATTTGACCATGCTTGGCCTGTTGATGATTTACCGTCGCAACAGCCAGGAACAAGATACTCAGGCCCAATAAGGGTTTGCACCGGGCAGGGGCATAAGCCCCGCCTGATCAGAATGCCGAATGTAAAGGAAGACCGTCCGTGGATTTGTATTTGCCAAAAGACGAAGTGCTGTTTGTGCCGCTAGGCGGTTCTGGCGAGATCGGCATGAACATGAACCTTTACGGGTATGATGATCAGTGGTTGATGGTCGATATGGGGGTTTCCTTTGGCGAGGAAGGCCTGCCGGGTGTCGATGTCGTCATGCCCGACCCAACCTTTATCGAGGAGCGTAAGGACAAGCTTCTGGGGCTGGTTCTGACCCACGCACACGAAGATCACCTTGGGGCCATCCCGTATTTGTGGAAACGCCTTAAGTGCCCGATCTATGCGACGCCCTTTGCCGCAGCATTCCTCAAAGCCAAGCTCTCGGAAACCGATTTTGCCGACGAAGTTCCGATCCATGTGATCGAACTGGGCGGTCGGTTTACCTTGGGGTGCTTTGACATCGAATTTGTCACCATGACCCATTCGATCCTTGAGCCCAATGCCTTGGCCATTCGCACGCCCAAGGGGTTGATCGTTCATACCGGCGACTGGAAATTTGACCCTGATCCGCAGATTGGCGAAGCATCCGATGTCAAAAAGCTTGAAGAGCTTGGCGACGAGGGCGTTATGGCGCTGGTCTGTGACTCAACCAATGTCTTTTCCGAAGGCCAAGCCGGCTCCGAAGGTGACGTTGCCAAAAACCTGTCGAAACTGTTTGCCGAACATCCGCAAGGACGTATCGCGATTGCCTGTTTTGCCACGAATGTCGCACGTCTGCAGTCTGTGATCGAAGCGGCCCACGAAAACAACCGGTGTGTTGGCTTGGTCGGGCGTTCGCTGTACCGTGTGACCGAGGCAGCCCGCGAAGTTGGCTATCTGACATCCTATCCGAACCTTCTGACCGATCAGGACGCGATGGAAGTGCCCAAGGATCAGGTGCTGTTTCTCTGCACCGGGTCACAGGGCGAACCGCGTGCCGCACTCTCACGCATTGCCAAGGGCGATCACCCGATGGTTGAACTCGATCCGGGCGATACAGTGGTGTTCTCTGCGCGTGAGATTCCCGGCAATGAAAAATCCATCGGCTATATCCAGAACCTTTTGATCCGCCGTGGCATTAAGGTCATCACCGCACGCGATGAACCGATCCACGTATCGGGGCATCCGGGCCGTCAGGACTTGGCACGGATGTATCAATTGACCCGTCCAAAGATTCTGATCCCTGTGCACGGCGAAACCCGCCATTTGTGCGAACAGGCCGCCCTTGGGGCCGAATGCCAGATCCCTGAACAGGTGATCCCGCATGACGGGACGGTCATCCGTCTATCGCCGGGCAATTCGCAGGTCATTGGTGTGGCCGAAGCTGGCATTCTTGCGCTTGATGGTGGTCGTTTGCTCAAACGTGATGCAAACACCATCCGCAATCGCAACCGTATCGTCTGGAATGGCGTGATGTTTGTCACCGTGGTGCTTAATCAGTTTGGCGAAATGGTCAAGGACCCGATGATTTCCGCACCTAGCCTGTTTGATGAGGCAGATGACGATGTTCGTCTTGATCATTTTGCTGCTGAGATCGGCAATCGGGTAGATCGGTTGGGTGATGAGGAAGTCCTTGATGATTCTGCTGTGATCCTGGCGATCCGCCAAGCCTTGCGCCGTCCTGTGCGCCAGCGTCTTGGGAAGCGTCCGCTGATCGAAGTCCATCTGGTCCGCGTTAAGGAATAGCAAGGCGCTTTGAAATCCCGTTTGGTGGCCATATTCGACCAAATGGGCAATTGTCACGGGTGCTAACGCTAACCTAGATTAGAAGTGATCGGGCAGATCACTTTGCAGGAGTAAGAATATGATCGGACGGCTGAATCATGTCGCCATCGCAGTCCCCGACCTTGAGGCAAGCATTGCGCAATATCGCGATGTGCTGGGGGCTAAGGTCTCCGAACCGCAAGATGAACCGGATCACGGGGTGACGGTCGTTTTTGTTGAACTGCCCAACACCAAGATCGAATTGTTGTACCCGCTGGGGGAAAATTCCCCGATCAAGGGATTCCTTGAAAAGAACACCTCTGGCGGTATTCATCATGTCTGTTACGAGGTCGATGATATTCTGGCCGCGCGTGATAAGCTTAAAGCGACTGGCGCGCGCGTACTTGGCGACGAGGATCCGAAAATCGGGGCGCATGGCAAACCGGTTCTTTTCCTGCATCCCAAGGACTTCAACGGCACATTGGTTGAACTCGAACAGGTTTAGCTGATTGTGGGGCTCCCGATTAACCGCCTTGCAATCTGATCAAGTGATCGACACACGCTTCACCATCAACAAAAAGAGCATTTCATGAACTGGTTTTCCGGAACTCTGGTCTATGTCGTCATCTGGTGGCTGGTTCTGTTTATGGTGTTGCCCTTTGGCGTCAAACGCACCGAAAATGTCGAAGCCGGTCATGACAGTGGCGCACCGCAGCAAGCTCATATGTGGAAAAAGGTTCTGGCCACGAGTGCCATTTCAGGCATTTTATGGGTGGTGGCATGGTTCGTGATCACCAGCGGCATGATTGAAGTTCGTCCGCCGCAATAAGCGCTATGGTCCTTTGCCAAAACAGAAAACCCCGCACATTTGTTGCGGGGTTTTGTCGTTTGGGGCTGCACAAGAATGGTCGAGAAGGCGATAAACCAAAAAAAAAGCAAGATCCAAAGGATCTTGCTAAGATGCTATTTTTATAGCTGTTTTTCCCGTAATCTTCTTATGCTTCCTCCTAAGACCTGGGCATCTAGCACAGGTTTTAATTCGACGTCGCGCCTGCTTCTTGTATGCTTATTGGCAACAAAGCCTCCCGCAATTTTATGAGCGGCTGCGATACGCCTACCGCAACGATCTTGCGCCGTCAGCGGAGGACTAAAAAGCCACATGTTTCCGTTTTATGCAAGATGTTTTGACGAATATTCACAAATGATTCGATGCTGCATTGCACACAGATAGGGTGAAACTCAAAGATGAATAGTAATTCATTGGCTAAACCTATTAAGCGCCATGTTTCTGGTCTTAACATCAGACTATTAAAGGCATTGGCATCGGTTGCATTCATTTCTGCTTTGCCCTCCACGGGGTGGGCGCAAGCCGATTCTCCTTTCCCGTCATCACAGCAAAATGACGTTGGCCAAGGCAATAATGCTGCAGCACTGCCGCAGGGCGAAGACGCCAAGCCAACCATCACGGTAACACGTTCGGCCTGTAAGCAATTGGTCAAACATGTGCCCGACGATGATGTTGCCTATCAGTCCGGTGTGGATGTGCGGGGCAACAAGGTTGCACCGGCTGATCTGAACGGTGGCAGCAACATTCTGAATTCCTTGCCAAAGGAAATTGAGTTTCCGGTGACGGTTGATTTCTTCGAATATTCCGGGATTTCCGTCCCTGATGGCGTCAGTGGTGAGCAAAGCATCGGCAAGATTTCCTATCGTAACGGTCGGGTTTATTTTAACGATCAACCGCTGGGCGACGATGGTGCAAGTGCCGAACTGATCGAAGCCTGTCGTCAGGCGGGGTTCAGATAACGCCGCCCGGTGGGCGTTATGGGGGCAATCTGTACACACAGATGCAGGCCTTCGCGGACAATCGTAGTTTTGCCATCATTGGAAACTAACCAGACTGCGATCAGATAACATAAGTTCCAGCTTGCGTTTCGCGCGATGCTGTCGCATTTTCCGGGCAAGGTAATTCATAAACCCAACAATTCAGATTTGTTCATCACGAGGCATTGATGCGTCTTTCCCAGTTCTTTCTGCCGACCCTGAAGGAAACCCCGTCAGAAGCCCAGATTGCTTCTCACCGTTTGATGCTGCGCGCTGGTATGGTCCGCCAGCTCACGGCGGGTATCTATTCCTGGCTGCCGCTTGGCCACCGTGTTCTTAAGAAAATCGAACAGATCGTTCGTGAAGAACAGGACAAGATCGGCTTTAACGAACTGCTGATGCCAACCATTCAGCCCGCCGAGCTCTGGCAGGAAAGTGGTCGTTACGATGATTACGGTCTGGAGATGCTGCGCATTACCGACCGTCATGATCGTAAAATGCTGTTTGGGCCGACCAACGAAGAAGCCATCACCGATATCTTCCGCAATGATGTGCGTTCTTATAAGCAGCTGCCGCAGATGCTCTATCACATTCAGTGGAAATTCCGTGACGAGATCCGCCCGCGCTTTGGCGTGATGCGGGGCCGCGAATTCCTGATGAAGGATGCCTATTCGTTCGACATCGACTATGAAAGCGCGCGTCACACCTATAACAAGATTTTCCTGGCCTATTGCCGGACCTTTACGCGTTTGGGTGTGAAGGCGATCCCGATGGTGGCTGATACCGGCCCGATTGGTGGTGATTTGAGCCACGAATTCATCATTCTTGCCGAAACCGGTGAAAGTGAAGTTTTCTGCGATCAGAAATGGCTGGAAAAAGATCTGAGCGGGCAGGGTGTTGACCTCAATGACCGTACCGGCCTTGAAAGCTGGGTGCAGACGACACTTAAAGATTACGCCGCGACCGAGGACATGCATGATCCAGAACAGGATGCGGTTAAGTCATTGGGTGATGACCTGGTGACGACGCGCGGGATCGAAGTTGGTCACATCTTCCATTTCGGTGCGAAATATTCCGAACCGATGGGCGCAACCGTTCTTGGCCCGGATGGGAAGGATACCCCGGTGCAGATGGGGTCTTACGGAATTGGCGTTTCGCGTCTTGTCGGTGCATTGATCGAAGCATCCCATGACGAAAACGGTATCATCTGGCCCGACGCGGTTGCCCCGTACAAGGTTGGTCTGATCAATCTGCGTACTGGTGATGATGCTTGTGACGCGGCCTGCGAAGACGCCTATGCCAAGCTCACCAATGCTGGTATCGAGGTTCTTTATGATGACCGTGACATGCGTGCCGGTGGCAAATTTGCCGATATGGACCTGATTGGTTTGCCGTGGCAGATCGTCATTGGTCCGAAGGGGCTTAAAAACGGTGTGGTTGAGCTTAAAAACCGCAGAAGCGGCGAAAAAACCGAAGTTACCTTCGACGCCGCTCTGAACCAGCTTAGCGCCTGATTAAATATTAAAACACGGGGCAGCGATTGCTGCCCCGTTGTGATTTCCGGCTTCGTTTGATGTTTACGCATGCGGGGCCATTTCCTGACCAGCTTCCACAAGGATAGAGTGCCCATGTTCAGTCCGTTCGAACGTATGGTGGCCTTTCGCTACCTGCGTCCACGTCGGCAGGAAGGTTTCGTTTCCGTTATCGCCATTTTCTCGTTGCTGGGCATCATGCTTGGTGTGGCAACGCTGATTATTGTGATGTCGGTCATGAACGGTTTCCGCGCCGAATTACTTGGTCGGATTTTGGGCTTGAACGGGCATATATCGGTCTATGCACAAAGCAATGACGGCATTGCCAATTACGATGCGATTGAAAAAGAGATCGCTGAAACCGGCAATGTAAAGCTGTCTGTTCCTGTCGTCGAAGGACAGGTCATGGCATCGAAAAATGGCCGGGCAAGCGGTGCCATTGTGCGCGGCATGCGTCCTGACGATGTTAAACAGCGTAAAACCATTGCCGATAACATCGTGTTTGGGTCGCTTGATAATTTTAAGGGTGATGACAGCATCATCATGGGCGCGCGTCTTGCGATGAAGCTTGGTGTCGGGGTCGGTGATACCGTCAATCTGATTTCGCCCAAGGGCAATGTCACCGCATTTGGTGCTGTTCCGCGTGTACGGGCCTATACCGTGGCCGGGCTGTTTGATATTGGCATGTATGAATATGACAGCGGGTTTATCTTTATGCCGCTGTCTGCCGCACAGCTTTATTTCCGCCTGCCCGAGAAAATCACACATTTTGAAGTGATGCTTGATGATATCTCGTCACTCGATGACACCATGGATACGCTGTTGACAACGCTTGCCAGTGAAAAGCTGCGGCTGGTCAATTGGCAACAATCAAATTCCGGATTTTTCAATGCGTTACAGGTCGAACGTAATGTGATGTTCCTGATCCTGACATTGATCATTCTTGTTGCCGCCTTCAATATCATTTCGGGCATGGTCATGCTGGTCAAGGATAAGGGGCGCGATATCGCCATCCTGCGCACTATGGGGGCCACCCGCAAATCAATCATGAAGGTGTTCTTCCTAGCGGGCGCATCCATCGGGGTTTTGGGCACGCTGAGTGGTTTGATCATCGGTGTGTTGTTCTGCCTGAACATCGAAAACATCCGTCAGTTCATTCAGACCCTGACGGGCACCGATTTGTTTAATGCTGAAATCTATTTCCTGTCGCAACTGCCGGCCGATATGGATACGGGCGAGGTCGTTCTGGTCTGCGTCATGTCCCTTACACTGACCTTCCTTGCCACGGTTTATCCGGCATGGCGCGCGTCACGTCTCGATCCGGTGGAGGCTCTGCGCTATGAGTGATCAGGTCAAAACAA
This sequence comes from Thalassospira sp. GB04J01, assembly GCF_000751115.1. Taxonomy (NCBI): domain Bacteria; kingdom Pseudomonadati; phylum Pseudomonadota; class Alphaproteobacteria; order Rhodospirillales; family Thalassospiraceae; genus Thalassospira; species Thalassospira sp. GB04J01. The sequence continues at coordinate 263,231 of NZ_CCDX020000005.1, read as the reverse complement.
CTGCTCAGGAACGCTCGCGTACTGTTGTTCTGCGCCTTGAAAAGATTGATCGTGTTTTCAATCAGGGCCCCGATCAGCTGGAAATCCTCAAATCAGTCGATCTTGAAATCCATCAGGGCGAAATTGTCGCCCTTGTCGGGCCGTCGGGTGCGGGTAAATCAACCTTGCTTCAGATTGCCGGATTGCTTGAAAAGCCTGACGGCGGTTTGGTGTCGATTGGTGGTAAACGCAGCACGGATTTGTCCGATCTCGCGCGGACCGAAATGCGCCGTCGTCACATCGGGTTTGTCTATCAATATCATCATTTGCTGCCGGAATTTTCTGCAATTGAAAATGTCGTCATGCCGCAAATGATCAATGGCCTGAAACGCTCCGAAGCCGAAGTCCGCGGTCTTGAACTCCTGCGCTGTCTTGGTCTTGAAAACCGGGCTGAACATCGTCCTGCACGCTTGTCGGGTGGTGAGCAGCAACGGGTTGCCATTGCGCGTGCCCTTGCCAATGTGCCAGACGTTTTATTTGCCGATGAGCCGACCGGTAACCTTGATCCGCAAACCGCGGCAACTGTCTTTGGCATGTTGATGTCGCTGGTGCGTGAAACGGGTCTGGCATCCTTGATCGCAACCCATAACCCTGCACTGGCAAGCCAGATGGACCGGGTTGTGACCTTGCGTGATGGTCATTTGGTCGAACTTGATCCAGCCGAACTCGCCTAGGTTCTGTCCCTAAGCGATCTTTCGCTACGGCTCAAAATTCTCTAAGCTGATCGAACGCGGTGTTTCTCCATTGTGCAAAACACCGCGTGACCAGTCTTTTGTCTTCTTTTCCGGGGTAAAATTACGATGGAAAACGGTTTCGTCCATCTTCGTGTTCACACCAACTATTCGCTTGCCGAAGGTGCCATCACGACGAAGGAGCTTGCCAAACTTTGCGCAGCCGACGGCCAACCCGCCGTTGCGATGACCGATACCGACAATATGTTTGGCGCGCTTGATTTCGCAGGCGCCATGAGTGGTGCGGGTATTCAGCCGATCCTTGGCGTGCAAATGGGTTTTGAGCGGTTTGGTGATAAGCCTGCTGTTGGCAAAATCATGCGCGAACCGATGCCCGATCGTCTTGTACTGATCGCGCAGAACAAGGAAGGTTATTTCAACCTTCTGAAGATTGTTTCGCGCGCCCATATGACGTCGGAGGCCGGAAGCGAACCCAAGGCGCTGTATGAGCACATCGAAAAATATTCCGACCATGTGATTTGCCTGACCGGTGGCCCGACCGGCCCCTTGGCGCGCCTTCTGGCCGAGGAACAGGTTGATAAGGCCGAAGCCTGCCTGACGAAATTAAAGGGCATCTTTGGCAACCGCCTGTATATCGAGTTGCAAAGACACGGTGAGGCGCTTGAAGAGCAGGTCGAACCGGGCTTGGTTAAGCTGGCGTATGATCATGACGTGCCGTTGGTTGCGACCAATAACTGCTATTTCCCGTCGGGGAAAATGTATGAAGCCCATGACGTGTTTATCTGTATCGGGCAGGGGGCTGTCGTCGGGCAGGATGAACGCTGGAAACTGACGCGCGACCATCGGTTCAAGACCGCAGATGAAATGCGCAACCTGTTCGCCGATATCCCTGAGGCCTGCGACAACACCGTGGCGATTGCCAAACGCTGTTCATGGCACGTCGAAAAAATCGATCCGATCCTGCCGCCCTTTGACTGTGGCGAAGGCCGCACCGAGGTTGATGAACTGCGCCATATGTCCGAAGAAGGCCTTAAGGGCCGGTTGGAAAAATACGTCTATACCCCGGACATGTCGGATGCAGACAAGGAAGAAATCGCCAAACCCTATTGGACCCGCCTTGATTATGAGCTTGGCATCATCAATCAGATGGGCTTTCCGGGCTACTTCCTGATCGTTGCTGATTTCATTCAGTGGGCGAAGGATCATGAAATTCCGGTTGGGCCGGGCCGTGGGTCGGGGGCAGGGTCGCTTGTGGCCTATGCGCTTTTGATTACCGATCTCGATCCCCTACGGTTCTCGCTTCTGTTCGAACGTTTCCTCAATCCGGAACGTGTGTCCATGCCCGACTTTGACGTCGATTTCTGTCAGGATCGACGCGGCGAAGTGATTGAGTATGTGCAGAAAAAATACGGTCATGACCGTGTTGCACAGATCATCACATTCGGTAAGCTACAGGCAAAGGCCGCCGTGCGTGACGTCGGGCGTGTGCTGAGCATCCCGTATGGCTATGTCGATAAAATCTGTAAAATGATTCCCGGTGACCCGGCCAAACCGATCCCGCTCAAAGAAGCGATCGATATGGAGCCGGACCTGCGCCGGATTGCACGTGAAGACCCCGACATCGACCGCTTGCTCACCATCGCCATGCAGATCGAAGGGCTGTACCGCAACTCCTCAACCCACGCGGCCGGGGTTGTGATCGGTGACCGCGATCTTGATGAGCTCGTCCCGCTCTATCGCGATCCGCGCTCTGACATGCCGGTGACACAGTTCAACATGAAGTATGTTGAAAATGCCGGACTGGTGAAGTTTGACTTCCTGGGGCTTAAGACTCTGACGGTGATTATTGAGGCCGTCAATTTGATGCGTCAACGCAAAGACGTCCCGCAAGACTTTGATATTAGTGCGATTGAGCTTGATGATCGTCCATCGTTCAAACTGTTGTCGGCGGCTGAAACCGTCGGCGTGTTCCAGCTTGAATCGCAAGGGATGCAGGACGTTTTGCGCGGTCTGAAGCCAGATACGCTCGAAGACATTATCGCTGTCGTGGCGCTGTATCGTCCGGGCCCGATGGACAACATCCCGCATTACATTGCGCGTAAGCATGGTCAGGAAGAACCTGACTACATGCACCCGATGTTGCAGCCGATCCTGCAAGAAACCTACGGCATCATGATCTATCAGGAACAGGTGATGGAGCTGGCCCAGATCATGGCGGGCTATTCGCTTGGCGGTGCAGATTTGCTGCGCCGTGCGATGGGTAAAAAAATCGCCGAAGAAATGGAAAAGCAGCGGTCGCTGTTTGTCGAAGGATCGGAAAAGAACGGTGTTGATCGTGGACAGGCATCCGACATCTTTGATCAGGTCGCCAAATTCGCATCCTACGGCTTTAACAAATCGCACGCAGCCGCCTATGCCTTGGTGGCCTATCAAACCGCGTTTCTAAAGGCCAACTATCCGGTCGAATTCATGGCCGCGTTGATGACGCTTGATATGCACAACACCGAAAAACTTGCGGTGTTCAAGCAAGAAGTCGAACGGCTGGAAATCGAAATTCTGCCGCCCTGCATCAACCATTCGCAGGTCGCCTTCTCGGTCGAGAACCACGAGAGTGGCGGTAAAATCCGCTATGCACTGGCGGCAATCCGCAATGTCGGCGATGCGGCGATGGAAAGCCTGGTTGCCGAGCGCGAAGCCAACGGGCCGTTTAAAGACCTTACCGATTTTGCATCGCGCATCGATAGCCGCGCAGTCAACAAACGACTGCTTGAAAACCTTGTCCGTGCCGGTGCGCTGGACTGTCTGGCAACCAACCGCAAAGTCATGCTGGAGCATGTTGATAAAGTCATCGCCGTTGCCCAGCGCGAAATGCAGGCGCGTAATGATGACCAGATTTCGATGTTTGGTGATGAAAGCGCCTTTGCCAAGGACGCGATCAAACTGCCTGATGAGCGTGACTGGGTGCCGATGGAAAAACTGACTGAGGAATTCTCGGCCATCGGATTTTATCTGTCGGCCCATCCGCTTGATACGTTCGGCAAAAGCATTCAGCGGATTGGCATTGCACCGATCAAGGAGCTGCCTGCCCGCATGCGTGCGCAGAATAAAGGGGCGATCAAACTCGCCGGAACCTTGATCAATGCCCGTGAAATGATTTCGAAAAAGAACGGTTCGAAATTTGCCTTTGTCATGTTCTCCGATCCGACCGGCAGTTTCGAAGTCGCCTTCTGGGCAGAAGCCTGGGCGGCATATAAAGAAATCATCAATGCCGGACGCCCGGTCTTGTTGATCGTGGCCGCCGAGATGCGCGAAGGGCAGCTGCGTATTCAGGGCCAACGGGTAGAGGACCTTGAAAAAGCCGTATCTGGTGCGGCTGAAGGCATTCGCATTCGGTTGAACCGCCCTGATCCGGTTTCAGAAATCCGCGAATTGCTGGAAACGGCGGGTAAGGGAAGGGGCCTTGTGACCCTGTCATCCGTGGCGATGGCCGCATGGCCGAGATCGAGCTTGAAGACAGTTATAAGGTCGGGCCATCTCTGATCGGCGCCATCGGGGCTATTCCGGGCGTTGAATTTGCCGAGGAAATTTAGAGGAAACTTAATCGCCGGGTTTTGTGGGAGTTCAGACGCCGGTCGGCATGCGAGCAGGGTATCGCGGTCATTACCACTTTGCGGTTTTGCCAGCCCTCATGACGTTTCATCCTGCGGCGACCAGTTTTCTTCTGATACTCGCCCCACCGGCTGCAAGTCCCAGCACGATGAAAACCATCACCGCATGGTCCGGGCCAAACGCGTCCATCAATATCCCGAAAACTGGGGCTCCCGCCGTTTGACCAACTGCGATCATAAGAAAACCGATCATTAATCCCATCGCAGGGCGATTGGGTGACGCGGCAACGCCCCAGATCAAATACACCCCGGTTAACATGACATAAGAAGCCCCGAACAATGCACCGCCAAGAAGGGTGGTGAAGGGGGTTGCCCCTGTCATGCCGACGGCGAGAATACCAACGGACATCAATCCCAGAAACATCCAGTGGGTGCGGTTAAGACCAAAGCGCGCAACAAATGCACCGGCAAAAGCGCCGAAAATGCCTGCTGAACCGATGGCAACCCATAGCATCCCGATATCGTTTATCTTCCATCCCATGTGTAAGTTTGCCAACTGGCCGCCAAAGGACCAAAGGGCTGTACTGGCAGCCCCCATCAGAAACGCTGCGATAATCAGTCGCACGACATCATCAGTGATTGGCGGTAATTTTTGCGGCGAACTTGGGGTGTCGTCCGTGCGGGGCAGGCTTATGCGTGCGACGAATGCCATCAATAGGGCAACAAGCGCGAACCCGCCAAACGCCAAACGCCATTGCCCGGCAACCAACAATGCAATCGGGCCTGAAAGTGCAATGCCCGCACTTGTCCCGGCATTGATCGTGGTGTTTGTTATGTTCTGCTGATGACGTTTTACCGCTGCTGTGACAGCGGCGGCCATTGGTGGGGATGCCAAGCCCGTGCTTGATCCCGCCAAAAGTACAGCACCAGCAAGCCATACTGCGTTTGGTGCCGCAGCAATTCCGGCCATACCAATCGCTGCGACCAGCGATGCGCAGACTGCAACTGCACGTGCACCGAACCGCTCGGTTAACGTGGCCGAGGCGACAATTGCAATGCAATAGCCAAAAAATGAGCCGCCTGAAATGATACCCGATAAGGTAGGACCAAGAGAAAGATCATTGTCAATTTCTGGCAGGAACAAACCAAAGGCAAAGCGCGCAAAGCCATAACAAACAGCGATCAAGCCAAATCCGGTGGTTCCGATGCGAAGTGCAGCATTCATGATCGGGCCTGCGTAATCAGGACAGCCGCTGCGTCGCGTGCCGCAGAAATAGCACCTTCACCTTGGTAAACTGAAACGGATGTGGCGCCTTCAATCAAGATCAGTATTTGGTCGACGAGGGCGCTGACGTTTGCGTGATGAAGCCCGACTTCTGAGCGGACTATTTCGTCAAGTCGGTTGCGAAATGCCGCTTTATGATCCAAGACAACTTCCGCTATTTCTGGCGTGTTACCACCCGTTTCACCGTAGGCCCGCAGGAAAAGGCAGCCGCGCGCGCCTTCATCCCGAACCCATTCCGCCAGCGCGTTGAACAGTTCATCAAGACTGTTGACGTTGATCTTTTGCATGAAACGTTCGTCTCGCGCCGTCAAGACGGCGGTTACGAGGCCAGTTTTCCCGCCAATATGTTTGTAAAGCGTGCGACTGGACATATCTGCGGCTGCGGTCAAACGGTCCATGCTGGTTGCCATGAAACCATGCTGATCAAAAAGCTGCTCTGCGGCTGTGAGGAGTTTGGTTTTTATGTTCATATCAAATATGTAAAACGAACGTTTTACATCGTCAATGGTTTTTCGGTATGCATTTCCGATTCGATCAATGTCTTTACGCACGCCGGGGCGGCTGTTTCTTTGGGTTTTTTACTATGAAAATGTGGGGCTGATCGTTTAAAGTGTTGTTCCAGATTGCCGTTCTGGTTCCGCTGAGCAGGCAAACATGTGCCATTGCGTGTCAGCGGGGTTTTAGGGCTTGCATTCTTTACGGGACGGGATTAAAACCCGCTCGAACATCGCACGCGAAAGAGCGGCGACTGCCGTCATATGGCAACTCGTCCATCCGGTGTTTCATGCATGAGGCATGAAATTCCCTTTCGCGGAGGTATTAACCGGAAAAAGGTAGGAATTATCATGGCTTTGCCAACCTTTACCATGCGCCAGCTCATGGAAGCTGGTGTCCACTTTGGTCACCACACCCGCCGTTGGAACCCGAAGATGAAGCAGTTCATCTTTGGTGCACGTAACGACATCCACATCCTGAACTTGCAGGAAACTGTCCCGATGCTGCATCGTGCGATGCAGGCCGTTCGTGACGTTACCGCTTCAGGTGGTCGTGTTCTTTTCGTTGGTACCAAACGTCAGGCATCCCCGATCGTTGCTGAAGCTGCAAAACGTTGCGGCCAGTACTACGTGAACCATCGCTGGCTCGGCGGCATGCTGACCAACTGGAACACTGTTTCCAATTCGATCAAACGCCTCAAAGAACAGGACGAAATCCTGACTTCGGGTGCCGAAGGTCTGACCAAAAAAGAAATCCTGAACCTGACCCGTTCGCGCGACAAACTTGAACGCGCTCTGGGCGGTATTAAGGACATGGGTGGTCTGCCAGACATTATTGTCGTGGTTGACACCAACAAAGAAGCACTTGCCATTCAAGACGCCAAGAACCTGAACATCCCGGTTGTTGCGATCCTCGATACCAACTCTGATCCGGCGAACGTTCAGTACCCGGTTCCGGGCAACGATGATGCGATCCGTGCGATCCAGCTGTATTGCGATCTGTTCGTTGGTTCTGTTCTTGATGGTATTCAGGAAGAAATGACCGCTTCTGGCGCGGATCTCGGTGAAGCGGAAGAAGTTCCGGCTGAAGCGAACGCGACGAAAGAAGCAGCTGCAGAAGCAGCTTCCGCATAACTTTCATTTTGTACCCGGGGAAACGGCGGCTAGGATGCCGCCGTTTCTTTAGGTGTTAACTTGATTGCGTAATAGGGGCTTTAAGAAATGGCTATTACCGCTGCTCTCGTAAAAGAGCTTCGCGAAACCACCGGCGCTGGCATGATGGATTGCAAAAAAGCGCTTTCCGAAACCGATGGCAATGTCGACGCTGCTGTTGATTGGCTGCGGACCAAAGGTCTTGCAAATGCTGCCAAGAAAGCTGGCCGCGTTGCTGCCGAAGGTCTTGTTGCCGTTGCGGTTAACGGTACCAAAGGTGCTGTTGTCGAGCTGAACGCAGAAACTGACTTCGTTTCGCGTAACGAAGACTTCCAGAAATTTGTCAACGAAGTTGCCGTTCAGGCCGTTTCTGTTGATGGCGACGTTGATGCGCTGAAAGCTGCTGCTTTCCCGGGCACATCGCGTAACGTCGAAGAGCAGGTCACCCACATGATCGCCACCATTGGCGAAAACATGTCGCTTCGTCGTTCGGCTGGCCTGTCGGTCGAAAAAGGTGTTGTTGCTTCTTACATCCACTCTGCTGTTGCTACCGATCTCGGTAAAATCGGCGTTCTGGTGGCTCTGGAATCCGAAGCTGACGCTGCTGTTCTCGAAGGTCTGGGCAAGCAGATCGCAATGCACATTGCGGCAACCAACCCGGCTTCGGCAACCGTTGCCGATCTTGATCCGGAACTGGTCGAGCGTGAAAAAACCGTTCTGACCGAACAGGCTAAAGAATCGGGCCGTCCGATCGAGATCATCGAAAAAATGATCGAAGGTCGTATCCGTAAATATTACGAGCAGGTTGTTCTGGTTGAGCAAACCTTCGTGATTGACGGCGAAAACAAAGTTAAAGACGTAATCGAGAATGTCGCTAAAGAAGCTGGCAAGCCGATTACCCTCAAGGGCTTTGTTCGCTTCGAACTCGGTGAAGGCATCGAGCGAGAAGAGAAAGATTTTGCGGCCGAAGTTGCTGAGCAGCTGAACAAATAAAACATCTTTTCGAAATGGTGCGTTACGCACCATTTCGTGTATGATCCAGACCGGCGAGGTCGGCAGCGCAAATCCGCCCTGTTACTCGCCGGTCTTTTTATATCTGAATTTTGCATTTCCCGTCGTTGGGGGATGCGTGACATCGGCATTAAGAGGCATTGAAGACATGGCAGAAAACGACCAACTGAAATTTCGCCGCGTCCTTTTGAAGCTCTCGGGTGAGGGACTTCTAGGTAAACAGCAATATGGTATCGATCCTGAGACGGTCGACCGGATTGCCAGCGAAATCAAGGTCGTTCATGACATGGGGGCTGAAGTTTGCATGGTGATTGGCGGCGGGAACATTTTCCGTGGCGTCAAAGGTGCCTCTCAGGGCATGGAACGTGCCACAGCCGATTACATGGGCATGCTGGCAACCATCATGAATGCGCTCGCGGTTCAAAACGCGCTTGAGCGCCACGGTGTCCAGACTCGCGTTCAGTCTGCCATTCCAATGTCTTCCGTTTGTGAACCTTATATTCGCCGCCGTGCTGTTCGCCACATGGAAAAAGGTCGCGTAGTGATCTTTGCTGCGGGAACGGGCAATCCGTTCTTTACCACCGATACCGCTGCCGCATTGCGTGCGGTTGAAATGGGCTGTGATGCGCTGCTTAAAGGCACGCAGGTCGATGGTGTTTATACCGCTGACCCGAAAACGGACCCGACCGCGGAGCGCTACGACTCACTTACCTATATGGAAGTTTTGTCCAAAGATTTGCGTGTGATGGATGCATCGGCTATTTCTTTGGCACGCGAAAATGATATTCCGGTTATCGTATTTTCTTTGCATAATCCGGGTGCCTTCGCAGATGTTGTCTCTGCAAAGGGGACGTTTACGATTATTTCGAATGGAGACTGAACGTGTCTGACGTTGCTGGCCTAAAAAAGGACCTGTCCCGCCGTATGGAAGGGGCCGTAGAAGTACTGCACAAGGAATTTACCGGTCTGCGCACCGGACGTGCCAGTGTAAGCCTTCTTGAGCCGGTCATGGTCGAAGCCTATGGCGTTCCGACCCCGCTCAATCAGGTGGCTTCTGTCAGTGTTCCTGAATCTCGGATGCTTTCGGTTCAGGTATGGGACAAAACCATGGTCAAATCCGTTGAAAAGGCTATCCGCGATTCTGGCCTTGGCCTCAATCCGGCGGCTGATGGCACCCTTGTTCGTGTTCCGATTCCGGCATTGAACGAAGAACGCCGTGCCGAGCTGTCCAAAGTTGCTGGCAAATATGCCGAGCAAGCCAAAATTTCAGTTCGTAACGTCCGCCGCGATGGCATGGACCAGCTGAAAAAATGGGAAAAGGACAGCGACATCTCCAAAGACGAGATGCATGACGAAGAAAAAGAGATCCAGAAGCTGACCGATAAGGTCATTTCCGACATCGATGAGACGCTGTCGCACAAAGAACAGGAAATCATGCAAGTCTGACCATGGCTGTTCTGTCTTCGCAAACTCAACAAAAAGAACTGCCGTGTGTTCCGCGTCACGTTGCCATCATTATGGATGGCAACGGTCGTTGGGCCCGTGGGCGTGGAAAACCCCGTACGATGGGGCATCGTGCCGGGGTTGAAGCAGTGCGTCGCACGGTCGAGGCATCTGCCGAACTTGGCATTGAGTATCTGACGCTCTATGGGTTCTCGACGGAAAACTGGAAACGCCCGGAAAGCGAAGTCAGTGATCTCATGGGACTTTTGCGGCTGTTTTTAAAGCGTGAGCTTGCGACGTTGCACCGAAACAACGTGAAAATTCGCATCATCGGCGACCGGACACGTTTTGCCGATGATATTCGCGGTCTTCTGGCCAAGGCCGAAGACCAAACCCGTGACAACACGCGTCTTAACTTGACGATTGCGTTGAGTTACGGGGCACGGGCCGAAATTACGCAGGCCGTGCGCGAGATCGCGCGCAAAGTCGCATCGGGGGAACTTTCAGCGGATGCTGTTACCGAAGACTTGATCGAACAGAACTTGTCGACCGTTGGCATGCCCGATCCTGATCTTTTGATCAGAACCAGTGGTGAACAACGGATCAGCAATTTCTTGCTGTGGCAATCGGCCTATACAGAGTTTGTCTTTGAAGACGTTCTCTGGCCTGATTTTGACCGCAGCCATCTGGAAAGAGCCATTGACAACTTTGCCGGACGGGAGCGGCGTTTTGGTGCAGTCATCTGAAACCGAACGTCAAAAAGATACGAATTCCGGACTAAAACCACGCATTCTTTCTGCGCTGGTTATGACACCAGTGGCAATTGCCGCTGTCTGGTTTGGTTCACCCTATTTCGACATTCTGTTATTTCTGTTTTGCGCGGGCATGATGTGGGAATGGGCGCGCATGTGCGTGCCTGCCCATTATAACGGTGTGTCGATTGTCGCGGCTGTGGCCGTTGGCGTTGCCATGCTGATGCATATGACCGGGCAGGGTCCGCTTGCATTTATGCCAATTGCGATCGGTGTGATTATTGCCGTTGCCCGTGGGGGCAAAAATTGGCTGCTGGCTGGATTTGGTGTTCTTTACATCTCTCTTGCCGGATTGTCGGCATTATGGTTGCGCAATCAGGATGCTGACGGTCTTCTGACCATCATGTGGTTGTTCTTCCTTGTCTGGGCGACCGATACAGGCGGCTATGCCTTTGGTCGGGCGATTGGTGGACCAAAACTGGCACCGCGTTTCAGCCCGAAGAAAACATGGGCGGGTTTGATTGGGGGCATGTTCTGTGCTGGCGTTATTGGCGGTCTTGTGACCTATTTCAGCAATGATGCGGTCAACTGGCTCATTGTTCTGGTCAGTATGGTTCTGGCGATTGTGGCTCAGATCGGTGATCTGGCTGAGTCTGCTCTTAAACGGCGTTTCAAGGTTAAGGACAGCAGCAATTTGATCCCGGGGCATGGTGGGCTGCTTGATCGTGCTGACGGAATGCTGACGGTGTTTCCAGTTGCCTTTGCCATTGTCTGTTTCGCTGGACTCACATTGCGATAGAGCCTGATATCCATCCGGTTCCTTTCTGACAGGTGTTTGATGAATTTGAAGAAATCCGTCAGTGTTTTTGGCGTTACGGGATCTGTCGGCACAAGTACGGTCGATATTCTAAAAACGCACGCTGACAAATATTGCGTCGATGCGGTTACCGCGCACCGCAATGTTGATGCACTTGCCAAAACCGCCCGTGACCTTGGCGCAAAATGTGCTGTCATTGGGGATCCCGACTGTTTCTCCCAACTGCGTGACGCATTGTCAGATACCGACATTGAGGTGACGGCTGGCGAAGACGCCCTTGTCGAGGCGGCTTCACGGCCGTCTGATATTGTCATTGCCGCAATCGTCGGGGCGGCGGGCCTTAAGCCAACGCTTGCGGCCATTCGTCGTGGTGCGCGGGTGGGGCTCGCAAATAAGGAAACGCTCGTCTGTGCGGGAAGTCTGATGTCCCGGGAAGTTGTGGCGCACGGCGCAACCCTTATTCCCGTCGATTCGGAACATAGTGCGATTTTTCAGGTGCTCGAAGACCGGGCCGAAGACCAGATCGAGCGTATTTTGCTTACCGCGTCCGGGGGGCCGTTTCGGGCATGGTCACTGAACGAGATGAAATCGGTGACCCGCGCGCAGGCGCTGGCCCATCCAAATTGGGATATGGGTGCCAAAATCTCGATTGATTCGGCAACCATGATGAACAAGGGGCTTGAGCTGATTGAAGCGCGCCATCTTTTCCCGGTTCCCGAAGAACGGATCGAAATTGTTGTCCATCCCCAGTCGGTCGTGCACAGCATGGTCGAATATGCTGATGGATCTGTGCTGGCCCAGCTTGGCTCGCCCGATATGCGAACACCGATTGCCTATGCGCTTTCATGGCCTGAACGGATCAAGGTTGACGCACCGCGTCTTGATTTTGCCACGATCGGAGGTTTGAACTTCGAGGCGCCAGATATTGTTCGCTTCCCGGCACTGCGTTTGGCACGAGAAGCCTTGCAGGCGGGGGGCACACTGCCTACTGTCTTGAATGCGGCAAACGAGGTTGCGGTTGCGGCGTTCCTTGGCGACAAAATCGGCTTCCTTGCGATTGCAGAAATCGTCGAGGACATGATGGATAAAATCGGCAAGGAAGACCTTGTCGACCTGGATCAGGTATTTGCGACAGATGCCATGGTCCGACGTGAAACAGCAGCACGCATCGCTGCTGTTTAAGTAAATAACACCGGTTTTACCGGATAAGGGACGTCTTGATGGAAACCTTGCTTTCTTTTCTATTTGTGCTCTCGGTTCTCGTTTTTGTTCATGAGTACGGGCACTACTGGGTTGCGATCAAAAACGGCGTGAAAGTCGAAGCCTTTTCAATTGGTTTCGGGCCGGAACTGTTTGGCTGGGTTGATAAAAAAGGAACGCGCTGGAAAGTCAGTCTTCTGCCGCTTGGCGGATATGTGAAGATGTTTGGCGACATGAACCCGGCAAGTGCCGGGCAGCGTGATGACCTTGCCGAAGACGAAAAACAGTTCGCGTTCCATAACAAAAGTGTTGCTGCACGCGCTGCCATCGTTTTTGCGGGCCCGCTTGCCAACTTCCTGTTTGCTATTGTCGTTTTCACCTTCCTGTTTGCTGCCGTTGGTCAACAGCGCGCTTTGCCCGTGGTTGGCGAGGTCATGGACAACAGCCCGGCCGCGAGTGCCGGCCTTTTGGCCGAAGACCGCATTACCGCGATTGATGGTGATCAGGTCGAATGGTTCTCCGATCTATCTGAAATTGTCCGCGCTCATCCGGCCGAAGAACTGCGTTTGTCGGTTGTTCGCAACGATGCACCGCTTGACCTTCTTGTCACCCCGGAAGCTGTAACCTCCGAAGAGGGCGATGGCACGCAGACATTTGGACGTCTTGGTATTACTGCCGGGGCTTTTGAAACCAGTCGCGATGGCGTGATTGATGCCGCGGGGCGGGCGTTTACATCGTTCTATACCTTAACAACGCAAACATTCTCGGCCATTGGCGAAATGATCAGTGGTGATCGTGATAGTTCGGAATTGGGCGGACCGATCCGCATTGCGCAAATGTCTGGCGAAGTCGCCGAAGGTGGCTTTGGTCCCTTGCTGTTCTTTATGGGGTATTTGTCCATCAGCCTTGGGTTGATTAACCTGATGCCTGTTCCGGTTCTCGATGGAGGCCATCTGGTGTTTTATGCGATTGAGGCAATTCGCGGTAAGCCATTGGGGACAAAAGCACAAGAATATGGTTTCCGTATTGGCGCGGGTTTGGTATTCAGCTTAATAATTTTCGCAACCTGGAACGATTTGACGCAGTTGGGCGTCTTTAGTTTCCTCAAAGGACTTGCTGGCTAATGAATGACGGCAAAAGGGGGGTTAACTTGCTGCGTAGGGTAAAAGCAGCCGTAATTTTTACGGCTTTGCTTGGCGCGACGACGCCAATGATTGTGTCCACGGTTGCATATGCCCAAAGTTCGGGCGTGATCCGCGACATCAAGGTGGATGGGAACAATCGTATCGAAAGTGCGACCGTTGATGCCTACCTGACGGTTGCAGCGGGCGATCCTTACGACGCACAGAAAATCAACGATTCCCTTAAAGCGCTGTTTTCGACAGGACTTTTTGCCGATGTATCGATTTCATTCAATCAAGGCGTGCTTCTGGTTAATGTCGTTGAAAACCCGATCATTAACCGTATTGCCTTTGAAGGTAATCAGCGTCTGAAAGATGATACGCTCAGTACCGAGCTTCAATTGCGTCCGCGTGTGGTTTACACGCGTACCAAGGTTCAGTCCGACGTGCAGCGTATTCTTGAACTTTACCGCCGTAATGGCCGGTTTGCCGCGACGGTTGAACCCAAGGTCATCCAGCTTGAGCAAAACCGCGTCGATCTGGTTTTCGAGATTGAAGAAGGCGAAGCGACGGGCATTCGGAAAGTCAACTTCGTTGGCAATAAGGCCTTTGACGATGGTGAGCTTCTCGAAGTCATTCGCACAACCGAAAGTGCCTGGTGGAAAATCCTGACATCTGACGACAATTACGACCCGGACCGCGTGACGTTTGACCGTGAACTGCTGCGTCGTTTTTATCTTTCGGCGGGCTACGCTGATTTTCAGGTGCTGTCTTCCGTCGCAGAATTGACGCCGGATCGCTCCGATTTCTTCATCACATATACCGTCAGCGAAGGCAGCCGTTACCAGTTTGGCACGATCAATGTGGTGTCGCAGATTGACAAAATTGATGCCGAAGCATTGGTGCCTTTGATCGAAATCGAGGCTGGGGAATGGTACAATGCCGATATGGTCGATGACGCCATTGAAGTTTTGACCACCCAGGTTGGCGATCAGGGCTATGCCTTCATTGATATTCGGCCAAATGTGCAGCGTAACCGTGAAAACGGCACAATTGATGTGACCTTCACGATTGCCGAAGGACCAAAGGTCTATGTCGAGCGCATTAACGTTGTCGGGAACGTGCGAACGCTTGATGAAGTGATCCGGCGTGAATTCCGCCTTGTCGAGGGCGATGCGTTTAGCAGTTCGAAAATGAAGCGGTCTAAACAACGTATCGAGAACCTGAACTTCTTCAAATCGGTTGACGTCAAGACCCTGCCGGGCACAACGCCTGACCAGACTGTTCTTGAAGTCGACGTCGAAGAAAAATCGACAGGCGAATTCTCGATTGGGGCCGGGTACGGAACCGATAATGGTGCGTTTGGTCAGCTGGGCATTCGTGAACGTAACCTGTTGGGTAAAGGTCAGGATTTGCGTCTTAACTTTACACTTGGGTCTTCAGATCAACAGGTCGACCTTTCCTTTACCGAGCCATATTTCCTGGATCGTGAAATCGCCGCGGGTTTTGATCTTTATCGCCGTGAAGAGGACAACCAGGACGAAAGTTCTTACGACGAAGAGCAAACGGGCGGCCGCTTGCGCGCCGGGTTCAAATACTCCGAGGAACTGTCACATTCGCTTCGTTATGGTCTGGAACAGAATTCGTATTCCAATATCAACGAAAATGAAGCGTCACGACTGTTGTTGGCTGAAGAAACAGAATTCGTTGAATCTTCGATCGGTCACACACTGACCTATGACAAACGTGATAGCTCTTATTCTCCCACCGAAGGTTATTTCGCACGGCTGTCGAACGATTTCGCCGGGCTCGGTGGTGATGAAACCTATCTTCGCACGCGTATTGAAGGTGGATATTATTATCCGCTGGATCGTGAAAATGAGTGGGTGCTCTCGACACGTGCGTCGACGGGGTACATCTTTGGTATTGGGGACGACACGCGCATCTCCCAGCGCTTCTTTACAGGCGGTGCAAACCTGCGTGGGTTTGAATCGGCTGGCGTTGGGCCGCGAGACATCGCCACAGGCGATGCTCTTGGCGGCAAAACCTACTACACGGGGTCTGTGCAAATGGACTTCCCGCTTGGACTGCCGTCTGAGTTTGCCCTGAAAGGTCGCGTCTTTAGTGACTTCGGTTCGTCCGAAGGTGTAGACGGTGCCCGGCCTGGCGAAATCTATGACGAAGGTTCACTGCGTGGATCTGTCGGGGTTGGCGTTGGTTGGGAATCGCCGTTTGGCCCCATCGGTGTCGATCTGTCACAGGCCGTTTTGAAAGAAGATTACGACAAAGAGGAAGTGTTCCGTCTTAACTTCGGGACCAGATTCTAAAATGAGCATTATGAAATCGATCCGTAACGTCGCGTTCGCTGTTGCAGTTATCTCGGGCATCGGTTTGTCGACCGAAGTTCGGGCGCAAGATGCGTTATCGACGGAGACGCTTGCAAACGTCATGATCGTCGATATCGACGGTATCTTGCGTGAATCATCGGCAATGCGCGACGTCAATAAGCAGCTTAAAGAACGTCAGCAAGCCTATCAGCAGGAAATCGAAACCCGCCAGCAGGCCCTGCGTGAAGAAGACAAACAACTGGCTCAGCAGCGAACCCTGCTTGCCAATGATGTCTTTCAGGGAAAGCAAAAGGCCTTTCAGCAGAAAGTTGCCGATTTTCAGAAGTTCGCACAGGGACGTAACCGCGTACTTGACGAAGCACGTGCGGTTGCCAACGGAACTTTTCAGAAGAAGCTGATTGAAATCGTTGCCGCACTGGCCGAAGAACGTAAATCAACCTTGGTTTTACGCAAAAGTGAGGTCATCCTCCATGCCAAGGGGATGAACGCGTCGGCTGAAATCCTCAACCGTATCAATGCCGAACTGCCAACGATTCAGGTTGAATTCAAGGAAGGCTCGTAATGGCTGATCCGCGTTTCTTTCATCGCAAAGGACCGTTCAGCGTCAAAGAAATCGCTGAGCTGACTGGTGCGACCCCGGTCAATGCACCGGACGCGGAACGCCGTTTTGATGATGTCGCACCGCTGCAAATCGCCGACAGCACGATCCTGAGCTTCTTTGACAATCGCAAATACATTGATGCGTTCGTCGGAAGTAGCGCTGGTGCGTGTTTCGTGCGTCCCGAATTTGCAGATCGCGCCCCCAAAAACATGGTGCTTTTTACGACCGATGATCCGTACCGCGCCTATGCTAAGGCCGCAACGGCGTATTATCCATTTGAAACCGGTAATGGCATCATTTCGGATCGTGCGGTGATTGATCCAACGGCCAAGCTTGGCACCGGGGTTCAAATTGATGCCTGTGCCGTGATCGGTGCAAACTGTGAAATCGGGGACGGCACAATCATTGCGTCCAACGCGGTGATTGGCGACGGTGTTGTTATTGGTTCGGGCTGCAAAGTCGGTGCCGGTGCAACCATCAGCCACAGTTTGATTGGCAATCTGTGCCTGATTTACCCCGGTGCACGTATCGGTCAAGACGGTTTTGGCTTTGCCATGGGCCCGCAAGGCCATGCAAAGGTTCCCCAACTTGGCCGCGTTGTCATCGGCAATGATGTCGAGGTCGGATCAAACTCGACGATTGACCGTGGGGCAGGACCCGATACCGTGATCGGGAACGGGTGCCGTATCGACAATCTGGTGCAAATCGGCCATAACGTCGAACTTGGCATGGGCTGTGTTATTGTGTCCCAGGTCGGGATTTCCGGTTCGACCAAGCTTGGCAATTTTGTTGTTCTTGCCGGTCAGGCTGGCATAACCGGGCACCTTGAAATTGGCGATGGCGCCAAAGTTGCTGCGCAATCAGGTGTCATGAAAAATATCGGACCGGGTGAGACCGTGGGCGGAAGCCCTGCTGTCCCGGTCATGGACTATCATAAGCAGACGGTGGCCTTGTCGCGTCTGATACGAAAAAAGAAATAAGGACGATACGCATGACCGAACTGTTAAGTGTTGATATTCAGCGCATTATGGAAATGATTCCGCATCGTTACCCGTTCTTGCTGATCGATAAAGTAATCGATATTGCCCCGGGTGAGTCGGCGACCGGCATCAAAAACGTCACGATGAACGAGCCGCAGTTCACCGGTCATTTCCCGCAGCAACCAATCATGCCGGGCGTTCTGATTATCGAAAGCATGGCGCAAACGGCGGCCATTCTTGTCGTGCAGACTCTTGGTGAGGGTGCCGAAGGCAAACTCGTTTATTTCATGAGCATCGACAGTGCGCGTTTCCGTAAACCGGTGACGCCGGGTGACGTCATGCACATTCACGTGGTCAAAAAACAAAGCCGTGGTCCGGTCTGGAAATTCGAAAGCCAAGTCAAAGTGGATGGGCAAGTCGTTGCCGAGGCCACAATCGCCGCGATGATCCGGGATAACTGATAATGTCAAAAGTGCATCCAACCGCCGTCGTCGAAGATGGCGCGCAGATTGGTCAGGATGTCGAAATCGGGCCCTATTGCGTGGTCGGCCCGAAGGTTGTCTTGGGGGACCGGGTAAAACTGCACAGCCATGTGGCAATGGCAGGCGTGACAACCCTTGGTGATGAATGTGAAGTCTATCCGTTCGCCTCTGTCGGTCATGCCCCGCAGGACCTTAAGTTCAAGGGTGAACAAAGCCGCCTGATTGTTGGCAACCGTACCAAAATCCGCGAGGGTGCCACCCTTAATCCCGGCACCGAAGGCGGCGGGATGGAAACCACAATTGGCGATGACTGCCTTTTGATGACCGGGGCCCATGTTGGTCACGATTGTCATGTCGGGAACCATTGTATTCTGGTCAATAACGGAACCTTGGCGGGCCATGTCCTGGTCGAGGATTTCGCCATTGTTGGCGGTCTGTCGGCCGTTCATCAGTTTGTCCGCATCGGCAAACACGCCATGATCGGCGGCATGACCGGTGTTGATAGCGACGTGATCCCGTATGGATCGGTGATTGGCAACCGGGCCTATCTTTCCGGTTTGAACATCATTGGCCTGAAACGGCGCGGGTTTGATCGTGAAACGATCCATTCCCTGCGTAAAGCCTATCGCCTGCTGTTCGCACAGGAAGGTACGCTTGCCGAACGTGTCGAAGAAGTCTCCAAGGATTTCGAAGGCCTCGGTCCGGTGATGGAAATCATCGACTTCCTGAAAGCAGAAAGCATGCGTTCCGTATGCACACCAAAATATGACAGCTCCTCAGGATAATTCGCCGCCGAAATTGGGCATCATTGCGGGGGGCGGTTCGCTTCCGGCCCGTTTGGCTGCTGCTGCCAAGGCCGCCGGGCGGGCTGTTTTCGTTGTGATGCTTGATGGTCATGCCAATGACCCGACGCTTGAAAGCTACCCACAAACCACCTTGCGTCTTGGTGCCGCGGCCAAAATCCTTGATGCCATGCGCGCAGAGGACTGCGAAGATATTGTGTTGGCCGGCAAGGTGGCACGACCAAGCTTTTCCGCCATGCGGCCTGATTGGCGCGCCACCAAACTTCTGATGAAAGTCGGTATGAAGGCGCTGGGCGATGATGGGCTCTTGCGTCTTGTTGGTCAGGAACTCGAACGCGAAGGTTTCCGGCTGATCGGGGCGCATGAAATCCTGACCGATTTGGCGGTCGAAGAAGGCGTGCTTGGCACAGTTCAGCCAGATGAACAGGCAATGAGCGACGCCAAACACGGCCTTTCGGTGGCCCGGATCCTTGGTCAGGCCGATGTTGGGCAGGGCTGTGTAGTTCAACAAGGACTTGTTCTGGCTCTTGAGGCGATTGAGGGCACCGATGAAATGCTCCGCCGGTCTGCCCTGTATAAACGCGAAGGCGTCGGTGGTGTTCTGGTGAAATCGGCCAAGCCGCAACAGGACAAACGCCTTGATCTGCCGGCCATTGGACTAAGAACCATTGAAGAATCTCATAAGGCAGGCCTGCGTGGCATCGCACTTCTTGCCGGTGGGACCATGATCATTGACCGTGAGGCGGTTTTAGCCCGTGCTGATGCGCTTGGGATGTTTGTCGTTGGTTTGCGCGCGGATGATGATCAATGACCACTCAGACCGTTTCTAACGGCCCTAAGATCATGCTTGTTGCCGGTGAAGCATCTGGCGATCAGTTGGGCGGGCGTTTGATGGCTGCCATCAAGGCACAGGCACCCGATGCGCGCTTTATCGGCGTTGGTGGCCCGCGCATGGAACGTGAAGGCCTAAGCAGCCTGTTTCCGATGAATGAAATGTCGGTCATGGGCCTGACGGAAGTCGTGCCGCATATCCCGCATCTTCTCAAGCGTATTTCACAGACCGCAAAATTTGCCCAAACCGAACAACCCGATGTCGTGGTGACAATCGATGCCCCCGATTTCAGTTTTCGTGTTGGTAAGAAGTTAAAGGGGAAGGGCATACCGCTTGTCCATTATGTAGCACCCTCTGTCTGGGCATGGCGCGAAGGGCGCGCGCGCAAAATTGCCGGTTTCCTTGATCACCTTTTGGCTCTTCTGCCGTTTGAACCGCCCTATTTCGAAAAAGAAGGCCTGCCAACCACCTTTATTGGCCACTCAGCCGTCGAAGAGCGTCACGATGGGGATGCAGATCGTTTTCGGGCCAAGCATGGTCTGAGCGACAAGACAAAGCTGCTCGCTGTTTTACCCGGCAGCCGCAATTCAGAAGTCAAACGTCTGTTACCTGTGTTTAAAACCGTGATCACGGACATTGCGGCCAAATATCCTGATACACGCATCGTCGTGCCAACCGTAGCCAAGGTCGCCGATACCGTAACCGCGGAAATGAAAGATTGGCCATTGTCGCCCATCGTTGTTTCAACCGATCAGGAACGCCACGATGCGTTTGCCGCTGCATACTGTGCCTTGGCGGCATCGGGCACGGTATCGCTGGAGCTTGCCATTTCCGGTGTGCCCCATGTGATTGCCTATCAGGTGAACGCAATAACCGGCTGGATTGCCAAACGCCTGATCAAGATTGATACGGTAACCATCGTCAATTTGGTGCTGAGGCGTAAGCTTATCCCGGAATTCCTGCAAGATAAGTGTCAGCCGGGCAATATTACACCAATACTTGATGGCTTGCTCGGAGACAGTCCGATCCGCCAAGAGCAGAAGGACGGCTTTGACGAAGCCTGCCACCTGCTGGGGTTTGGCGGGCGTGCGCCAAGTGAAAAGGCCGCCGAGCAAATTTTGAAAATCATCGCCAAAAAATAGTCGACGCAGGGTGGTGTTATCGCCTGATAACGCATAGTTTCACGTCATTGATCACTTCATGACGGAGACATTGTTATGCGTTATTTGCACACGATGGTGCGTGTCGAAAATATCGATGATTCGCTGAAATTTTATTGTGACCTGCTCGGCATGAGCGAAACCCGCCGCATCGAAAGCGAGCAGGGGCGTTTTACCCTGATTTATCTGGCACCGCCCGCTGACGTTGACAGTGCCAAGGCAACCAAGGCACCGGAACTTGAACTGACCTACAACTGGGATCCGGAAAGCTATTCAGGCGGTCGCAACTTTGGCCATCTGGCCTATGAAGTTGATGACGTCTATGCGCTCTGTCAGAAACTGATGGATGCCGGTGTGACCATTAACCGTCCGCCCCGCGATGGCCGGATGGCATTTGTACGTTCCCCTGATGGCATTTCCATCGAGTTCCTGCAAAAGGGTGAAAACCTCAAATCAGCGGAACCATGGGCCAGCATGGAAAACACCGGAAGCTGGTAAAACACCGTCTCTTTATACGTTAGATGCAAGAAAGGCCCGGAAAACTCCGGGCCTTTCTTTTTGTTCAGATCGCGTCTGTGGTCGCCGCGAATTAACGCTTGTCGACCGGAACAAACGGACGTTCTGCGACGCCGGTAAACAGCTGACGCGGACGACCGATTTTCTGCGAAGGATCTTCGATCATTTCTTTCCACTGGGCGATCCAGCCGACGGTACGTGCAACCGCGAACAGCACGGTAAACATGCTGACCGGAATGCCCATCGCCTTAAAGATGATGCCCGAGTAGAAATCGACGTTTGGATAGAGTTTCTTCTCGATGAAGTACTCGTCTTCACGTGCAATACGTTCAAGTTCCTGCGCAACGTCAAGCAACGGATCGCTGACGTTGAGTTCTTTGAGAACTTCGTGGCAGGTTTCCTGCATGACTTTGGCGCGCGGATCGTAGTTTTTGTAAACGCGGTGACCAAAGCCCATCAGGCGGAACGGATCGTTCTTGTCTTTTGCTTTTGCAACATATTCCGGGATGTTTTTCACATCGCCGATTTCGTTGAGCATTTTAAGAACGGCTTCGTTCGCACCACCATGTGCCGGCCCCCAAAGGGACGCGATACCAGCAGCAATACATGCAAACGGATTTGCACCCGAAGAACCGGCAAGACGTACGGTCGAGGTCGATGCATTCTGCTCATGGTCGGCATGGAGGATCAGGATACGATCCATTGCTTTGGCCAGAACAGGATTAACAACATACTCTTCGCACGGGTTGCCAAACATCATCTGCAGGAAGTTTTCCGCATAACCGAGTTTGTTGTTCGGATAACGGAACGGCTGACCGATCGAATATTTATACGCCATCGCTGCGATGGTCGGCATTTTCGCAATCAGGCGATATGCCGAAATCAGACGCTGCTGCGGGTCATTGATGTCGGTGCTGTCATGATAGAAAGCAGACATCGCGCCAATAACACCAACCATAATGGCCATCGGATGCGCATCGCGGCGGAAGCCGTTATAGAAATTGCGCATCTGTTCATGCACCATGGTGTGCAGGGTGATGTCGGTTTCGAACTGTTTCTTTTCGGTGGCGTTT
The DNA here is from genome assembly GCF_000751115.1 of Thalassospira sp. GB04J01. Classification (NCBI taxonomy): domain Bacteria; kingdom Pseudomonadati; phylum Pseudomonadota; class Alphaproteobacteria; order Rhodospirillales; family Thalassospiraceae; genus Thalassospira; species Thalassospira sp. GB04J01. Next base: position 240,822 of record NZ_CCDX020000005.1, on the reverse strand, counting down.
GGCAACTCGCCATAAATCAGCAGATGGCAAACTTCCAGGAAGTCTGAGTCTTCTGCAAGATCGTCAATCGCATACCCACGATGGCGCAGGATACCCACATCACCATCAATATAGGTCAGCTCGGACTGGCAGGAGCCGGTCGACGTAAAGCCAGGATCGTATGTGAAAAATCCAGTTTCAGCATAGAGTTTACGAATGTCGATTACATCCGGTCCTACGCTACCCTTAAGCACCGGCATCTCGATCGACTTGCCTGTGGCATTGTCGGTCAGTGTTACGGTGTGGGAAGTCTTGGAATTATCAGCCATGACTATTTTTCCTTCCCTGTTTGAACGAACACGGTTTCAAGTTGGATACAGCATAATGCTGCGGCGCACCAAGCGCAAACAGACTATTAGCTTTTTCGTTATTCGCTGTTGTTATGCACCGAAATGTCGGATGCGTTTCAGCGTTTGCTCTTTGCCAAGCACGATCATTACGTCGAAAATGCCTGGTGAAGAATTGGAACCTGTGAGCACCGCCCGCAAGGGTTGCGCGACTTTACCGAGTTTAAGATCGAGTTTTTCGGCAGTTTCGCGGACACTTGCGTCAACGTTCTCTTCGGTCCAGCTATCAAGCGCTTCGAGACTGTTGGCCAGTTCAGCAAACAGACCTTCGGGTGCGCTATCAATGAGGGACTGAGCTTTCTCGTTAAATGACGTAACGCCATCCGTAACGTAGAAGGCCGAAGAGCAGGCGAGCTCGATGAGTGTCTTAGCCCTTTCTTTAAGGCCTGACATGCCATTGATCAAGATTTCTTTTTGCGCTGCATCAATTGCATCGCTTCCAATCAGGGTCGCAACCCGTTGGGAAATCTCGTCTACTAGCCGCTTGTCGTCTGCCTGGCGCATGTAGATGCCGTTAAGGTTTGTCAGCTTCGCGAAGTCAAATCGCGCAGCACCCTTACCGACATCGGTGATGTCAAACCACTCAATTGCCTGCTCCTGGGAGATGACTTCATCATCACCGTGGCCCCAGCCAAGACGCAGCAGATAGTTGTTAACCGCTTCGGGCAGGAAACCCATTTCATCGCGATAGGAATCAACACCTAACGCGCCATGACGTTTGGAAAGTTTTGCACCGTCCGGGCCATGAATAAGCGGAATATGGGCAAATGTCGGTACATCCCAGCCCAGTGCGTCATACAAAGCTTTCTGGCGGAATGCGTTGGTCAGATGATCATCGCCGCGAATCACATTGGTGACACCCATGTCATGATCATCGACAACAACTGACAGCATATAGGTCGGCGTGCCATCGCCGCGCAGAATGACGTAATCGTCAAGCTGTTCGTTGCCAACCCGGACTTCGCCCTGCACCTGATCATTGATCACCGCATCGCCTTCTTGTGGCGATTTAAGCCGCACAACAGGCTTGATGCCCTCAGGGGCGTCAGACGCATCACGGTCACGCCAGGTGCCGTCGTACTTCATCGGACGGCCTTCTGCGCGTGCTTTTTCGCGCATGATGGTCAGTTCTTCGGGCGAGCAATAGCAATAATATGCCTTGCCTACATCCAGAAGGGATTGGGCAACCTCGGCATGGCGGTCGCGACGGGCAAACTGGAAAGTCGGCTCTTCGTCGGCGGTCAGGCCCAGCCAGTTCAACCCGTCAAAAATAGCTTCGACAGCTTCAGGGGTTGAACGTTCGCGGTCAGTGTCTTCGATACGCAGCAAGAACTTGCCGCCAGTATGTTTGGCATAAAGCCAGTTATAAAGGGCGGTACGTGCGCCGCCGATGTGTAAGAACCCGGTCGGGGACGGGGCAAAACGGGTAACAACCGTCATTCAATATATCCGTTATTTGGATGTTGTCGCTTGTCGCAAGGACTTTTGGCGTGCAGGCTATAGCACAAATGACACGCTGTTGCACCACAGCCGATGTTAGATAGAAACTAACCGCCGGGTAGGCTATTGGACATTCGTCGAAGACACTTCAGTGGAATATTGAAAAAACAATATCTTGTGGAGGTACCTTCACAGATTGCATCCGCTGTTGCACATCAAAGAAATAAATGGTTCCTGTCGTCGGTTCTCTTCTTTGGGTTGGGATGCGCGCTGTATTTTTGTCTTCCTGCGCGTATCTGGCCGCATCAGGCCGCCTTGGTTTTGATTCTTTTGCTGTGCGGATTTTGGCGGTCCCGTCGCCGGGCCATGGTGGCGTTTGTCCTGCAATCTCTGGCATGTCTTGTCGCCGGACTTTTGATCGCTGCTCTTCATACCCAGGCCGGGCCGACGAACCTTCTGACGCGGACGTTGTATTCAACCACAGTAACCGGCGTGGTTTCTGCCCTTGAACCGCGTGGAAGCCGATTGCGCGCAACCATCGATCCGACGCATATCGACGGTTTGGATCAGGATGGTTTTGATTGGAAAGTGCGGATCAGTTTTCTGGGCGATAGCGATCTTGCGATTGGCGATCAGATATCGGTCAAGGCACGCCTGTTTCCGTTGCGCCCGCCGTCCGTGCCCGGTGATCCCGATTTTGCCCGCAATCTTTACTTTAGTGATATTGGCGCAACCGGCTTTGCCTTTGGTCGTCAATTCGAAGTGTCTCGATCACAAAGTGATAAATCTAATGAAATCAGTTCATTATTAAGTTATTTCGAAGTTTTGCGACAAAGTGTATCGCGCAGGATTGACGATGGTATGCGCCCCCCGGAAGCTGGAATTGCCAAGGCCCTGATCATTGGTGAACGGGGTGATGTTCGGCCCGATATTGCCGAAGATTTGCGAAAATCCGGACTTGCCCATCTTTTGGCAATATCAGGCCTGCATATGGGGCTTCTGTGTGGAACGGTATTTTTCCTGATCCGCTTGGGCTTGTCGGCAGTCCCGACGATTGCCTTGCGTTATCCGATTAAGAAATGGGCCGCAGTTGGTGCGATGGTGGCCGGGCTGGTCTATCTTGGATTATCCGGCGCAACCGTTCCGACCCAGCGGGCATATGTCATGCTGCTTGTGGTTTGGGTTGCCTTGCTACTGGATCGACGCGCCATTTCGCTGCGTCTGGTCGGGGTGGCTGCGGTGATTGTTTTGCTCTTGCGACCTGATGTGGTTTTGGGCGCAAGTTTTCAGCTTTCCTTTGCCGCTGTCGGCGCGCTGGTTGCCTTTTACGATGGACCGGGACGGCGTTGGCTTGATGGGCAGGGAGCCCGGCCATGGTTTGAACGCGCGATGGTCTATCTGGTCGGGCTTGTCATTACGGGCATCATTGTTACCGCTGTGACGGCCCCGATCATTGGCTATCACTTCGGCCGGATATCCGCCTTGGGCGTGGTGGCAAACCTGATTGCCATACCGGTAATGGCGTTTTGGATCATGCCATTGATTGTTGCCGCACTTGCCCTGATGCCCTTTGGCTTTGAGTACCCCGTACTGTGGTTGATGCAGCCCGGTTTGACCGTTTTACTTGATACCGCATCTGGGTTGGGCAGTGTCGAATGGGGATTATGGTACGTTGCGGGCCTTGATGCCGTGGCGGTATCTTGCGCGATGTTAGCGCTAACATGGTGCGTGATCTGGCGGGATCGCTGGTTGGTGTTACCTGTGATCCCAATACTGATCGCGGGGATAATCATTCAATCGCGCCATCATTCTCCTGATATTCTGATTTCCGGCGACAGGGAAAGCTGGGCGGTTTTTGATCGCGACCAACAGGTTCTCCACATCCCGCAAAAACTGTCTTCATTTCAAAAATCCCTGTGGATGGCGCGGTTTGGACTGCGCCCTGAAAACGAAGACAGGCATCTGCAAACATGCGCCAATGATCCGTGCCGTGTTGTGATGGGCAGTGATAGGCAAAAGACCATCGTGATCGCCAACACATTCGCCAACCCGTTCTATGCCTGTCGCAATGCCGATATCGTGGTCGATCTCAAAAGTGATCTGCCCCAAACCCAATGCCGCGCAGCAGGGGCTGATATTCTGGTCGATGATGATGTGTTGTGGTGGCAGGGCGGGGTGACCATTGATCCGGACAATCATGAAAACCCGGTGAGATCGGTTCGAACCGAAACCGGCGGCTGGCCTTGGATTGTGATCGGCGGCAGGATCGCCCGCTGATCTGCACTGGAACCTACGAAACAGCCGTAACAAACAGCGAGAATCCGCCAAAAAATAAATCATCATACAAATGAATTTCGCCCGGACTTCATCAAAGCCGGGCGAAACAAGAAACAGGTGTATGTATGGGGCAGGGCGTAGTCTGGCTTGCCTTAGTACTGGCGCAAAAGTCCCACCAGACGCCCCTGAATACGAACCCGGTCCGGTGACAGGGATCGGGTTTCATAACGCGCGTTTGCCGGTTCCAACATGACTTCACCGCGCCCGCGTTTCAAACGCTTCAGCGTGGCTTCACTGTCATCGACCAGGGCAACAACGATGGTGCCGTCATGGGCCTGCTCGCACCGCTGGATCAGCACGGTATCGCCATCAAGGATGCCGGCATCAATCATGGAATCGCCTGAGACCTCAAGCGCATAGTGATCTCCAGCTCCCAGAAGGGCGGCAGGAACCTGCACCATTGTGCTTTGATCGCGCAGCGCCTCAATCGGGGTACCCGCAGCAATCCGGCCATACAGCGGCAGCGAAATGGCGTCACTGTTGTCAGAAAAGGCCGTCGGGACCGTTGTCGGCCGATGCGGGGTTTTGCGCGCACTGGCAAGCGATGTCACATTGTTTGGCGTTTCGGGCGCATCATCATCGCTGTTTTCTGGCAGGCGCAAGACCTCAAGCGCACGCGCGCGATGGGCAAGGCGGCGGATAAACCCGCGTTCCTCAAGTCCTGTAATCAGGCGATGAATGCCCGATTTGGATTTAAGGTCCAGTGCCTCCTTCATTTCATCGAAAGAAGGCGAGATACCGCGATCGCGAAGGTAATTGTCGATATAGACCAGCAATTCATATTGCTTGCGCGTCAGCATGATATTTTCCGAACCTGTAACAAGAACAAAAAGAATACATAGATGTTCTACTTTAGTTCTTTTTGCAGGTCAAGCGCATCGATACGATTTTACATCAAATGTGTTTAATAGCCGGTATTATTCAAAATATGTGAATAATCGAATAGGGGATTAATCCGTGACGAAGGTGCCTGATTTGCCACCTTCTTTTCGGGTCACGCGCAGATCGGTAATCTGCATGCCCTTATCGACCGCCTTGCACATGTCAAACACGGTCAGTGCTGCGACAGACGCGGCCGTCAATGCCTCCATCTCGACCCCGGTTTTGCCCGTGGTTTTGCAGGTGGCGGTAATATCAACCGCATCAACACCGTCAACCAGTTCAAGATCAACCGTCACCGAAGTCAGCGGCAGGGGATGACACAGCGGTATCAGATCCGGGGTTTTCTTGGCCCCCATAATCCCGGCCAATTGGGCGATGGCAAGAACATCTCCCTTTTTATGACCGTGATTTGCGATCAGCGCATATGTCTCGGCAGACATCAGAACGCGGGCCTTGGCAATGGCGATACGCGTGGTATCGGCCTTGCCCGAAATATCGACCATCACCGCGTTACCGCCAGCATCAATATGGGAAAGTTTGTCTGCCATAAAACTGTCCGATCCCAATCAGGCCGCGAGGCCAAGTAGTGTGCGGGTGGCCGTGGCAACGTCGTCCTGACGCATCAGGCTTTCGCCAATCAGGAAGCATTGCGCGCCGACCTTTGCCATGCGCGACAAATCATCTGGTGTGAACAGACCGCTTTCGGCGACCAGCAAACGGTCCTCGTCAACCATGGCGGCCAGTTCTTCGGTGGTGGTCAGCGACGTTTCCATGGTTTTGAGGTTGCGGTTGTTCACCCCGATCAGCCGCGACTTCAATTTCAGCGCCCGTTCAAGTTCCGGAGCGTTGTGGACCTCGATCAAAACATCCATGCCAAGCGCACGGGCCGCATCTTCAAGCTCAGCAGCCTGAGCATCTTCAAGAGCCGCCATGATCAGCAAAATGCAATCGGCACCCAGTGCACGCGCCTCGGTCACCTGATAGGGATCAATCATGAAATCCTTGCGCAGCGCCGGAAGATCCACAGCAGCACGGGCCGCGACCAGATAGCTGTCATCGCCCTGAAAATACGGCACATCGGTCAATACCGACAGGCAACTCGCCCCGCCAGCCTGATAGGCCTTGGCCAGTTCCGGCGGATTAAAATCGGCGCGAATAAGTCCCTTTGACGGGGAGGCTTTCTTGATTTCGGCAATCAGGCCATAGCGACCATCGGCCACCGACGTTTCAAGCGCCTTGATAAATCCACGTGGTGCAGACTGTTCATTGGCCGCAGCTTCAAGGGAACCAAGCGTCGTGCGCGCCTTGCAGGCCGCAACGTGATCGCGTTTGTCGGTGCAGATTTTGGTCAGTACGTCGCTCACGCTGCGTTTCCTTCGTTGGTGATCGTAACAAGGCCCTGCAGCGTTTCTGCAGCCTTGCCGCTATCAATGGCGTCGGCAGCCTTTTGAATGCCGTCTGCAAGGTCGCTTGCGATATCGGTGACCACAAGGGCGGCACCGGCATTCATCAAAACGATATCGCGATAGGCACTTTTCTGACCGGCCAGAAGGTCAAGAATGGCTTTGGCATTCACATCGGCATCGCCACCCTTAAGTGCATCAAGGGTTACGGTTTCAATGCCATAGTCACCCGGACTGATTTCAAAGGTCGTGACCTTGCCATTTTTGACTTCGGCACCAAAAGTCGGCCCGGTGGTTGAAATTTCATCAAGCCCGTCATGACCATGAACAACCCATGCATGCACCGATCCCAAACGGTTCAAAACGTTGGCAATCGGTTCGACCCATTCACGGGCAAAAACGCCGAGAACCTGACGTTTTGTCTTGGCCGGGTTGGCAAGTGGGCCCAGAAGGTTAAAGATGGTGCGTGTGCCCATTTCAACCCGGGTTGGCATGACGTGGCGCATGGCCGAATGGTGACGGGTCGCCATCATGAAACACAGATTGATGTTTTTAAGCGCCTTTTCCAGAAGCGCCATGTCGGCATCAAGATTAACCCCCAGCGCCATCAAAACATCCGCTGATCCCGATTTGGAGGATGCGGCACGGTTACCATGTTTGGCAACGGTCGCACCGGCAGCAGCGGCTACAATCGCGGCTGCGGTTGAAATGTTATAGGTCCCGCTGCCATCACCACCAGTGCCGCAGGTATCAACCGCGTTTTCAGGTGCAATAATCCCGGTCGCCTTGGCGCGCATGACGCGGGCCGCCCCGGTGATTTCATCGACCGTTTCGCCGCGCAGGCGCAAGCCCATCAGGAACGCGCCCATCTGTGATGGGGTAGCCTGACCCGACATCAGAACGTTAAAGGCCTGTTCGGCCTGTTTTTCGTTCAGCTTTTCGCCAGTTGCGACTTCGGCCAAGATGGCCTTGAGATCATAATCAGTCGACATACAGGTGTCCTCGGTTTGCGGTCCGGTGCAGGGTCATGCGCCGGTAAAATCGATAAAATTCTTTAATAATGCGTGGCCATGTTCTGACGCGATGCTTTCGGGATGGAACTGAACGCCATGAATTTGATGGGTTTTATGACGCACCCCCATGATCAGACCATCTTCGCTTTCGGCGGTAATTTCAAGGCAATCGGGCAGGGTGTCGCGTTCAATGACCAAGGAATGATACCGTGTTGCTGTAAACGGACTGGGCAGCCCGTCAAACACACTTGTCGCGTTGTGGTTCATGGCATCGGTTTTACCATGCATGCAGTTTGGTGCACGGATGACCTTGCCGCCAAAGGCCTGACCAATGGATTGATGGCCAAGGCACACGCCCAGAAGTTTGACCTTGCCCGCGGCCGCCTTGATCAGATCAAGGCAAATGCCCGCCCGTTCCGGATCACAGGGGCCGGGTGATATCACAATGCCTTCGGGGTTCAGCGCAAGAGCCTCATCAACCGTGATTTCGTCATTACGGCGCACTTCGACCTCGGGGCCGAGTTCGCGCAGGTAATGCCACAAATTGAAGGTAAAGCTGTCGTAATTGTCGATGAGGAGATACATCGCGGGAAAGGCCTATGCATATTCAAGGTCGCCAGAGAATAAACGCACCTGCGGCCACGTCAAGCGGAAGCAGGATAAGGATTTTTTCGCCTGTATGGGGTGGTGATGGTCCGGGGTTAACAGGGTGCTAACCAGACGCGGTGTAAAAGCAGCAAAACAACAGCCGACACGATCGGTCTATAATCACCATATGGGTAGCACGATCCGGTAAACGAGGCCGGGCAAACAAGACTGGAGACGACCACGTGGCACGTCGGGCACAACCCGCCAAACGTAAAAAGGCGGCACCCAAAAAAACAACCCGCAAGAAGTCTGCACCGAAAAAGAAATCGGGCGGTATTGGTCGCCTGATGCTGGGCGGGGCTTTTGTGGCCGGGACACTGTCGGCGATCATTGCGGTTGGCAGCATGCTTGAACTTGACCGCGCCTCGGATGAATTTGGTCGTGCCGTCGATCAAAAGGCCCCGGATTATACCCTGGCCGAACCGGCTCCGACGCCAAAACTGCGCAAGGACTACAAGCTTTCGGAAGACACACCGACACGCGGTCGGACGGGCTATCTTGTTGGTAACGAGGAAGAGACAGAAGGTGCTGCGCCTGAAACGGCGGCGGCACCCAAGCCCCGTGAGACCAAACCGGAACCAGATATTCTTCCCGGTGACAGTGGATCAGATCACGGTGTTGCGCCGGACAGTGACAGGAATGCGCCGTGGCGCAAATATGCCGCCCTTGCCCCGAATGCCGGAAATGCGCCGGTGATTGCGATTGTCATTGATGATGCGGGGCTTGACCAACCGCGTACGGCACGCACCGTCTTGCTTCCCGGACCGGTCACCATTTCATATCTGCCCTATGCCCGCGATTTGCAGCCACAGGTCAATGCTGCGCGTAAGGCAGGCCATGAAGTGATGCTGCATATGCCCATGGAACCGTCATCGGCATCGGTTGATCCGGGGCCGCATGCCTTGCTGGCGAAGTATGACCGGCAAACGATTTTAAACGAAATGACATGGATGCTGGATCAGTTTGACGGTTATGTCGGGGTTAATAACCACATGGGCAGCAAGTTCACATCCGACCCGGAACGCATGAAGACCGTCATGGAAGTCATGAAGTCGCGGGGTTTGATGTTCCTTGATTCACGCACCAGCGCCAAATCGGTTGGTTTTTCAACTGCCAATGAGTTTGGCGTGCCCGCCATCACCCGTGATGTGTTCATTGATGACGCCGATGATGACGCCAAAATCGCTGATATGCTGGCAAGAATAGAGCGGGTTGCCGCCAAGCAGGGCTACGCCATTGCCATTGGCCATCCACGTGACCGAACGCTCAAAGCACTTCAAAACTGGATTCCATCGCTCAAAGCCAAGGGATTTGTGCTTGTCCCGGCGACAGAGGTTCTCAGGCGTACAACGCAAAGTGCGACAGGCTAGCCGCCGGACTGACAACAATCATCCATTTACCACAAAGGGCCGCATTCATGATGCGGCCCTTTGTGGTGCGAAATCGTTCTGAACTAAATGGTCTTAGGCAAAGCGATGGGCTTCGCGAGCCGCAGCCATAAGCGCGCCTGCCTTGTTTCGGCATTCCTTGTCTTCGAGTTCGGGTTGGCTGTCGACAACGATGCCAGCCCCGGCCTGAATGTGGATTTGTTCGTCCTTGATCACGGCGGTGCGCAGTGCGATGCAGGTATCCATTGAGCCATCGGCGGAAATATAGCCAATACACCCGGCATAAATACCGCGACGGACCGATTCCAGTTCATCAATGATTTCCATGGCGCGGACCTTGGGCGCGCCCGAGACGGTGCCCGCCGGGAAACCGGCCTTGAGTACATCCATCGCATCGTATTTTTCGTCCACTTCACCCACGACGTTGGAAACGATGTGCATGACGTGGGAGTAGTACTCGATCTTTTCGCGGTCGGTGACGCGTACGGTTCCGGGCATGGAAACCCGGCCCACATCGTTGCGGCCAAGATCAAGCAGCATCAGATGTTCTGAGCGTTCCTTGGGATCGTCCAAAAGGTCCTGCGCCATGACTTTGTCGTCTTCGGGTGTATGACCGCGGCGGCGGGTACCGGCAATCGGGCGAATGGTGACTTCGTTATCGCGCAGGCGCACCAGAATTTCCGGGCTGGCACCAACCACCTGAAACCCGCCGATATCCAGATAGAACATGAACGGCGACGGGTTGATCCGGCGCAGCGCACGATAAAACGCAAAAGGCGGGAGCTGATAGGGCAACGTGTAGCGTTGTGACAGCACCACCTGGAAGATATCGCCTGCGCGGATATATTCCTTGGCCTGATCGACCATTTTATGGAACCCGGCTTCGTCGACGCTGACCTTGGGGTCGGGCAGGGTGTCGGGCACCGATTTCGAACGCCGGTCGATAAACAGATTGCGCTGAAACTGTAAAACCACGTCATTGAGGCGCGCACAGGCCAGATCATAGGCCGCATCGGCGCTTATGCCGTCTTCAGGACGGACCGGGGTTACCACGGTTACGGTGTCTGCGATGGTGTCAAAGCTTGCCGTGACCGTTGGGCGGATAAAAATGCCATCAGGAACACCAAGTTCATCCTTGTTGCTGTCGGGTAGTTTTTCCATCAGACGCACTGTGTCATAGCCCATATAGCCAACAAGACCGGCACTCATGGGCGGCATATTGTCGGGCAGGGTAATGTGGCTTTCGGCCATCAGTTTTTTCAAGCTCTCGAGCGGGGCGTCTTTTTCGGCGACAAACGCATCGGCATCGGCCATGGCACGGCGGTTGAGTTCGGCGCGGTCGCCAAAGCACCGCCAGATCAGATCGGGTTTCAGGCCAAGGAACGAATAACGTCCGCGAACAGCGCCGCCTTCAACAGATTCAAGCAAATAGGTGTTGGGCATGCCGTCGGCAATTTTAAGGAAAGCCGAGACAGGTGTATCGAGGTCCGCGGTGAGCGCTGTCGAGAGAACCTGCGAAATGCCGTTTTCATAATTTTGCTTGAAACTGGTGAAATCCGGTTTGATTTCCATGGGGATGTCCGATTTCCGGTCTTTTGGTGTGGGTGGATTTTCATAAGAAAAAGGGCGGCTTGTTTAAACAGGCCGCCCTTTGCGTTGGATGATCAGTTTGCCGCGGCGGGCGCATAAAGCTCGTTGATCACGCTGTTGTTGATGCTGACCGAGATTTCCTCGTTCAGGTAATCAAGATACTGCGCGAGGATGTCCTGATTGATGGCTTGTTTAAGCTCATCGGTGACAGGGGCCGCATCAGCGGTGTCCGTATTGGCAGCCTTGATGTCATCAAGTTTGACGATGACAACGTTTTCGCTGGTCTGGAGTGCTTTGGCCTTGCCATCCTCAAGCGAGAACAGGGCAGCGGCAACAGATGGGCTTACGCCATCGTTAAGTCCATTGCCGTCACGTTTGGTCAGGCCGCTTTGTTTGACTTCCGCACCATCATTGGCCGCCGTGGTGGCGATGTCAGCACCTGTGTTGTTGATGTCATTGGCCAGTTCTTCGGCCTTGGCAAGCATCAGGCGTTGACGTTCATCGGTTGTCCATGCGGTCACAACCTCGTCACGTACGTCCTCAAACGGACGCAAGGCTGACGGGGTGATCTCGTTTACCCGCAGGACATAGCGTACACCGTTTGCAGTTTCTTCAAGCAGGCTTTCTTCGCCACCTTCGAGTTCAAAGATTTTGGCGTTGATTTCATCCGAACCATCGATGGTTTGACCGGCCAGACCTTCGCCACGGACAACGCCCGACAGGTCATAGGTTTTTGCCCCGACCTCGCGTGCGGCATCTTTGATCGGGGTGCCTGCACCAAGTTCTTCGTCGAAGGTGACGGCAAGATCATAGATCGCGTCTTCGGCTTTGAACTGTTTCAAGCCATCAACAACGGTGTCGCGAACGTCATCAAGTGACTGGGTTTTGCCAGCTGTGATCGACGGAACACGCAGGATATGCCAGCCAAGTGCGGTTTCAACCGGTTCGGAAACACCACCTTCAGGCAGATCAAAGGTTGCATCGCGCAAATCAGGAAGAATGTCATTGGCAGTGAATTCACCCAGATTAACCATAGAACTGTCCATGTCGGCTTCTTTGGCGACATCCATGAAGTCAGCGCCTTCTTGCAGACGTTTGTAAGCGTCTTGGGCAGTCTGTTCTTCGTTCGGTGCAAACAGGATCTGCTGCACGGTGCGTTTTTCCGGTGTCTGGAATTCGGCAATGCGCTGGTTATAGGATTCGAGGATTTCTGCGTCGGTCACGTTGATTGTGCTGATCAGATCCGCAGAAGACAGTGTCGCCAAGGTGACGTCACGAGTTTCAGGTGCGGTAAACTGCTGGGCATTGTCTTCGTGATATTTGCGAAGGGTGGCGTCATCGGCGGTTGCGATGTCGTCAAATTCTGCGCGGTTAAGGGTAAAGAATGACCCAGAACGCTGTTCGTTCCGATATGAAACGATCTGCTGTGCCATCACTTCAGGAACTGCGGCAGTGCCGGTCAGGCTGCCAACGATCTGCTGGCTCATAAGGTCGCCACGCACGCCGTCGATGAATTCCTGTTCCGTGTAACCCGCGGCATAAAGCGACTGCATGAAACGATCACGGCTGAACTGGTTGGTTGCCGGGTCTTTGAAATTGTCCGAGGCAAAGATCGCGTCACGGACTTTTTCATCGCTGATGCCAATGCCCTTGTCGCGTGCGTCTTCACGCATGATCTTCTGGGAAACCAGTGACTGAACCGTATTGTTCAGGAGGCCCATTTGCACGGCCTGCTGCTGGTTAAAGTTCGGACCAAACACATTACGCATGTTCTGAACACTGCGCTGGAAAGCGCGGTCCAGTTCGACGGGGGTGATCGACTGATTGCCGATTTCCGCGACTTGACGTGATGTTCCAAGGTCAAGCATGGACGCATTGAGGCCCCAGCCGACGAAGCTCAATGCAATCAGGCCAAAGATGATTTTGGCAAAGATTGATTTCGAAAATTTGCGAATGCCAGCAAGCATATGAATAAGCCTAACAATTCGTGGTTTGGTGTCGAAATGGTGTCTCGACAGGTTATAATTTTGTCCGTCACGGTACGGAACCCGGTTCGGAATTGTCGCGCATCTTAATGGCGAGAGGTACCCCCGGCAACATCCGATTACATAGAACAAATAAGCAGGACAAAACAAGGGCCATATCACCACCGTTTCCGGGGCTTGGCGCAGAGCATGCCGCGTGCTAGAAACCGCGTATCAAGATAGAATGTAACGGATCGTAACCGGGCTATGCGCCCGACGACGCATTTGTTAGAGATACCGAACCTGTTTGACCCTGACCCAGCAAGAGGACCACATCCATGACCCAACGCCGTCCCATGATCGCCGGAAACTGGAAAATGAACTGTTTGCGCGCGGATGGTGTCGCGCTGGCCACGGCCCTTGCGGCCAAGGCGGGCGAACGCGGGACTTTGGACTGTGACGTTCTTGTCTGTCCACCGGCAACTCTTTTGTCGGAGGTTGTTGCGGCGACCAAAGGCAGTGCTGTTATGGTTGGCGGGCAGGATTGCCATGTTGCGACGTCGGGCGCACATACCGGGGATGTGGCCGCCCCGATGCTGGCTGACATTGGTGCAGGTTATGTTCTTGTTGGGCATTCCGAACGGCGTGCCGATCACGATGAAAGTTCCACCACCATCCGTCTGAAGGCCATTGCCGCGCATGATGCGGGGTTGGCCGCCGTTGTCTGTGTCGGTGAAACCGAACAGGAACGTGATCTTGGGGCGACACTTGCGGTGGTTAATGGTCAGGTTGCCGTGTCGGTGCCCGATGGGGCGACGGCGAAAAACACGATTATTGCCTATGAGCCGGTCTGGGCCATTGGCACCGGGCGCACGGCCAGTGTCGCCGAAGTTGCCGAGGTTCATGCGGCAATTCGTGCCGAACTTGTTGAACGTTTTGAAGACGGTGATGAATTCCGTATTCTTTATGGTGGTTCGGTCAAACCGTCCAATGCGGCGGAATTGCTTGCTGTCGAAGATGTTGACGGTGCTTTGGTCGGCGGGGCCAGCCTCAAGGTTGATGATTTTTGGAAAATTATTGAAACTTGCGCCTAGCCAACAGCCATAAAACGGGTTAAATACGCATCAAATTTATGCCCGATCCGGGGCAGGTTGTGTTCGGATCGGAAGTTAGGACAAGAGTTTCGACACCATGCAAACAGTTATTCTGGTAATTCACCTTCTTCTCGCGCTTGGCATGATTGCCGTCATTCTCGTACAGCGCAGCGAGGGCGGTGGGCTTGGTATCGGTGGTAACAGCGGCGGCGGTGGCGGCGGCGGTTTTGGCGTGATGAGTTCACGCGGTGCTGCAAACTTGCTGACCCGCACGACTGCGATACTGGCCGGCGCGTTCATGATCACCAGCATCATCCTGGCCCTCCAGTCCAATAGCCACACCAAGCCAGCTTCCATCTTGGAACAGGCTCCGGCAGCATCGTCCTCGGCGACCACGGATGCCCCAGCGGTTACTGAACCCGCTGAGGATACCGGGCCCGCGGCTCCGACCCGCTAGACAAAATAACCGACGACCCGAGGCGGCAAACTTGCCGCCTCATTTTTTGATTGTTGTATTTCCCGGTTCATGATGCACTGCATTGGAACCGAGGCTTTGTGCTTTGAGATGAGGCAAAGAAATGACTCGTTATATCTTTATCACCGGTGGCGTTGTTTCTTCGTTGGGCAAAGGCCTGGCGTCGGCTGCTTTGGGTGCCTCGCTACAGGCACGTGGTTTTACCGTTCGGTTGCGCAAGCTTGATCCGTATATCAACGTTGATCCGGGCACCATGAGCCCGTATCAGCACGGTGAGTGCTATGTGACCGAAGACGGGGCCGAGACCGACCTTGATCTTGGCCATTATGAACGTTTCACCGGGGTGTCATCGCGCCGTTCTGATAACGTGACCACCGGGCGGATCTATTCCAATGTGATTGCGCGCGAACGTCGCGGGGATTACCTTGGCGGGACGGTGCAGGTCATTCCGCACATTACCGACGCGATCAAGGAATTCGTTCAGTCCGATGCGACCGAGGATTTCGTGCTTGTCGAAATTGGCGGCACGGTTGGCGATATCGAAAGCCTGCCGTTCCTTGAAGCCATTCGTCAGATGGGCAATGATCTTGGCGATGGCCGGACCTTGTTCATGCATCTGACACTGGTGCCGTATATTTCATCGGCCGGTGAGCTTAAAACCAAACCAACCCAGCATTCCGTCAAGGAACTGCAAAGTGTTGGTATTCAGCCCGATATCCTTCTGTGCCGGTGTGATCGTGAAATTCCGATCAATGAGCGTCGCAAGATTGCGCGTTTCTGTAACGTGCGCGAAGCGGCTGTTATCCCGGCCTATGATGTTGATAACATCTATCAGGTGCCGATCAGTTACCACCAGTATGGTCTTGATAACGAAGTGCTTCATCACTTCGGCCTGCAGGCACAGGACCCTGATTTGCGTCCGTGGGATGAAATCTGCAACACCATCCGCAATCCGGAAGGTGAGGTCACCATCGGGATCGTTGGCAAATACATTCAGTTGCCCGATGCCTATAAATCCCTGACCGAAGCCCTTACTCATGGCGGCATTGCCAATAAGGTCCGGGTTAAGCTGGAATGGATTGCGTCAGACGCGCTTGAAAAAGAGGGCGACGTTAGCGAAATCCTGTCCAAGCTTGATGCAATCATGGTGCCGGGTGGTTTTGGCGAGCGTGGCGCAGAAGGCAAGATTGCCGCTGCGCGCTATGCCCGTGAAAACAAGGTGCCGTATTTTGGCATTTGTTTTGGCATGCAGATGGCGGTTCTTGAGGCGGCGCGTAACCTGGCGGGCCTTAAAGATGCATCGTCATCTGAATTTGGTCCGACGAAAACACCGCTTGTCGGTCTGATGACCGAATGGTCCAAAGATGGTGGGTCGGTTGAGCGACGTTCGGATGAAGACGATCTTGGTGGCACCATGCGCCTTGGCAATTACGAGTGCAAACTGGTTGACGGATCGCGTGCGCGTGACATCTATGCCAGTGAAACCGTTCTTGAGCGCCATCGCCATCGCTATGAAGTTAACGTAAACTTCATGGGGCAGCTTGAGGAAAAAGGGCTTAAATTCTCGGGCCTGTCGCCGGATGGGCGGTTGCCGGAAATCGTCGAATATCCGGATCATCCGTGGTTTATCGGCGTTCAGTTCCACCCGGAACTGCGGTCGCGTCCGCTTGATCCGCATCCGCTGTTTGTGTCCTACATCAAGGCTGCCAAAGAGCGCAGTCGTCTGGTGTGATCCAATTCAATCGCTTGCGTGCCTGAAGCCCTGAGTGAAAGTCAGTGAAGTGACCGAAATCAAAACCGTTAAAGTCGGAAATATCGAAATCGCCAATGACCGGCCGTTTGCTGTATTGGCGGGCCCGTGCGCGATTGAAAGCCGTGCGCATGCGCTTGAAATGGCCATTGCCCTCAAGGAACTTTCCGAGGGGATGGGCATCGGGCTTGTCTATAAAAGCTCGTTTGATAAAGCCAACCGGACCAGCACCACATCCAAACGCGGTGTTGGCATGTCCGAGGGGCTTGATATTCTGGCTGAAGTCAAAGCCAAGACCGGCCTTCCGATTGTAACCGATGTGCATTTGCCTGATCAGTGTGCGGCCGTGGGCGAAGTTGCCGATATCCTGCAGATCCCTGCATTCCTGTGCCGTCAGGCCGATCTTTTGCAGGCGGCGGGCAAAACCGGGCGCGTGGTTAATGTCAAAAAGGGGCAATTCCTGGCGCCTTGGGACATGGCCAATGTCGCCAACAATATTGCTGCCACCGGCAATGAAAATATTATGCTGTGCGATCGTGGAACCAGCTTTGGCTATAACACGCTCGTTACAGACTTCCGCGGACTTCCCACCATGGCCCGTCAGGGCTATCCAGTTGTCTTTGATGCAACCCATTCGGTTCAACAGCCGGGCGGTCAGGGCACCACATCAGGTGGCCAGCGCGAATTCGCGCCGGTGCTTGCACGTGCGGCCGTTGCGGTTGGCATCGCGGCACTGTTTATCGAAACCCACGATAACCCGGCGACGGCCATCAGTGATGGTCCGAACCAAATTCCGTTGAACAAACTCCCCGAAGTTCTTTCGGTCCTGATGGAACTCGACAAGGTGGCCAAAGCCAACCCGGTTCGTCTGGATATGTTCGACGTCTGAAAATAAAAATGCCGCCAGAACATGTCTGGCGGCATTGTTTTTGCTGTAACCCGCAGGCCCAATAAAGGGCTTGCTTCCTCGTCCTTAAGGAGAACGTTTCAGTCATGACCGCTATTATCGATATTCGCGGCCGCGAAATCCTTGACAGCCGTGGTAACCCGACGGTCGAAGTTGATGTCACCCTGGAAAATGGCGCCTTTGGTCGTGCTGCCGTTCCGTCTGGCGCGTCAACCGGTGCGCACGAAGCTGTTGAGCTGCGTGACAAAGAAGACCGCTATATGGGCAAAGGTGTCACCAAAGCAGTGGCCTCGGTCAATGGTGAGATTTTTGAAGCACTGGTTGGCATGGATGCAGAAGACCAGATTGCTGTTGATACCGTCATGATCGATCTTGACGGTACCCCGAACAAAGCTCGCCTTGGCGCAAATGCGATTCTTGGTGTGTCGCTTGCCACAGCCAAGGCTGCGGCCGAAGATGCCGGCCTGCCGCTGTTTCGTTATGTTGGGGGTTCGTTTGCGCGGACCCTTCCGGTGCCGATGATGAACATCATCAACGGTGGCGAGCATGCCGATAACGCCATCGATGTTCAGGAATTCATGGTTGTTCCGGTCTCAGCCGAAACCGGGTCAGACGCGATCCGTATGGGTGCGGAAATCTTCCATAACCTGAAAAAGGCACTGTCCGCAGACGGTCTGAGCACTTCGGTCGGCGATGAAGGCGGTTTTGCACCGAATATTGCCTCGACCGAAGCTGCAATCAGCTATGTGATGAAGTCAATCGAAGCTGCGGGCTATCGTCCGGAAGAAGACGTTGTGCTGGCACTTGATGCCGCATCAACCGAATTCTACAAAGACGGCAAATACGTGCTGGCGGGCGAGGGCAAGACCCTTGATGCCAGTGGTATGGTCAAATACTGGGCCGATCTTGTCGGGAAGTACCCGATCTTCTCCATCGAAGATGGTATGGCCGAAGATGACTGGGACGGTTGGGCAGAACTTACCGCAGCAATCGGTGCTAAAACCCAGCTGGTTGGCGATGATCTTTTCGTGACCAACCCGATCCGTCTGGCCGACGGCATTAAAAAGGGTGTGGCGAACTCGATCCTGGTCAAAGTCAACCAGATCGGCACACTGTCCGAGACGCTTGAAGCCGTCGAAATGGCCCATCGCGCAGGCTATACTGCCGTGATGTCGCACCGTTCGGGCGAAACCGAAGATTCGACCATTGCCGATCTGGCAGTTGCCACCAACTGTGGTCAGATCAAAACCGGCTCGCTGTCACGTTCTGACCGTCTTGCAAAATACAACCAGTTGATCCGCATCGAAGAGATGCTTGATGCCGGTGCGTATTATCCGGGTCGTTCGATCCTGAAGTAAGCCGTATCGGTTTTAAAGATCGATAGATGTTAAAGCGGGCCGTTCCGGGAATTCCGGGATGGCCCGTTTTCTGTGCGCAATGAGCGGTGCCCGAAAAGGCCGGGACGCCAAGGCAATGGTGGATGAAACGGCTGCTTCTGCGCGCTCTTGCAACACCATTTTCCTAATTCAGAATTACCTGTTTGACCGTATTTTTGTGCGTTTGAAGCGCGCGGTTAACTCTATTTTTACGCGTTTGGGTGTTACTTGACGGGTAATATTACCCGGTTTCTGACTTTAGCAGGTGCTATCTACCTGATAAGGCATGGAAATAACGCATGTTGTTTTCATGTTACGAGGCCGGAATAACTTTTAAAGCCGTCAAATCGGCTTTGTGCGTACGGGCAGGGGTAAATGTCTTCAACATCACCGGTCTTTCGTCGCCTTAAACAGGCTGTTGCACCGGTCATCGCATTTACAGTAATGGCGTATTTTATCTTTCACAGCGTGGAAGGTGATCGCGGTCTTTTGACCTATTGGTCGATGCAGGATCGTGTCACCGAGATTGCTTTGGTCCGCGATGAGACGACGCAAAAGCGCAAACTGCTTGAACAACATGTTGTGTCCTTGCGCGCCAAGCATCTTGACCCCGATCTGCTTGATGAACGTGCGCGTGCGATGCTTAATGCCGCCCATCCAGATGATGTGATTATCTTCCATCATGATGGCTACAGCGACACCGCAACCATCACAGCGCAGAAGTAATCTTCCCGGCACTACGTCATCGTTTCTTCCGGTGCTTTAAAACAGGCCGGAGAATCCATTGATTGCAATTATTGTAACTTTTGCCGTTTTGGCGCCGGTTTGGCACAAATCCTGTGCTTGATGTGAATATTTACAGTTGTGAAATGGCTTCAGTAATAAATCCCTTTGGATAAGGTTTTGTTTCAACTGACTTTTGGTTGAAATGCCAATTCCTCAGGAAAACAGTTGAGGGCGTTGATATTGAATGCCTTCTGGGGTTGTATTTGTTCTTTTACGGCTATGCGATATTATGTTCATAAAAGCATAGCATTTGTGACGTCAGGGAATGAACGGATTTTAAAGGATCGCCCCAAGTAGCTGAAAACCCTGAAAATCTGTATATTTGTGAAATTGCGATAATTAACCAATTTATGGTTTATCAGCAATTGTGCGTTGCAAAACAACGGTTTATTCAGTGTTAGATTACTTGCCCTTCCACGTGGTTTTAGGTAGTCATTTCGGTGGTCCAGTACCGAATTAAGCGCTCATACATGATGCTTAAGCGACAGCCATCCACCGGGAGGAAACATGGCGACCACGAAACGCAAACGCGCCACAACGCGCGCCGACAATCAGGCGAGCAGTGACGATCTCCTCAAATATTACCGTGAAATGCTTCTGATCCGTCGCTTTGAAGAAAAAGCCGGTCAGCTGTATGGCATGGGTCTCATCGGTGGCTTCTGTCACCTTTACATCGGGCAGGAAGCAGTCGTTGTCGGCATGCAGGCTGCTGTTACCGGCGACGATGGTGTTGTCACCAGTTACCGTGACCATGGACACATGCTTGCATGTGGTATGGATGCCGGTGGCGTGATGGCCGAGCTGACAGGTCGCGAAGGCGGCTACTCCCAAGGTAAGGGTGGCTCGATGCATATGTTCTCCAAGGAAAAGAATTTCTATGGCGGACATGGTATCGTTGGCGCACAGGTTCCGCTTGGGACCGGTATTGCCTTCAATTACAAATATCGCGGTGAAGACAAGGTCTGCCTGACCTATCTTGGTGACGGTGCCGTCAACCAGGGGCAGGTATACGAGTCCTTCAATATGGCCGCACTCTGGCAGCTTCCGGTGATTTATTGCATCGAGAACAACCAGTACGCCATGGGTACCTCTACCCAGCGTCATTCATCCAGTCCTGATCTTTATCAGCGCGGCTCTGCTTATGGCATTCCGGGTGAACAGGTTGACGGTATGGATGTTCTGGCGGTGAAAGCCGCTGGCGAACGTGCGGTTGAACACTGCCGCGCAGGCAAGGGCCCTTATATCCTTGAGCTGAAAACGTATCGTTATCGCGGTCATTCGATGTCGGATCCTGCGAAATATCGCACCAAGGACGAACTCGACAAGATGCGCAAAGAACACGATCCGATCGATATGGTCAAAAAGCTTCTTATTGATGGTGACATCATCGACGAAGCTGGCCTGAAAGATATCGACAAGGAAGTGAAATCCGACGTCGCAAAAGCGGCCGAGTTCGCACAGAACAGCCCGGAACCGGATGTTTCGCAGCTGTTTACCGATATTCTGATCGACGCGTGATCGCGAACTCTCGCGAACCGCTTTTGAACGATTTTTCCCGGGAGAGAGGGAACAATGCCGATTGAAGTTTTGATGCCGGCGCTGTCGCCGACCATGACCGAAGGCACGCTTGCCAAATGGATTGTCAAGGAAGGCGACACTGTCGCATCCGGTGACGTCCTCGCAGAAATTGAAACCGACAAGGCGACGATGGAAGTCGAAGCTGTCGATGAAGGTACTGTGGGCAAGATCGTGATCGCTGAAGGTACCGAAAATGTCGCGGTGAATGCAGTCATCGCGTACATCCTCGACGAAGACGAGGATGCATCTGCACTTGATAACGTTTCTGCGTCACCTGCGCCCAAAGCAGAAGCCGCACCGGCACCCGCCGAAGAAAAAGAAACACCGGCACCGAGCACGGCAAAGGCCGCCCCGGTTTCCGCAAGTGGTACGATTGAACGTGCGGAGTCCGATCCGCGCGCCATGAGTGTTGTTAACGCAACGCAGGATGAGAAAACCTACACCAGCTTTAAAACCCAGTCGGTGCGTGAAGCCTTGCGTGATGCAATGGCCGAAGAAATGCGCAGTGATGAAAACGTCTTTGTCATGGGCGAAGAAGTTGCGGAGTACCAGGGGGCCTACAAAGTTACCCAGGGTCTGCTTGATGAGTTTGGTGACAAGCGAGTTGTTGATACGCCGATCACCGAACAGGGGTTTGCTGGTCTTGCGACTGGGTCCGCATTTATGGGCCTGCGACCAGTTGTTGAATTCATGACGTTCAACTTCGCCATGCAGGCGATTGACCAGATCATCAACTCGGCAGCAAAGACGCTTTATATGTCTGGTGGCCAGCTTGGTTGCCCGATTGTGTTCCGTGGTCCAAATGGTGCCGCATCGCGCGTTGGTGCCCAGCACTCGCAGTGCTATGCATCATGGTATGCACATTGCCCGGGTCTTAAGGTCGTTGCACCGTATTCGGCAGCAGACGCCAAAGGTCTTCTCAAGGCGGCGATCCGCGACCCGAACCCGGTTGTCTTCCTTGAAAACGAACTGATGTACGGTCAGAGCTTCGAAGTTCCTGATGACGACAATTTCGTTCTGCCAATCGGTCAGGCCAAAATTGAACGCGAAGGGACCGATGTCACCATCGTTGCTTTCTCGATCATGGTTGGCAAGGCACTGAAAGCTGCTGAACAGCTGGCAGAGCAGGGCATCTCGGCCGAGGTTATCAACCTGCGTACGATCCGTCCGCTGGATGTGAACACGATCATTCGCTCGGTGATGAAAACCAACCGTATTGTCACCTGTGAAGAAGGCTGGCACTTCGCCGGTATCGGTGCGGAAATCGCATCGGCGGTCATGGAACATGCATTTGATTACCTCGACGCACCGGTTGCGCGTGTCGCCGGGGAAGATGTTCCGATGCCGTATGCTGCAAACTTGGAAGTGCTTGCACTTCCGCAAGAGCAGCACATCGTCGATGCGGCCAAGGCCGTTTGCTATCGCTAAGTGATACGGACAGGGGCAGGTGCGGTTGTAAAACGCGCCGCCCCGTTACCGGGAGAATGTGTTCATGCCTGTAAAAGTATTGATGCCGGCGCTTTCGCCGACCATGACCGAAGGCACCTTGGCAAAATGGCACGTCAAGGAAGGTGATACCGTTGAATCGGGCGATGTCATCGCAGAAATTGAAACCGACAAAGCCACGATGGAAGTCGAAGCCGTCGATGAAGGCAAAATCGGTAAAATCCTTGTTGCCGAAGGCAGCGAGGGGGTTCCTGTAAACGAGGTAATCGCGCTTCTGCTTGAAGAAGACGAAGACGAAAGCGCGCTTGACGGTGCTGATACGTCAGCAGCGGATACCTCGGCGGCAGGTTCCAAAGAAACAAAAGAGCCTGCACCAGCCAAAGAAGACGCACCAGCGGCTGCTTCTGCCCCGGCAGAAGCAAGTCAGGCACCAGCAGCCCCTGTATCTGGTGGTGAGCGCGTTAAGGCCAGCCCGCTTGCACGACGCATTGCGTCGAACGAAGGTGTTGACCTTGCGGCTGTAACCGGCTCTGGTCCGCGTGGTCGCGTTGTTAAACGTGACGTCGAAGCGGCCATGTCGTCGAAACCGGCAGAAAAGAAATCGGACGCAGAGGCTGCGCCATCTGCACCGGCTGCTTCTGCTGCACCGGCGGCATCTGGCTGGAACCCGGATTTGACCGGTCTTCCGGAATACGAAGAAGTTCCGAACAGTGGCATGCGCAAAACCATCGCGCGTCGCCTGACAGAATCCAAACAGCAGGTTCCGCATTTCTACCTGACGGTCGATTGCGAACTCGACAACCTTCTTGCCACCCGTAAGCAGCTGAATGAAAAAGCTGGTGACGGTGTCAAAATCTCGGTCAATGACTTTGTCATCCGTGCTGTTTCGTTGGCACTTAAAAAAGTCCCGGCGGCGAACGCCATCTGGACTGACAAAGCGACCCTGATGTGCAAGAAACAGGATATCTCGGTGGCGGTTGCCATCGAGGGTGGGCTGATTACGCCGGTTGTGCGTGATGCCGGCTCCAAAGGCCTTGCTGAGATCTCGGGCGAGATGAAAGCACTTGCTGGCAAAGCACGTGATGGCAAACTTAAGCCGGAAGATTATCAGGGCGGGACCTTCTCGGTTTCCAATCTGGGCATGTTTGGCATTAAGGAATTTTCTGCCATCATTAATCCGCCGCAGGGTTGCATTCTTGCCGTCGGTGCAGGCGAGCAGCGTCCGGTTGTTAAAGACGGCGCGCTTGCCATTGCCACGGTCATGAGCTGCACCCTGTCTGTTGACCACCGTGCGGTCGATGGCGCGGTCGGTGCCGAGTTCATGGCCGAATTCAAAAAGCTGATTGAAGATCCGCTGAGCATGCTGCTCTGAGGGTCCAAAGTTGCGCGGGGACTTTAATTAGTCCCCGCAAGCATTTGAATTTCAAGACCTGTAACCGGTGACGGGCAGGCGAAGGAGATCCTACGATGGCGGATAGCAATTTCGACGTAATCGTGATTGGTGCAGGTCCGGGTGGTTATGTAACCGCAATCCGTGCTGCCCAGCTTGGCCTGAAAACGGCTGTTGTTGAACGTGAACATCTTGGTGGTATTTGCCTGAACTGGGGCTGTATCCCGACCAAGGCGTTGCTGCGTTCAGCCGAAGTATATCGCAATATGAACCATGCAAAGGAATATGGCCTTTCGTGCGAAAAGCCATCCTTTGATCTTGATGCCGTCATTCAGCGGTCGCGTGGCGTTTCCAAACAGCTGACCGGCGGTGTTGGTCATCTTCTCAAGAAGAACAAGGTTACCGTCATCAACGGCGAAGCCAAGTTTGATGGCCCGAAAAAGATCGTTGTTGAAGGCAAGGATGCAGGCACCTATACGGCAAAGCATTACATCATTGCCACCGGCGCACGTGCCCGTTCGCTGCCGGGGCTTGAGGCCGACGGCAAGGTGGTCTGGGATTACAAAAAGGCGATGACGCCAGACAAAATGCCCAAAAGCATTGTGGTTGTCGGGTCGGGCGCAATCGGGATCGAATTTGCCAGCTTCTATCACACCATGGGTGCGGATGTGACGGTGGTTGAAATCATGTCGCAGATCATGCCGGTCGAAGATAAGGAAGTGGCCGCCCTTGCGCAGAAGATGATGACCAAGGACGGGATGAAAATCCTGACCGAAGCCAAGGTTGCCAATCTGAAGCGCAATGCGGATAACGTTGTTGTGACGGTTGAGACCAAAGACGGCAAGAAACAGGAAATCACCGTTGATCGCGTGATTTCGGCTGTTGGCGTGATTGGCAATACCGAAAACCTTGGTCTTGAAACCACCAAGGTCAAAGTTGATCGCAACGTCATTGGTGCCGATGAATATTCGCGCACCGCAGAACCAGGCATCTATGCCATTGGCGATGTCGCCGGTCCGCCGATGTTGGCCCATAAGGCCGAGCATGAAGGTGTGATCTGTGTTGAGAAAATCGCCGGTGTCAAAAATGTTCACCCGATTGATCCGCTTAAGATTCCGGGCTGTACCTATTGCCATCCACAGGTCGCCAGTGTCGGCCTGACCGAAGCCAAGGCCAAAGACGCCGGATACGATGTCAAAGTTGGCAAATTCCCGTTCATTGGCAACGGCAAGGCGGTTGCATTGGGGGAGCCCGAAGGTCTGGTGAAAACCGTGTTTGATGCGAAAACCGGCGAATTGCTGGGCGCGCATATGGTTGGGACCGAAGTCACCGAGCTTATTCAGGGCTTTGTCGTGGCCATGGGGCTTGAGACGACCGAAGAAGACCTGATGCATACGATCTTCCCGCATCCGACACTTTCGGAAATGATGCATGAGTCGGTCCTTGACGCCTATGGGCGTGCGATCCATTTCTAAAATATCGCGTTTTACCGGGCAAGCATGCCCGGTATGACGTACTTTGACGAATGTCGGTTTGACAAATACGTGGCGTGGCGGCACATTGCCGCCCGTCAAATCCTTCGGAGGTCACTCTATGTCGACGGCGCAGAACGAGGCGAAAGCACTTCGTCACCCGGAAAAGCAAAAACGCCCGGATCGTCCATCAGGACGCAAGCCGTCCTGGATCCGTGTTAAGGCGCCGACGTCGAAGGGGTATCAGGAAACCCGCGAACTTGCGCGTGGTCTGAACCTGCATACGGTCTGCGAAGAAGCGGCATGCCCGAATATCGGTGAATGCTGGCAGAAAAAGCACGCGTCCTTCATGATTATGGGCGACACCTGCACACGGGCATGTTCGTTCTGTAACGTTAAAACCGGGATGCCGAACGCGCTTGACCCGTTTGAGCCGGAAAATCTGGCGATGGCGGTTGCCGACATGCAGCTTAAGCATGTTGTGATCACGTCTGTTGACCGTGATGACCTTGCCGATGGCGGGGCAGCCCACTTTGCCCGCGTGATCGAAGCGATCCGTCATAAAGCGCCGGAAACCACCATTGAAATTCTGACCCCGGATTTCCGCGATAAGCCGGGAGCGGTTGAAATCGTCGCCAAGGCACGCCCGGATGTGTTTAACCACAATCTGGAAACCGTGCCGCGTCTTTATACCAACATCCGTCCGGGCGCGCGCTATTACCAGTCGCTGCGCATTCTGGATCGTGTGAAACAGATTGATCCGACGATCTTTACCAAATCGGGCCTGATGGTTGGTTTTGGCGAAGAACGTAAGGAACTCTCACAGGTTATGGATGATCTGCGTGTTGCTGATGTCGATTTCCTGACAATTGGGCAGTATTTGCAGCCAACCCTTAAACATGAGCCGGTCAATCGGTTCGTGACGCCTGATGAATTCGATGAATATGCATCGATGGCACGTGGTAAGGGCTTTTTGATGGTGTCAGCAACGCCGTTGACGCGTTCGAGCTATCACGCGGACCGAGATTTCGAACAGCTGCGTGAAGCACGTGAGAAAAAGCTGGCGGCGGCAGATCAGGCCAAAGCAAAAGCGGCACGCGCAACCGAAGCAGCCGAATAAGTTAGAAACGACACGCGCGACGATAAGGGGAGATATCGAGTGCCGACGCATGCAGAGCGCAGGAAGCTGCCTTATACGCAGGAACAACTCTTTGCACTCGTCGAGGATGTCGATTCCTATTCCGAGTTCTTGCCGTGGTGCGTTGCATCGCGTGTACGCAGTCGCGAGGGTGATGTTCTTAAAGCCGATCTTGTGATTGGCTTTAAGATGTTCCGCGAGAAATACACATCCAAAGTAACCTTGCAGCGCCCGGACCGGATTGATGTCGAGTATCTGCAAGGGCCGTTCAAATACCTCAACAACCATTGGGTGTTTGAAAAGGATGAGGACGGCGGGACGTGGCTTGATTTCTTCGTTGATTTTGAATTCCGATCAGCCCTGTTGCAAAAGATGATCGGTGTGGTCTTTAACGAAGCGGTCAAAAGAATGGTGGGGGCGTTCGAAAACCGGGCCCGCGAAGTGTATGGCGCGCCGAACGTGCCGCCATCGGGCGACTAACTCTCTTTTATATCTCGATCATGGAGGCTGGGGCAGGCGTATATCGCTGTGATCAGTCGCTTAGCATGTCGTTGATCATGGCAAAGGCTTGAAGGATGGTTGCCTTACGCACCGCATGGCGATCACCGGGAAAGACTTCGTGATACAGTTTGGTTGCTCGCCCTTTGCCTGCACAGCCAAAATGAACCAGGCCAACAGGTTTTAACGCACTTCCGCCACCCGGACCGGCAATGCCGGTGACAGAGACGGTAATGGTTGCATTCGGGGCGCGCTGTAATGCGCCTTCGCACATGGCCTTGGCGACCTGTAGTGACACGGCACCATGTTCGGCCAGTACATCTTGGCTTACACCGATCAAGCTGTGCTTTGCCTCGTTGGAATAGGTGACAAACCCGCAATCAACCACAGATGAGCTGCCATCGACGGCAGTCAGTGCGCCGGTGATTAATCCACCGGTACAAGACTCGGCCGTTGCGATCATTTCGCCCTGTTGGGTGCATTTTTCAATCAGATTACGTGCGGCGGTCAGGATATCGTCATCTATCATCATACAAATCCCCCGCTGATGAAATGATGGATGCCGGCAAGTATGATCATTGCGAATATTCCTGCCAGAACATCATCGCACATGATGCCAAACCCGCCCCCAACGCGGCGGTCAACCCAGCGGATCGGCCACGGCTTTAAAACGTCAAATACACGAAACGCGATGAAAGCCCCAAACAGCCAGGCAAGATCGATCCAGCCATTGCCAAGCGGAATGACCATCAGGCACATCCATTGACCGACAACTTCATCAATGACGATTTCACCGGCATCATGGACGCCGATCATGTGGCTGTATCGATCAGCGATAAACACGCCGAAAACGAAAACAACGATGCTGGCAACGATAAGGGCGGTGTTGCCACCGTAAGCCCACAACAACCAGCCGAACGGTAATGCGGCAAAAGACCCCATCGTGCCGGGGGCCTTTGGACTTTTTCCGCTATAGAACCAGGTGGCGGAGCAGGTGATCAAAAAACGGGAAAAAGGCATTACTGATCCGCACATTAGCTATTGAACATGCCATTAAGTACCATAGCAAAGCAACCGACCGGAGAAAATTTTGAAGTTAAGGTTGCGTTAACATGCTTGCCTGAGTGGCGAGTTACAGGTAGCGTAAAGATAAAGCAAAAAATAAGATCGATGGGGCTAAGAAGAAACAATGCGTGATCGGGGGTCCCGGACGCGTGAGTACGGGCAAGTAGGGGTTATATACTGAATATGTCGGCGTTTGAACGCACGCGTCGCTTGGTGAATAAATGGTTCCCGGACCGGCAGATACTGGTCCGATCAAACGATTCCGTTTACCAGCTTCGGCTTGGAAAATACGCACAGCTCGGTTTGGCTTCGTTCGGGGCGGCTGCCATTACGTGGATGGTCGGCGTATCGGGGTATAGTTGGTACCTTGATCAAAGGCTGGCGACGCGCGAACAGCAACTTTTTCGCAGCGAGCTGTCCTATAACCAGTTGATTACGCGGGTTACAGAAAGTCAGCGTCGGTTTGGCGAAATTACGACCCAGATGGAAGGGACGCACCGCAACCTTCTGTCGATGGCCGAAAAGAACATGCAGCTTCAAGCGCGTGTACAGGATTATACGTCCAAGCTCGAAAGCAGTGAGAAAGAAAAAACCCGTATTTCTGCGCTTCGGACGTCAATGGACAACCAGATGTCGGCCCTTCAGGGGCAGATCGACGGGATTACCAACCGTAATCTGGCGCTGCGCGATGAACTCGAAACAGTTGAAACTGTGATGTCGCGGCTCATGCGTGAACGGGATCAGGCCTTGCAGCGGTCAAAGAAGTTGCAGGTTGAACTGAGTGACACGCGCCAGCGTATTGCCGATTTGCATACCGTGCAGCAACAGGCGATGCAGCGGGTGGCAGAAACCGCAGACAGTACTATTCTTGAACTGGAAAGTGTTCTTGAAATGACCGGCTTGCAGCCGGAAGAATTTATCCTGCCGCCGATGAAGCCCGATGAACCGGGGATTGGTGGTCCGTTCGTGGCGTTTGAGCCCGAACATCCGCAGGACGAGGAATTCGTCAATACAGCCGTGGCCTTGAATGATCGCATGGATCATCTTGCCAATCTGAATGAGCGAATAACGAAGGCACCGATCGGGGAACCGGCAGGGGCTTACTATCTATCCAGTCCGTTCGGTAAACGAAAAGACCCGATCAATGGGAAATGGGCCTTTCATTCCGGTGTCGATCTTGCCGGGCCGGTCAAAACAAAGATCTTTGCTACAGCACCCGGAAAAGTGGTGCATGCAGGGTGGAGTGGCAAATACGGGAAGATGGTCGAACTCGATCATGGGAACGGCGTTCGAACCCGTTTTGGGCATTTATACAAGGTCCTCGTAAAGAAGGGCGATGAAGTAGGTTATCGAGACATCGTTGCATTGATGGGAAGTACCGGACGAAGTACGGGAAGCCATGTTCATTACGAGGTCTTGGTTAATGACAAACCGGTCAATCCGATAAAGTTCATTGAGGCGGGACGTTATGTTTTCAAAAACGAGCAAGACGAAACAAACGGCAACAACTAATCACGGTGGTTCTGCTGCCGAGAAGAAGGGTGGCCTTTCAGTAATTAATGCGGATCTTCGGGTAACCGGCGATCTGATTTCGGAATCTGATGTGCAGGTGGATGGTTCTGTGAATGGTGACATTCGCACCCGTAATCTGACCATTGGTCAATCTGGCGAAGTCCGCGGCGAAATCGTTGCCGACAAGATTCGCATTTGCGGTTCCGTCACCGGGCAAGTCCGAGCCCGTGACGTATCGCTGGCAGATACAGCACGCATGATGGGCGATATCCTTCATGAAAGCCTGTCAATCGAGCCCGGTGCCCATATCGAAGGGCACTGCCGCCGTATTGAAGGCCTTGCCGAAGAAGGCGGCCTGACGGTTATTCAGGCAGGGCAGGTTGTTGCGTCTCATATCAAAAAAGAACACAGCAAGTGATCTAAAGATGATCACCACGAGCGCGACCACGTGACCAACAAGTCGCGATCCGCTGGTTCCATAAAATGAAAGGCAGGCCCGTTTGGCCTGCCTTTTTTATTGGTCGTAATGTCGTCTGTCAGAAAAGCACTGTCCAGTGTTCCCAGTTACGCTTCTTGTGGTGCCTCAATCAGGGGCAAAAGTTCGTCCAGACCGTTGAGGACCACATCGGCCTGATGTGACAGACGTTCCATTGGTTGTTTGCTGCGATTGATCCATGCAGTGCGGAAGCCGAAATGCCCGGCACCGGCAATATCCCAGCCATTGGACGACTGGAACGATATCTCGGCGGCGTCAACTTCGAGCTGATCGACGGCCAACTGATAGACATCTGGGTGCGGCTTATAAGTTTTGAGATCATCAACACAGATAATGTGATCGAACAACGTAAGTATGCCCGATGATTTTGCCGCTGAAATCAGCATATGCTTGGCCCCGTTCGACAGGATGGCCAGCTTGTGGCCCTGCGATTTAAGGGTCTTGAGCGTTTCGACAACTTCAGGGAAGGTATCAAGTGACAGATAGGTTTCCATCAGCTTGGCGCGTAACACCGGGTCCTTTTTACCAATCTGTTCCATGGCAAAATCAAGGGCATCGCCGGTAACGGTCCAGAAGTCGGTGAAATCACCCATCAGGCTGCGCAGCCAGGTGTATTCAAGTTGCTTTTGCCGCCAGACTGCGGAAAGTCGCTCTGCCTCGTCGCCGACCGTGTCGCGGAACTTGGCAACGGCGGAGCCGACGTCGAAAAGTGTACCGTAAGCATCGAATACAAATGCGCGGCAGGATGAAAGTTCTTTATCGGACATATTTTCGACCTTCTTCTGACAAGCAGGATGGATCAAATTTGGTGCGATGGTAACCATTGTGCAAGCCGATGTGTTTTCCGACTGTGCGCAACGGTGGGTTTATTCGTCGGTCTTGGGGTTGTCTTGCCCCATCGCGATTTCGTCGCGGGCAAAACGCCTGCGATAGACATAGGTTCCTTCCATCACGCGCTGCACGTAATTTCGGGTTTCGCTATAGGGGATCATTTCAATCCAGTCGACCACATCAACATCGGGGTCGCGCGGATCACCATATTCGTTGACCCATTGGCGCACACGGGTTGGTCCTGCATTGTAACTGGCAATTGTCAGGACTTCTTCGCCACCCCAACGATCCAGCAACCGCGCAAGATAGGCACGTCCAACAGCAATGTTGAACGACGGGTCTTCGGTCAGACGTTCGGTTTCATATTCAAGGTCCAGCGACTGTGCCATGCGCTTTGCCGTTGCGGGCATTAATTGCATCAAACCGCGTGCACCGGCAGATGACACCGCATTCGGGTTAAACAGGCTTTCCTGGCGCATGATCGCATGTACAAGGCCAGGATCTGGATTGCGTCCCAACGGAACCTGTTCATGGACCGGATAGGCGGCATCAAGATAGCCGCTGCCAGAACGAATGCTTCGTTTGGCGGCAATAATGCCAAGGTCGGCCCGGCCATATTCACGTGCAAGATCGGTCGCCATGGCGAGATATTCCGGTTCATCATGTTCATAAACCAGTGCCATGATGAAGGGGCGGATGATGTTGCCAAGGCCAAGATCGCCAAGTTTGCGAACAACCTGTGTCAGTTCCTGATTTTCAAAATCTGCACGTTGTTTTGCTGTCGGGACAGGTTGGATCACTGAATAGCTTGGTTTGGCGCCAAGCGCATCGATTGCCAGTTGACCATAGAATGTATGGGCATGTTCCGCGGCAAGTTTATACCAATGGTGTGCACGGTCCTTGTCGCCAATTTTTTCACTGGCACGACCGGCCCAATAGGCACCGCGAGACAGGCTGATCGGGTACTGCACAACATCATAAAGGTTCTGGAAGTGCGTGAGGGCGATATCCGCATCGCCAAGGAACTCGAGCGCAATCCACCCAGCATACCATTCGGCTTCTGCAATATCCCCTGCATCGGTCTGACCATGGTTGGCGACCAAACGATAGGCATCGGTGATATGGCCCTTTTGCAGGGCGCGACGCGCCAAAATGGCCTTTTCAAGCCACCAGTATTGTGGGCGGATCGAGATGTAGGCCAGATCATTTGCCTGTGACAGCAGCAGATCACGGGCTTCCTGATCACGGTCCTTGATGCGACGCCAGCGAACTCGTTCGTATATCAATCCCGGATCATTGCGGTATTTTTCAGGGACGCGGTTGATTGCCGCATCCACACCGCCACTCATTGAGCGCAATGCTGCACGGGCCTTTGCCAGTAGGCGATAGTCGTCACTGACATATTCCATCGTGCGTGATGCCGGGCCAAGTCGGCCTTCCCACAACAGGCGGTCAAGGCGCTGTTGATGGGTATCCTGATCGATGTATTTGCTGTTCCGGTCAAGGAAACGGCGTTCCTGTCCACTGCCGAAATTTTCGTTGATCCAGCTTGCGCGGACCAAGGCGGTTGCAGCAGATACCTGTCCGGCGTTCAAAAGGGCCTTGATTTGGCGGGTTGCGCCATCGGCGGTTACCGGTGCAGATCGTTTGAACCATGCGAGAATTTCGGCGTCAGGCACCGCATCGGTCATGGCTTCTTCGGCACGCTGGCGCAGCAACGACTGACTCGGCCATTTTGGATGGGCGTCGATAAAAGTGGTGATTTCTTCAAAGCTTCGCCCCGAATTCGGGGCAACAAGCCACATCCATTCTGCGGCCTTTTGCAGCAACGGATCCTCAAAGTTCGGGAGCAATTGCTCAAACGTTTCTGTACGCCCGTTTTCAAGAGCATCAAGAAATGCATTCAGTCTGGCCCGGCTGACTGCGGAATAGGCCGGCGAGGGCGGTTGCGTTAGAAGAAGATTGTCTTCGTATGCCTCGGCCTTTGCCTGATTGCCTGTTGGCATCAGCATTGATAAGCCCAGTGCCAATGCGCAGACCGAAATCTTGCGGAAAGACGCTTGCGCCATGTAATTGTCCCCTTGTGCCTTTCGGCAGCTTTTGCGCTTTAGACCTGCGCATTATGGCAGTGAATTTGACAAAAGCCAAACAGTCCTCGTCGGAAATTGCAACCGCAATCGCAGAACCGACTTATTAATGTATACAGTGCTTGCGGGAATGACCAACAGCCGCTATTTTCGCGTCCGCTTTCAATCCATCCAAGATTTGGAGATCTCTATGTTTAAGGGTTCTATTACCGCTTTGATTACACCGTTTGACCGTGATGGTGCGATCGATGAAAAGGCGTTCCAGGATTTTGTGGATTGGCAGCTTAAACAGGGCACGGCGGGTGTTGTGCCTGTCGGAACCACCGGTGAATCGCCGACCCTTAGCCATGCCGAACACCATCGCGTGGTTGAACTGGCACTTGAAGTTGCCAAGGGGCGCGGCCCGGTTATCGCCGGTACAGGTTCAAATTCGACCGCAGAAGCCGTTTCGCTGACACGTCATGCCCAGAATGCCGGTGCGGATGCAGCCCTTGTTGTGACACCTTATTACAACAAACCGACCCAGGCGGGACTGCATGCGCATTACAAAGCGATTCACGATGCGACCGACATCCCGATTGTGATTTACAACATTCCGGGCCGTTCGACCGTTGACATGTCAGTTGATACCATGGCGTCGCTTGCGAAATTGCCGCGCATTGTTGGTGTCAAAGATGCGACCAGCGATCTTGAGCGTCCTGCATTGACCCGTTTGGCAGCAGGGGCTGATTTCTGCCAGCTTTCGGGCGAAGACGGGACAATTGTTCCCTTCCTTGCACAGGGCGGACATGGTTGCATTTCGGTGACATCAAATATTGCCCCGAAACTCTGCGCTGATCTTCATAGCGCATGGGCGGCAGGGAACCTTTCGAAGGTTCAGGAGTTGAATTATCGACTGATGCCGGTTCACAAGGCGATGTTCTGTGAATCGAGCCCCGGACCTGTAAAATACGCGGCAGAACTTCTCGGCCTGTGTGGACGCCACATGCGTCTGCCGATGGTCGAGATTGCCGATGAAACCAAACGCAAGGTCGAAGCCGCGCTTGAGGGCGCTGGTATTCTCGGCCACTAGGCGATTAAAGCTGATTTATGGCACCCAAGAAAGAGACCGATAACACGAATATCGTCGCGCAAAACAGGCGCGCCCGCTTTGATTTTTTCCTGACGGAAACTTTTGAAGCCGGGATCGTTTTGCGTGGAACCGAGGTCAAATCGCTGCGCGATGGCAAAGGTAATATTCAGGAATCCTATGCCGAGGCCAAAAATGGCGAAGTTTGGCTGGTGAACTGCTATATTCCTGAATATCAAAGCAAAATGCCGTTCGGGCACGAAGAACGCCGTCCGCGCAAGTTGCTGCTGCGTAAGCGTGAAATCACAAAAATGCACGACGCGTTGAACAAAAAGGGTTTCACCCTTGTTCCCGTGAAACTGTATTTTACGGAACGCGGCATCGCCAAACTTGAAGTAGCCATCGCGGAAGGTAAGAAAAAAGCCGATAAGCGAGAAGCGGTTAAAGCGCGTGATTGGCAGCGCGATAAAGCGCGTATTCTGCGCGATTTTAGCTGATATTGACCGTTAGCAGGTAACATCGCGCGCATGTGAATTGCACGCGGTCCAAGATTTAGTGATTAAATGGCGTCGTCATGGTGAACATGTTGACGCCATTTTCCGTATCAGCTTGTAGTAAAGGAGAGTTCTGTGACGCAAAGTTTCAGTGGCAAAATCAAGGACAAGCTGATTGCGGCCAAACGCAAATGGGCCGAAGACGGGCGTCTTCTGACCGGTGCTGCGGATGAAAAGCACGAGAACCGTTTGCCGCCGGGCCAACGTTTGGTCAAGGATTGGCCGGTTCTTGATCTTGGTATTACGCCGCATATCAGTCCAGATGCTTTTGAACTGTCAATTACGGGGGAGGTAGAAAACCCGCTCATCCTTGATTTTCAAGCGCTTCTTGATCTGCCAAATGTTCAGGCAAAGAATGATATTCATTGTGTCACCAGTTGGTCGCGGTACGATAATCACTGGCATGGTGTGTCGGCGTTGGCACTGGCTGATATCGTCAAGCCGACCAAAGATGCGACGCATGTTTTGTTCACCGCCCATGACGGCTATACGACCAATGTCCGAATTGATCAGTTCCTTGATGACGATGTGCTCATCGCCCACCATTGGGAAGGTGAGCCCTTGACCGAGGAGCACGGTGGTCCGGTTCGCGTGGTTATTCCGAAGTTGTATTTCTGGAAAAGTACGAAATGGGTGCGCGAGATCAATTTCGCCAAGCACGACAAACCGGGATTCTGGGAAGAACGCGGATATCACAATAACGCCGATCCCTGGACGGAGGAACGATATGGCTAGACTCGATTACCCAAGTAGCAAGTCATTTCAATTCGTTGTATTGTTTTCGCTTCTTCTTGTAATAGTCATTTTTTCCGGGAGAGGAAGTATGGCATCGGGTGATGCGCACACTGCGTATGACTTTTCATTTCCTGCCATTGATGGTGGTGAAATTAATCTGTCAGATTATCGTGACAAGCTCGTCTTATTGGTCAATACCGCATCTATGTGTGGTTACACGCCGCAATATGAGGGGCTGCAAAAGCTGTGGGACGATTACAAGGACGATGGTTTGGTCGTTCTGGGCGTGCCATCAGGTGATTTTGGGGGGCAGGAATATGGTGACGACGCAGCAATCCAGGATTTTTGCGAAGTCAATTTTGATATCGATTTCCCGCTGACGTCCAAAACCGGGGTTAAGGGGCCAGACGCTCACCCATTTTTTAAGTGGGCGGAACAAACACTTGGTGCGGATAATGCGCCGCAGTGGAACTTCCATAAATATCTGATTGGTCGGGACGGGGCGCTCATCAACAGCTTTGAAACGCGCGTCAAACCCGGTGATGATGAAGTCATCATCGCAATCAAGGCCGGACTTGCAGATTAGTAACTCATTTCCCGAGTAGCCTGACTTGACTTCAGATAGATGGGCGGCTGTGATTAACGCCGCCCGTCCATAACATCCAAAAATGCCAAGCCATATTGGTCGAGCTTTTTCACGCCAACGCCATTGATGGACATCATGTCTTCAAGGGTGCGGGGTTTGAAACGCACCATTTCCCAAAGTGTCCGGTCGCTAAAGATCACATACGGCGGGACATTCTGGCCCGTGGCGAGCTCACGGCGCATGGTGCGCAGCCGTTCCCAAAGATCGCGGTCTTCTTCATTTTCAAATTCAGTATCGAAATCGCGCAGGCGCCGCGTTGTTGCGCGTTTGCTTTCGCCCGGGTCTTTACGCATTTCAACGACTTTTTCACCGCGCAAAACCGGTCGTGAGTCTTCGGTCAGATAAACGCCGCCATGGCCTTCGACATCGACTTGCAGATACCCCATCGCGAGAAGTTGACGGAAAACAGACCGCCATTGCGGCTGGGCAATGTCTTTGCCAATGGCATAAACCGAGATGTTGTCGTGACCGTTCTGACGGATTTTTTCAGTTTTGCGGCCGATCAAAACCTCGATCACATGGGCCGGTCCAAACCGCTGTCCGGTGCGGTAAACCGCCGATAGGGCCTTGCGTGAGGCCTCGGTCGCGTCCCATGTTTCCACAGGTTCAAGGCATGTGTCGCAATTACCACAAGGCTCGTGGCGATCTTCGCCAAAATACGACAAGATGACTTGTCGGCGGCATTTGGTTGTTTCGGCAAGGCCAACAAGCGCGTCGAGTTTGCGCGATTCAATGCGCTTTTGCGCTTCGGGGGCTTCGGAGCCGGCGACCATGCTGCGGATCGATACGATGTCAGACAGGTCGTAATTCATCCACGCATTGGCGGGCAGCCCATCACGACCCGCACGGCCGGTTTCCTGATAATAGGCTTCCATGCTTTTGGGCAGATTGAGGTGGGCGACAAACCGGACGTTGGGTTTGTCGATCCCCATGCCAAAGGCCACGGTGGCGCAAATGATCATTCCATCTTCGCGCAGGAAACGGTCCTGGTGGCGTTGGCGCACGTCCTGTGTCAAGCCGGCGTGATAGGGAAGGGCCGGGCGACCATTATCGGTCAGCCATTGGGCGATGTCTTCGGTTTTGCGACGCGACAGGCAATAGACAATCCCGGCATCTTCGACGTGTTCACGGTTTAAGAATGACAATAACCGCTGTTTGGCGTTGCCCTTGGTTTCAATCCGGTACGTGATATTGGGGCGGTCAAAGCCGGTCAGAAAGCACTGGGCATCTGTCAGATGAAGGTTTTCGGCGATGTCTTTGCGCGTTGGTGTATCTGCCGTTGCGGTAAGGGCAATGCGCGGCACATGGGCAAAGCGCGTCGGCAACAGATCAAGGCGACGATACTCGGGGCGGAAATCATGGCCCCATTGCGATACGCAGTGGGCCTCGTCAATCGCAAACAGCGAAATGCTAATGCGGTCCAAAAGGTTTAAAAACCGATCAGATGCAAAGCGTTCCGGTGCGACATAAAGCAGATCGATGTCGCCATCAATCGCACGCGCCTCGATCTCGCGCGCGGCATCGGGGGCCAGTGTCGAATTGATAAAGGCGGCCTTCACGCCAAGCTGGCTTAGCGCGTCGACCTGATCTTTCATCAAGGCAATCAGGGGCGAGACAACAATCGCGGTCCCCGGTCGGCAGAGGGCTGGAACCTGATAGCAAAGCGACTTGCCGCCGCCGGTTGGCATCAGGACAAGCGCATCGTTGCCGGCAATCACATGGTCAATGACTTCGGCCTGTTGACCGCGAAAACTGTCATAGCCAAAAACGTCTCGCAGAACGTCAATCGGCAGACGTTGAGCAGGTCGGTCGAGCAAGTCGTGCATGGGTGGTATATCGGGCAATTTAACCGTCCAGATGTGCGCGGATGTCGACAAAGACGTTTTCAAACATCTCTGGCGTCAGGCGATAGGTCTGGGTGTTGTAGCGCGAACAGTGATAGCTATCAAACAATGTGATGCCATTTTCCATGCGATGTGATGCACGGTGGGCGAATTTAAATGCTGAAAGCTTCAAGCCATAGGTGCGCATCATTGCCTGATGGGCGACTTGACCAAGGCACAAAATGGCCGAAAGGTTGGTCATCGCGTCAAACTCACTGATCAGGAACGGGCGGCAGGTGTTGGCTTCTGGCCCGGTCGGTTTATTTTCCGGCGGAACGCATTTAACGGCGTTGGTAATGCGACAATCAAGCAGTTCCAGCCCGTCATCAGGACGTTTGTCGTAGGTGCCTTTGGCAAATCCAAATTTTTTGAGCGTGTCATAGAGAAGATCGCCGGCATAATCGCCGGTAAACGGGCGGCCTGTGGCATTGGCACCCTTTAGGCCGGGGGCAAGGCCGACAATCAAAAGTCGGGCATCAATCGGGCCAAATGGCCGCACCGGGCCATTGTAGAAATGGGGAAATTTTTCCTGATTTGCCCGGCGAAATTCAACAAGGCGCGGGCAAAGCAGGCAATCTCGGTCGGGCTGCTGATAGGCGGTCATGGCAGATCTGACAGTTTGCCGGTTACGGTGCGGGCCGTAACCGGTCGTGATCAGGATGGGCGGGGCACGGCGTTCAATCAGGTGTAGTCGAACTCATCATCAAGTTCAGGGTGGTCGGGGTGATCATCAATGTCAGGATGATCATCGTCGCGACGTTGCTGAACCTTGCGTGCGATTGTGCCTTCAAGGTCGGTCAGTTCGATGAAATTGTCGGCCTGACGGCGCAGTTCATCGGCAACCATCGGCGGGTTCGATTTAACCGTGGAGACAACCGTTACCCGGACACCTTTGCGCTGGATGGCATCGACTAGGCGGCGGAAATCAC
This sequence comes from Thalassospira sp. GB04J01, assembly GCF_000751115.1. Classification (NCBI taxonomy): domain Bacteria; kingdom Pseudomonadati; phylum Pseudomonadota; class Alphaproteobacteria; order Rhodospirillales; family Thalassospiraceae; genus Thalassospira; species Thalassospira sp. GB04J01. The sequence goes on along the minus strand of NZ_CCDX020000005.1, from coordinate 202,054 downwards.
CGTCGCCCGAGAAAATAACAACATGATCAAGGTGTTGCGCCATTTCCATGACGTCAATCGCCAACTCGATATCCATGTTGCCTTTGATTTTGCGACGGCCAGTGGCATCGGTAAATTCCTTGGTCGGTTTTGTGACCATGGTATAGCCGTTGTAATCAAGCCAATCGACAAGCGGGCGAATGGGGGAATATTCCTGATCTTCAATCAGCGCCGTGTAGTAAAATGCACGGATCAACTGACCTTTTTGCGAAAACAGTTCCAAAAGGCGTTTGTAATCAATGTCAAAACCAAGCGCACGTGCCGCAGCGTAGAGGTTGGAGCCATCAATAAAGAGCCCGATCCGCTCTTGCGGGTAAAAAATCATCATATAAATTCCTCAAACATCAAATTTAAGTATGCTGTTCCTAAAAAAAACGGAACACCAAATGTTTACCGTGGGTAGGTGGACAAGGAAAGGTGAAAATGTCACAGAATGTCATAGACAGAATATGCTGACTCCCTTAGATATGCCGTCTTTCCCGACACCCACAGACCCGAAAGCCTGCTTTGTGAGCACCTCGTCGACGTCCAACAGTCACCATACGTCTGAAAACGCTATTCTGATCGCTTTCGGTGCAAATCTGCCTACCGATCAATATGGTGCGCCAGCGCAAACATTGAAGGCGGCACTGGAACATTTGGCCAAGGATGGCGATGTTTTGGTGGATTGTGTGTCATCATTTTATGAAACAGCCCCGGTGCCGGTTTCCGATCAGCCTTGGTATGTGAATGGTGTTGCGCGGTTGTCGACGGACCTTTCTGCCCATGATTTGCTATCACGTCTGCATGACGTTGAATCTGAATTTGGTCGGGTGCGTCGCGAACGCAATGCCGCGCGGGTGATTGATCTTGATCTGGTTGCCTATGGCCGTGAGTTGATCGCCGAAGACGGCGGAATTCAGGTACCCCATCCCAGAATGGCAGAACGGGCGTTTGTTCTTTTGCCGTTGCGCGATGTTGCGCCAGGGTGGGTGCATCCGGTTTTGAACAGGTCGGTCGAAGACCTGATTTCCGATCTTCCATCCGATCAGCAGATCAGACAACAGGTAGATCGCTAAAAAATGCAGTGAAAACCTGTTCTAAAGTGTGGTTTCGCTGTTGCAACACAAACGATCCGGCGCTATAAAGCTCGGTCTGGACACCCCAAAAGTTTTTCTGGAGACATTTATGGCGCGCGTTACCGTCGAAGATTGCGTAGACAAGATTCCGAACCGCTTTGAGCTGGTTATGATTGCTGCTCAGCGTGCACGCAACATTTCGGCTGGCGCTGAACTGACCATTGATCGTGACAACGATAAGAACCCTGTTGTTTCGCTTCGTGAAATCGCTGAAGAAAAAGTTGATTTCGACGAACTGCGCAATGGCTTGGTTCAGGGTCTGCAGCGACATGTTGAACCTGATGAACCAGAAGAATCCGAAGACGATTTCGGACCGAAACTGGTTGCAGAAGCAGTCCAAGATGCGTCGGTTGGTGTGGTTGCACCATCCGAAGAAGAATAAGGTCACAGCGACGTTGTTGTGAGACCGTTTCAAAAGAAAAGCCACGGTGTTTATCTTCCGTGGCTTTTTTTTGTCTAAATCGTACTATCTTATGAACGGGGCGTGGTTTGTGCCCCAGTCGTGATTTGCGGAGATGCCCCCTGAATGATGCGTCAATATGAACTTGTTGAACGGGTAAAGGCTTACGACCCCGATGCGTGCGAAACCACGCTTAATCGGGCCTATGTCTATGCGACCCAGAAACATGGTTCTCAAAAGCGCGCCTCGGGCGATCCATATTTTTCCCATCCGATCGAAGTCGCGGGCATTCTGACCCATTACAAGCTCGATTGCGATACGATCATCACGGCGCTTCTGCATGACACCATCGAAGATACCGATGCCACGCCAGAAGAAATTACCAAGCTGTTTGGCACCAACATCCTCAAGATGGTGGATGGTGTTACCAAGCTGACCCAGATCGAGTTGAAATCAGCCGATTCAAAGCAGGCCGAGAACTTCCGCAAGCTGCTGCTTGCCATGTCAGAAGACATTCGGGTTCTGTTGGTCAAGCTGGCGGATCGCCTGCACAATATGCGCACGTTGCATTACATCGACAAACCCGAAAAACGGGTGCGCATCGCGGCAGAAACGCTTGAAATTTATGCCCCGCTTGCTGAACGCATCGGTATGCATGATATCAAGGAAGAGCTCGAAGATCTGGCGTTTCAGCATATCAACCCTGAAGGCCGTGACTCGATCCTTGCCCGGTTGGAGTTCCTGCGTGAGAAGGACGACAATGTTGTTAATCGCATTGTCTCAGAGCTTAAAGACGTTATCGTGCGCCAGGGCCTGAAGGTTGATATTTATGGGCGTGAAAAACGGCCATATTCGATCTGGCAAAAGATGCAGCGCAAGAACATCACCTTTGGTGAGCTGTCTGACATCATGGCGTTTCGGGTTTTGGTCGAAGATATGCCGCAATGTTACGAGGTTCTTGGCTATTTGCATGCCAATTACAAAGTCGTACCGGGGCGGTTCAAGGATTACATTTCGACCCCAAAACCGAACGGTTACCGGTCCATTCACACAACCGTTCTTGGCCCGGAAAACCATCGTATCGAGGTGCAAATACGTACCCGTGAGATGCACGAAGTAAACGATAACGGCGTTGCGGCACACTGGGCGTACAAGCAGGAAGGTGGCTCGCAAAAGGCTGGCCCGCAAAAAGAAGGTGTGCAGTATCGCTGGCTGCGCGATCTGCTTGATATTCTTGAACATGCGTCCGAGCCTGAAGAGTTCCTTGAACACACCAAACTTGCGATGTTCCAGGATCAGGTGTTCTGCTTTAGCCCGAAGGGCGAAGTCATTGCATTGCCAGCACGCGCAACCCCGGTTGATTTCGCCTATATGATCCATACCCATATCGGCGACACTTGTGTCGGGGCAAAGGTCAATGGTGCGATGGTCCCGCTGCGCACCGTGCTGAATAACGGTGATCAGGTCGAGATCGTCACGTCAAAGGCGCAAACGCCTAATCCGACGTGGGAACGGTTTGTTGTTACTGGCAAAGCACGCGCGCGAATTCGCCGGTTCATTCGCCAGCAGCAGGAAGACCAATACAAGGACCTTGGCAAAGCGATCCTGCAAAAGGCGTTCCGTCAGGAAGGCTATGATTATTCTGACAAGGCCATTGATGGTGTTCTGAAAATCTTCAAGCTGCCAACGGTTGAATCATTGCTAAGCTCGGTCGGGGCAGGGCACCATACCGGGCGTGAAGTTGTTCATGCCGTATTCCCGGGATCGAAAGACACCGAAACCGCGCGCAAGATTATACCGCTTGAAAAAGGGCGCCCCCGCAAGCACGAGCATGCCATCCCGCTTAAAGGGCTTATTCCGGGCATGGCGGTGCATTATGCCGGGTGTTGTCATCCCTTGCCGGGCGATCGCATTGTCGGGATTGTGACGACGGGTAAGGGCGTTACGATCCATACGATTGACTGTGACACGCTTGAAACCTTTACCGAGCAGCCTGAACGCTGGCTTGATGTTGGCTGGGACAATGATGGCGACCCTGAACACTTCATCGGGCGCCTTGGCTTGACCGTCGGGCACGAGCAGGGCGCGCTTAGTTCCATTACCAGTGTGATTGCCAAGAACCATGGCAATATCACCAATCTGCGCTTTACCAACCGGACCACGGATTTCTTTGAGATGTTGATTGATGTCGATGTTGTCGATGTCAAACACCTGACCAATATCATTGCCGCTTTGCGGGCAACCCCGGTGGTCAATACTGTGGAGCGCGCGCGCGGGTAATGGGGAAACGTAACGTCCTTCGCCTTTTCGATTGTTTCGGCGTAAAAGCCTTGCCAAGTGCGCAGGTAGCACTTACCCATATGCCTCGACTTTGTCTTGGTTTACCTGATTTTTCCCAGAACTGATCCCACATGTTTCGGCGCCGCATCAAACCAAATTCCTTTGAAAAGTTTCGCAACGTGGTTTGGCCGCGCGGCGGATGGCGGCGCTCGTCGCAATATTTTGCCCACCGTGTCGCACGTTTGCCCGGTTCCCCCTATAGCATCGCCTCGGGTTTTGCGATCGGGGCGGCAGTTTCCTTTACGCCGTTTATCGGGTTTCATTTTGTTCTGTCTGCGATTCTAAGCTTTGTCTTGCGAAGCAATCTTGTTGCATCGCTGCTGGGCACGATTATCGGTAATCCCTGGACATTCCCGTTTATCTGGATATGGCTTTATACCAGCGGAAACTGGATACTCGGTGTGGATGAAACCGCACAGGCGGTTCATTTTGATATGACCGTTCTTTGGGATTTCATCACCTTGGGGCTGAGCTATATTGGCGGGGGATTGATTTTTGGCCATTGGGATCCGGCCGATCACACGACACTGGGAAATCTGTGGCATGGCATTGTCGATATTATCTGGCCGATGATCGTTGGCTGTGTTCCGACTTCACTTGTGGTCTGGATGCTGTTTTACTTCCCGGTGCGCCGTGCTGTGGGGATTTATCGCCATAATCGTATTTTGCGTCGCATGAAAAAATCGGATCGCCATGGTTTGGTGCCGATGCTCGAAAGTGCGAAGGAAAAGATCGGAAGTGCGGCAAAGAGTGCCACCAAAAAGCAGGATGAAACTTCATGAGTTCGAAACTTCGGCTCGGCGTCAATATTGACCATGTTGCGACTGTGCGGAATGCCCGTGGGGGTGTTGCACCTGATCCTGCACGTGCGGCCGCCCTTGCGCAGGCCGCCGGTGCAGACGGAATTACAGCGCACTTGCGCGAAGACCGTCGTCATATTTCTGATGATGACATGAGAAAGCTTCGTGAACATATTGATATCCCTTTGAATTTTGAAATGGCCGCAACCGATGAGATGCTGGCGATTGCGCTTGAAACAAAGCCGCATGCTGTTTGTCTGGTTCCGGAAAAACGTGAAGAACGCACGACCGAAGGCGGTCTTGATGTCGCTGGTGGTCACAATCATCTTAAGCGGTTTGTGTCTGAGCTTGGTGATGCTGGTATCCGGGTATCGCTGTTTATCGAAGCATCGAAAGAACAGCTTGATGCGGCCAAAAGTCTTGGCGCACCCGTTGTTGAAATTCATACCGGTGCCTATTGTGATGCGCAGACCGAAGATGACCGTAACCGGGAACTTCAGCGTATCGGCAAGGCTGTTGCCTATGGTTCTGCGATCGGGCTTGAAATCCATGCCGGGCATGGGCTGAATTACGACACGGTCAAACCGATTGCGGCGATGCCGGCTATTGCAGAACTTAACATCGGGCATTTTTTGATCGGCGAGGCGATCTTTGTCGGTCTGGAAGCTGCTATTGGCAAAATGCGCCGTCTTATGGATGACGCGCGTGGCATTGAAACGGGTGCTAAATGATTATCGGGATTGGCACAGATTTGTGTGACATCCGCCGAATAGAGACGGCTCTTGAGCGTCACGGCGAACGTTTCATGAAACGTGTCTTTACCGAGGTTGAAATTGCCCGTGCAAAGCGCCGCCCGCATCGGACTGCATCATCGCTTGCCATGTCTTTTGCTGCCAAAGAGGCGTGCTCAAAGGCATTGGGAACAGGCTTTCGCCGGGGTGTTTATCACAATACGATGGGGGTTGTGCATCAACCCAGTGGTAAACCTGACATGGTTTTGATAGACGGTGCTTTGAAAAGACTTGAAGAATTGACCCCTGACGGGAAAATTGCATCAGTGTATGTGACGTTGACGGATGAATATCCATTGGCCAACGCTGTTGTGGTTATTTCGGCGGATTGACAGATTAAAGTGATTGGTAAGACACGGAATGGAAAAGCTAGTGCATAAAAAGAAAACGGGTGGAATTCTCGATACTCTGAAAACCGTTTTCTGGGCCGTTCTCATCGCGCTTCTGGTTCGCACATTCGCATATGAGCCGTTTAACATTCCGTCCGGGTCGATGATTCCGACCTTGCTGGTCGGCGATTACCTGTTCGTGTCAAAGTTTTCGTTCGGGTATTCCAAGCACAGTTTGCCCTTCAGCCTGCCGCTGATACCGGGTCGTGTGATGGAATCACAGCCTGAGCGCGGTGACGTTGTTGTTTTCAAACTGCCGTCTGATACGTCGCAGGATTACATCAAACGTGTGATCGGACTTCCGGGTGATACCGTTCAGGTGACCAATGGACGTCTTTACATCAACAACAAGATGGTCGAACGCGAACGGATCGAAGATTACATCCTGACCGATGGGACCGGGCGTTCAGCAGCCGTTGCACAGTATCTTGAAACGCTTCCCAATGGTCGAGTGCACCGTATCCTTGAGCTGTTTGGCGATCAGGGGCCAAGTGACAACACCGAGCCATTTACCGTACCTGAAGACCATTTCTTCATGATGGGTGATAACCGCGACAATTCGGCAGACAGCCGCGCATTCCCGTCACGCTTCCGCTTCGTTCCGATTGAGAACCTTGTTGGCCGCGCTGAATTCCTGTTCTATTCCAAGGACAGTTCGCAGCCGATCTATGATTTGGGCAGCATCCGCTATGACCGCCTGTTCCAAGGGGTTAACTGATGGGCGATGGTGCTCCGCTGATCCCAGAAATTGATCACGGTTTTTCTGACCCGGACCTTCTGCGTGTCGCCTTAACGCATCGTAGTGCGGCAAAGGGCAAAGACGCACTGAGTGGGGGCAACGAACGCCTTGAGTTCCTTGGCGATCGTGTTCTTGGTCTGGTCGTGGCTGATATGCTATACACCCGTTTCGGGCGCGAACGCGAAGGGGCTATGGCCAAGCGTTTCGTCGCCCTTGTGCGGCGTGAGACACTTGCGCGTGTTGCAGTACAGATCCATCTGGGTGATCACATCCAGATGGCAAAAGGTGAACGCGCCGCAGGTGCCGATACCAATCCGGCAATTTTATCTGATTGCATGGAAGCAGTGATTGCCGCACTCTATCTTGACGGTGGCTTGGAACCGGCGCGTAGCTTTATTGAAAAGCTGTGGACGCCGCTTCTTGATGAAGATAACAAACCGCCTCAGGATGCGAAAACCCAGTTGCAGGAATGGCTGCAAGGACGCGGGAAGCCGCTTCCAAAGTATGAAATGGTTGGCCGCGAAGGCCCAGCCCATGCACCTGTTTTTACCATCGAGCTGACCACCAGTGACGGTGACAGTGTCAGTGCCGAAGGCAAATCAAAACGTGAGGCGGAACAGATAGCCGCCCAATTGATGTTGGATAAACTGAGCTATGAATGAGGTTCCCACACCTGTGAGTGAAGACAGATTACCTTATCAGCAGCGCTGCGGCTTTGTTGCACTTGTTGGTGCACCAAACGCAGGTAAATCGACCCTGCTGAACCAGCTTGTCGGTACGAAAGTATCGATTGTCTCGCCCAAGGTGCAGACAACCCGTACCCGTGTGCGCGGTATTGTCATGACCGAAGACGCACAAATTGTTTTCATTGATACGCCGGGGATTTTCGCCCCCAAACGCCGCCTTGACCGTGCCATGGTCAAAGCCGCGTGGAATAGTGCAGATGATGCGGATCTGATTGTTCTTGTTATTGATGCCGGGGCTGGTGTTACCGCAGAAGATCAGGCCATCATCAAGCAGCTTAAAGATCAGCACCGCAAAGCCATATTGGCCTTAAACAAGGTCGACAAGGTTACGGATAAGGAAAAACTTCTGCGCCTGTCGCAAGAGCTTTTTGCGCATGAAGTCTTTACCGATGTGTTTATGATTTCAGCCAAAAAGGGTGCCGGAACACAGGATCTGGTTAATTTCCTTTCGGCAAAAATGCCTGATGGCCCTTGGATGTTCCCTGAAGACGATGTGTCTGACATGCCGCTTCGTCTTCTGGCAGCGGAAATCACCCGCGAGAAGCTATATTATCAGCTTCAGCAGGAGTTGCCGTATTCTGCAACGGTGGAAACCGAGCTTTGGGAAGAGCGCAAAGACGGTTCAGTCAAGCTTGAGCAAACCATTTTTGTCGAGCGTGAAGGCCAAAAGGCCATCATTCTGGGCAAGGGTGGCAAACGGATCAAGGCACTGGGCAGTGATGCGCGCAAGGAACTTGAGGCGATTTTCGAACGTCGTGTTCATTTGTTCTTGTTTGTTAAGGTGCGTGAAAACTGGGGCGACGATCCCAATCGGTTCGCCATGTGGGGTCTGGATCCCAACGCCTGATTTAAACGCGCCGTACGGATGAGCTATCAATCACGGGATAGATAATGGAAATCGGATCGTTTTGGGGCGTTGTCTTGATTGTTGTTGGCGCTGTTGCCGCAATGATTGTTGCACGCATTGCCAGAAAACCTTTCCGGAAACGGATTGATCGTTCGTCCGTACGACGCGAAACCTCTTTTTTGCATCGACCACTTAACCTTGTTGCGCTGCTGGCAGCGCTGAGCATCTTTTTGCTCGGGTTGTTCTGGAAGATGACGGGCGGAGGCCCGAATTAATGACCAAACATTCCACCGATCCAATCGATATGGCTGTCGAAGACGTCGAAAACCGTTCCTGGGGTAGAAAAGCTGTTCTGGGCGTGGCGCTTTTCTGTCTTGCGTCCTGCTTGATTGGTTTCTTTTTCCTTGTGACCCGACTGATAGTGCCCAGCGGCTTTTTCTAAGGTGCGTGCATGGACTGGCGTGATGACGGCATTGTTCTTTCGACACGCAAACTAGGCGAAAATGCCGTTCGTTTATCCGTCCTGACCCGTGACTATGGCCGCCATGCTGGCATGGTGCGAGGTGCCACCAGCAAATCAATGCGCGGTACACTTGAGCCGGGCAATGAAGTGCGGGTGGGGTGGTCGGCACGGCTGGCGGAACATCTTGGGCAATTTCGCTGCGAGTTAACCGGTGCGCATGCGGCTGACCTTTTGCTGTCTGCGGGGCCGTTGATGGCGATGAGTTCGGCCTGTGCCATGCTTGATGCGACCTTGCCCGAACGTGAATCCCATCCTGATTTATTCCATGGAACCATCGCATTGCTGTCGGCTTTAAAGGCCGAACAGTGGCTGCCGGCCTATATCCGTTGGGAGGTCGGCCTTCTTGACGAACTTGGTTATGGTCTTGCACTTGATTGCTGTGCGGCGACAAATGCGACCACGGGGCTTGCTTATGTATCGCCCAAAAGTGGGCGGGCTGTGGCGGAAGAAGCCGGTCATGCGTATCGTGATCGTCTGTTGCCATTACCGGCCTTTCTTGCCGGTGGGCAGGGATCGGACGCACGCAAGGCCGCACCGCTTTCTGATCAAATACGCGATGGGCTTAAGCTTACCGGGTTCTTCATTCATCGCGATATTTTCGAAGCAAAAGCCCTAAAGCCTGTCGCGGCACGCGACCGTCTTGTCAGCCATGTCTGGCGGTCTGTGCCCGTGTAAGAAAAATAAATCACCCATTTTGTACAGCACATGTTGACCACTCCTACGCCGGGCGTAGTATGTTGCCAGAACAGTGAGACATTAACGCTAAAACCGTTTGTGTTGTCACACCTGTCCATTCTGCAAAGAAATAAGAAAAACCGTTCATGAGCACCAAGACTTCCGACCCGGCCGGTGCCGGCCAAATCAGGGAAACCCGCCTTGCCGACGCGCTGAGCGAACGTTACCTTGCTTATGCGATGTCGACGATCATGTCGCGTTCTCTTCCCGATGTTCGCGATGGATTGAAACCAGTACATCGCCGTCTTCTTTTCGCCATGCGCCAATTGAAATTGAACCCGGAACACGGGTTTAAGAAATGCGCGCGTGTGGTTGGTGACGTGATCGGTAAGTATCACCCGCATGGTGACCAGTCGGTCTATGACGCGCTTGTGCGTCTGGCACAGGATTTTGCGGTGCGTTATCCGCTTGTCGACGGGCAGGGTAACTTTGGCAATATTGACGGCGATAACGCCGCGGCCATGCGATATACCGAAGCCCGCATGACCGCCGTTGCGGCGGCTTTGATGGATGGTCTCGACGAGGACGCGGTTGATTTCCGGTCGACCTATGACGGTGAAGAACAAGAACCGATCGTCATGCCCGCCGCGTTTCCGAACCTTTTGGCGAACGGTGCGTCGGGCATTGCAGTTGGTATGGCAACCAACATTCCGCCCCACAATGCCGATGAGCTGTGTAAAGGTCTGATCAAGCTTATCGACAATCCGGAAACCTCCATCGCAGAGCTTGTGCGCTGTGTGCCGGGCCCCGATTTCCCGACGGGTGGTGTTCTGGTTGAGCCGCGTGAAAATATTCTTGAGGCCTATGCGACCGGGCGTGGGTCCTTCCGCTTGCGCGCCAAATGGGAAGTCGAAAAACTCAGCCATGGCCTCTATCAGGTTGTGATCACTGAAGTTCCCTATCAGGTTCAAAAGGCCAAGCTGGTTGAACGCATCGCCGACTTGATGATTGCCAAGAAGCTGCCGCTTCTTAATGATGTGCGCGATGAATCGACCGATGTTATCCGTCTTGTTCTGGAACCACGCACCCGTGCGGTTGAACCAGAACATCTGATGGAAATGCTGTTCAAAAACACCGAACTGGAAATCCGGTTTGGTTTGAACATGAACGTTCTTGATGGCGATAACACGCCGCGTGTGATGAATTTGCGCGAAGTTCTTCGCGCGTTTCTGGCGCATCGTCAGGATGTTCTGATCCGTCGTTCCAACCATCGACTGGCCAAGATCAATCATCGTCTTGAGGTGTTGGAAGGCTATCTTGTTGCCTATCTGAACCTTGATGAGGTCATCCGTATCATCCGGTTTGAGGATGAGCCAAAGGCGTCTTTGATGAAGGCGTTTGACCTGACAGAAGTTCAGGCCGATGCGATCCTTAATATGCGTCTGCGGTCTTTGCGCAAGCTCGAAGAGATGGAAATCAAGAACGAGCACGCCAAACTGACCGAAGAAAAGGAAGGCCTGGAAGCGCTTCTTGCCAGCGAGACAATGCGTTGGGAACGCATTCGCGACGAAGTCGAACTGATGCGCGAAAAGTTTGGCAAGAAAACAGCACTTGGCAAACGCCGTACCGAGATCGGCGATGCGCCAGAGGAAATTGAAGTCCCGCTTGAGGCCCTGATTGAACGAGAACCGATTACGATCATTTGTTCGAAAATGGGCTGGGTTCGTGCCCTTAAGGGGCATGTTGCCGATCTTGGCGATCTTAAGTTCAAAGATGGTGACGAAGGCCGCTTTGCGCTGAAGGCCTTTACGACCGACAAAGTGATTATCTTGTCAACGGCGGGGCGTTGTTACACCATGTCGTGTGACAAGCTGCCCGGTGGTCGTGGCAATGGTGAACCGATCCGTCTGTCAATCGACCTGCCACAGGAACATGACATCGTCTCCATGATCGTTCACAAGAATGATCGTAACCTGCTTGTGGCAAGTTCAGCCGGACGTGGTTTCCAGGTTGCTGAGAAAGACGTTGTCGCCCAGACCAAGAACGGCAAACAGATCCTTAATCTTGGTGCGGGTGAAGTTGCCAAGATATGCCTGCCGGTCGAGCACGATCACGTGGCCGTTTTGGGCGATAACCGTAAACTTCTGATCTATCCGATTGCCGAAGTGCCTGAAATGACGCGCGGCCGCGGCGTGATTTTGCAGAAATACCGCCAAGGCGGTCTTTCGGACCTGATCATGTTCAAGCTTGAAGACGGTCTGAGCTGGGCCATGGGCGGCAACGAAGGCCGTACCCGGACTGTGACCGATCTTGCCGAATGGACCGGCAAACGTGCCGGGGCAGGGCGCCTGCCGCCAAATGGTTTCCCACGGTCCAACAAGTTTGAATAAGCTTTGATTTGTTGAACGCAGAACGATTGAAAAGCCGGATGGAGCCGTTCCATCCGGCTTTTTTTATGGTCGGACGGGCCAAAGACATCTGAAACAGTATCCATGACAGTAAAAATGCCCGGAAATGGCGGAAATACGCACCAAAAGATATAGCGCTTTCGATGTTTAATATGTAACTTCGCAACCTGAATAACAGGAAGCCCGCAATTTTCCTGTGCGATACATAAGGGCTTGGGAGTGGAAAGTGAGATTTCTGGGAAATTTCGTCCGCGCGATTGATGGTCTGAATGACCTGATCGGTCGTGGGGTCGCTTGGCTGGTGATCCCGATGGTGGTGATTACTTTTTTGGTCGCCACATTACGATACGGCTTCGCGATCGGCTGGGTTTCGATGCAGGAAAGCTATATGTGGCTTTACGGCATCATGTTCATGGTCGGCGCGGGATATACGCTTTTGCATGGAGGTCATGTGCGCGTTGACGTGTTTTATCGTCCGGCATCTGCGCGCTATAAGGCGTGGGTTGATCTGTTTGGATCGCTGTTCTTGCTGATGCCGGTTATCATCATGATTCTGATGTATAGCTACCCGTATGTTGTGACCAGCTGGCACCGTCTTGAAGGGTCGCACGAAACGGGCGGTCTTCCGGGGCTGTTCCTTTATAAATCCGTGATTCTTGTGTTTTGCGTTTTGATGCTGCTGCAAGGGTTGTCCCTGGCAGCGCGCAGCGTTCTGGTGCTTGCCGGTCATAAAGAATTTGAAATCAGCGAAGAAGAGCACGAGGGCGTTTGATGACAGGTGAAGTTCTTAGCCTGGTAATGTTCGCCGTTGCGTGCGGCGTGCTTATTCTTGGTTTTCCGGTTGCCTTCTCGCTTGCGGGCACCGGTCTTGCTTTCGCACTGATTGGTAATGCGCTTGGCGCGTTTGATATGCCGCTTCTGGGCTCTTTGCCGTCACGCTATTTCGGCGTGATGACCAACGAGCTTTATGTTGCGATCCCGCTGTTCGTCTTTATGGGCGTGATGCTCGAACGTGCACGCATCGCCGAAAAACTGCTGACCACCATGGGAATGCTGTTTGGCACCATGCGAGGTGGTCTTGGTATTTCGGTGGTGATTGTCGGCATGTTGCTCGCGGCATCCACCGGTATTGTCGGTGCGACGGTTGTTACAATGGGCTTGCTGAGCCTGCCTGCGATGAACAAAGCCGGGTATGATCCGAAACTGTCGACCGGTATTATTTGTGCGTCGGGCACCTTGGGGCAGATCATTCCGCCGTCAATCGTGCTGGTTCTGCTTGGTGATATCCTGCAAGGGGCCTATGCCGAAGCACAGCGTTCGATTGGCAACTGGGCCCCTGAGCCGATTTCGGTGATGGACCTGTTTGCAGGTGCCTTTATCCCGGGGATCATGCTGGTTGCGTTGTATATCGGCTGGATCATCATCAAGTCGATCATTGATCCCGAATCTGCACCAGCCCTTGTCGAAGGCAAACGTCCGGAAGGGCTTTGGGGGGAGGTGCTGCGCGCACTTTTGCCGCCGGCTCTTTTGATTGTTGCGGTTCTGGGATCGATCCTGACCGGGATTGCCACACCAACGGAATCGGCTGCTTTCGGCTCTGTCGGTGCGATGGTTCTGGCGGCGTTCTATCGTCGTCTTGATATGGCAGTTCTGCGCCATGTTGTGCGTCAGACGGTTCAGGTCAGCGCGATGGTGTTTGTCATCTTGCTCGGCGCGTCGGTGTTCTCATTGGTGTTCCGTGGTCTTGGTGGCGATCAACTGGTTGAAGACCTTTTGCACAACCTTCCGGGTGGCACGTTTAGCGCGATTCTGGTGGTCATGCTGTTGATGTTCTTCATGGGCTTCTTCCTCGACTTCATCGAGATCGTGTTTGTTGTGGTCCCGATTGTCGGTCCGATCCTGCTTAAGATGGATATTGACCCGGTCTGGCTGGGCATCATGATCGCCATTAACCTTCAGACCAGCTTCTTAACCCCGCCATTTGGGTTTGCGCTGTTCTATCTGCGTGGTGTGGCGCCGCCCTCGATCAGGACGATGGATATCTATCGCGGTATTATTCCGTTCGTGGTTATTCAGATGCTGGGCTTGTGCCTTGTCGCAGCCTTCCCATGGCTTGCGACGTGGCTGCCAAGCGTTCTGTTCTAGCCACTAACAATATCCAAAACGATCTTGCGAGAAGGGCACCCAAATGGGTGCCCTTCTTCGTTTCTGGGCATCTTTCGGATCGAATGGTTTGTATGAAGCGCACATGAAAAAAGAGCTGGCAAAATGCCAGCCCTTTGTCGTTTCCGTAAGACGGAGACTTAGTATTTGAACGGCAGGATACGTGCCTGTGCGAAGGACGATTCCGAGAATTTCGACCATGCGATCGACTGGGTACGGAATTTAATCAGGCTTTCGAACACTTCCTGCGACAGTGGGTTGGACGAAACGAGATCACGCAGAACTTCGCCCGATAGTTTACCAAGGCCCGTCAGAATGTCGTCAGAGAACGGACGTACATCGACATTGTGCTTGTCACGCAGAGTCTCAAGCGCCTGATTGTTCCGTGCGGTGAATTCCGACAGGACCATCTGGTTCACGGCCGTGTTGGCCTGCGCAACAATTGCCTTGAGATCATCAGGAAGAGCATTCCATGCATCAAGGTTGATGAAGTTGTCGAGAACGGTTGCTGGTTCATGCCAGCCCGGATAGTAGTAATATTTCGCCGATTTATAGAGGCCAAAGGCCAAGTCGTTGTATGGACCAACCCATTCCGTTGCATCAATTGCACCAGACTGCAGAGCCGGCGGAATTTCGCCCCCCGGAAGGTTCACAACGTTTGCACCGGCTGCTTTGACGACTTCGCCACCAAGGCCCGGAATACGCATTTTCAGACCTTTGTAGTCATCAATGGTATTCATTTCCTTGTTGAACCAGCCGCCCATCTGGGTTCCGGTGTTGCCTGACGGGAAGAACTTGCAGTTCAGTTCAGCATAGACCTTGTCGGCCAACTCCTGACCGCCGCCCCACTGGAACCATGCATTCTGTTCCTGTGCGTTCAGGCCAAACGGCATTGCCGCAATATATTGAGTCGCGTCGACTTTGCCTTTCCAGTAGTAAGGCGCGCCATGACCCATTTCAACGGTGCCATTGCCAACAGCGTCGATTGCTTCAAATGCGGGGACAATTTCACCCGCACCGAAAACAGTGATTTGCAGACGGCCATCGGATGCTTTGTTGATGTATTCTGCAAGCAGATTCCCGCCCGTACCCAGACCTGGAAAGTTTTTTGGCCATGTCGTGACCAGACGCCATTCACGGACATCTTGTGCAATTGCCGGTTTGGCAAAGGTCGATGCAGCGGCAGCAGTTGCACCTGCTACTGCGGCGCCAGATAGAAATTGGCGACGTTTCATTTGTTACAGCCTCCCAAAGATGCAAGCTCATGATTTATATGTAAAAGCCAGTTAATTGACTTTGTCAGGCAGCTTATATGCGTCTTTGGGTGCAGGCAACCGGGGATCGAGTTGCATGATTGGACTTTAGTATAATGTGGAAAAATAGATGTCAGGAACTGCCGTTGGGACGGGCTTGGGTTGCGTCTTCTGACATGATTTCCCATCGACCGTTCTTGAAGCCTTCAAGCGGCTGGAAACGCATTTTATAAGACATTTTACGGCAATCAGAAATCCAGTACCCCAAATAAATATGAGGAAATTCAAACGCCTGTGCTTCGGCTATCAAGTCCAAAATGATGTAGGTCCCAAGACAGCGCTTATGTTCCTTGGGATCAAAAAAGCTATACACCGCCGAAAGACCATCAGACAAATTATCAACCAGTGCGACGGCAATCAGGCTGCCATCCGGACGCCGGTATTCAAAGATGGATGTGTCAATCGTGCTGTCTTCGACCATCGCGCGGTAATCACGCGCATCCATTCGTGCCATGTCACCATTGCCGTGGCGTGCATCCTGATAGGTGCTAAAAAGCTGAAACTGTTCCTGAGTAGCTGACGCAGGCACGATGCTGCGCACAATGTCGTCATTCTTGGCTTGAATGCGGCGAAAGGAACGACCGGGTTTGAAATCAGCACACGACACCCGAACCGGCACACAGGCGTTGCAATCGCTGCAGGCGGGAAGATACGCAATTGAATGACTGCGGCGGAACCCGGCACGTGACAGAAGATCATGAACACCATTGGATTCTGGCCCACGCAATTCTGTTACCAGCTTGCGTTCAAAACGCCCAGGCAAATAGGGGCAGGGCATTGGGGCCGTCATGAAATAATGCTGGGTAAGTCGGCGCTGATTGACTGTCATTTAGCTCTTCTGTGTCCCGATCACATTCAACCTTCTCTATTATATGAGATTAAGTGTTGTTTGTGACAGTTTAAAGGGCTGAGACACAAAAGGACCGCGCAAACCCGGTTTGCGCGGCTGTTTTATGGCTGTGACGGGACGGAGAATGACGGACGTCGCACCGGGGCTGGTGATGTTCTTGGGTCAATGTTTTCCCCCGACGTGCCCGTTGTTTCCCCACCTGTACCACTTTCCTGACCACCCTCAAGTGCGGTGCGTTCACCGGTACCGCGCAGCAACGTAATGCTGATGCGTCGGTTGCGCTCGTTATCAGGGGCCTCGGGCATCAGTGGGTCGGTATCGGCAAGACCGGCAACTTTGGCAAAGCGGTCCGTATTCAGACCAAGATCTTCAAGGGTTCTGCGTGTTGCAAGTGCGCGTTCAGAGGAAAGTTCCCAGTTTGAATAGCCGTCGGCGCGGTTAAACGGAACCGAGTCTGTATGTCCTTCAATTGCAACGTCTTGTGGTAGTTTTGCAATGATCTCAGCGACCTTTTGCAGAAGCTTTTTGGTATGTTCGGCCATCGACGGGCTGCCGCTTGGGAACATTGCTGTGCCGTCTTCGTCAAGCAGCTGGATGCGAAGGCCTTCATCGGTGTCTTCAATGCGGATATTCTTTTCGAGCCCTTGGAGCTCTTCGCTGCTTTCGATGGCTTTGCGAAGTTCTTCCTGAGCTTCATTGAATTCCTGTTCTTCCATTTGGGCCACGCGAATGGCTTCGCGTTCATCGGGCGATTGTTGTGGTGGAATATCCATACTGACGGTTGGAGACCCAAATTCAGACCGCAACGCACCTTCTTCGGCAAGACTGGTACCGCCCAGCAAACCACCCGACCCAGAGTCGTTTTGAGAAATGGTTTCGGGGGTGAAATAGTTTGATACCCCCTGAAGCTGTTCTTCGGTGGCGCTTGAAAGCAGCCACAGCAACAGGAAAAACGCCATCATTGCCGTCACGAAGTCGGCATAAGCAACCTTCCATGCGCCGCCATGGTGGCCGTGTCCACCTTTCTTGATTTTCTTTATGACGATATCAGGCATGCGTCGTACTTTTCCCTAAACCGGAACTTTACTATTCAAGAAAATCAAGCTGTTGGTGCATTTTGCAAAGCTTCATCAAGTTCCTTGAAGCTTGGTCTCAGGCCGTGCGGCAGGGATTTTCGCGCAAATTCAACCGAAACCTGGGGCGCATATCCTTGCATGTGCCCGATCAATGCAGCCTTGATGCAGGTGTAATATTTTGCATCCGTATCAACGGTGTTCTTGATGATGGAAGCCGTCGGGGCGACAAAGCCGTATGCGCCGAGAATACCAAGGAATGTCCCTACCAGTGCTGCCGCGATCAGGCCACCAAGAATTTCGGGGGGTTCTGTCACGGAACTCATGGTTACAATCACGCCCAGAACAGCAGCCACAATGCCAAGGGCAGGAAGCCCGTCGCCTACAGTCTGAACGGCATCGGAAACCGCGTGCTCTTCCTCGTGATGGGTTTCGAGTTCCTGATCAATGACAGCTTCCAGCTCATATGGATTGGTTGTGCCAAGGGTCAGTAGGCGAAGATAGTCACACATGAATTCCAGCGCGTGGTGATCCTTCGTCAGAATCGGAAAATTGGAAAAAAGGCTGGAACTTTCGGGGTTTTCAACGTGGCTCTCAAGTGCGAGATCGCCCTTGGATTTTGCAAGTCGAAAAATTGCGTAAAGGCAGGTCAGAAGCTCGACATAGGCGACCTTCTTCTTGGGGCCCTTCATGGCACGCAAGGTGTAGGAGAACGACCGTTTGACAACGTTTAGCGGATTGGCTGTCAAAAACGCACCAAATGCAGCCCCGAAAATAATCAGGACTTCAAGCGGTTGAACGAGAATGTCAAATGACCCGTGTGGTAAATAACCGCCCAGCACCGAGCCGAGTACTATGATATAACCGATTATCAGAAACACTATTTTTCCCCGTTATGCCGATATCGATACCGGATCAATTCACGATACATTTATCTGGCCCCAAGCTGTTTTTTGCATCCAGATAAGATGCAAGCCCCATCTATATGGTCCTATTAACTTTTAATGTTATTAATATCGCGTTTAAATCTGCTGCGAGATAGGTTTGACAGCGCGAAGATTAATCGCCATTTTCCCTTTGCCCAGAGCAAGGGCCGTTAGATAATATGTTTAGTCAGTAAGAGCATTCTTCAATATGTCATTCTCTCCGCGCGATTTTCGCGACTGTCTGGGTCAGTTCGCAACAGGTGTTGCTGTTGTGACGACACGCGCACTGGATGGGACCAAAGCAGGTATCACCATCAACAGTTTTGCCTCCGTGTCGCTTGAACCGGCCTTGGTCCTGTTTTCTGTCGATTGCCGGGCGGCGACACATGACATGTTTGCAGGCGAATGCACCCGGTTTTGCATCAATATCCTGCGTCAGGAACAGCAAACCCTGTCCGATCTTTTTTCCTCACCCGGTCAGAATGATTGGGATGGTGTGACCTATCGCGATGATTGTCACGGTGTTCCGTGTCTTAGCGACAGCCTTGCAACATTTTCGTGTAAGCGCCACGCGATCCATGATGGTGGGGATCACAGCATCATTGTCGGGCAAGTTCAGGAAATTGACTTGGGTAAAACCGGGAATCCGCTTTTGTATTATGGCGGGCGTTACCGCGGACTTGATTGCTAACAGCACCAAACATCAAAGTTAGAAAAAACGGGCCGCGGCGAAATGCTTGCGGCCCGTTTTTTATTTCACGTAAAGATATTGATCAATCAAGCGATGTGTTGCCAAGCAGTCTTCCGCCAAATCCAGCGTTAATCAGGCGTGCGATGACTTGTTCGGCATGTACTGTGTCGCGGACCTCAAGAACCATATCAACGTCGGTCTGTTTGGCCGGGACATCATAGAAATGACGCTGATGATAGACTTCAATGATGTTGGCTTCTTCTTCACCGATCAGGGTGCTGATAGTTGCCAATGCACCCGGGACATCAGGGATTTCAATGCGAACGCGCACAAGGCGGCCTTGACGGGCCATGCCGCGCATCAGGACCTGTGCGAGAAGGCGGGTGTCTATGTTGCCACCACTTATGATGAGGCAGACCTTTTTGCCCTTAAACCGTTCGGGATGGTCGAGCAGGGCGGCAAGTGGGGCTGCCCCGGCACCTTCGACAACGCTTTTTTCGATTTCAATCAGCATCTGGATGGCGCGTTCGATTGAGCTTTCCTCAACCAGAACCACGTCATCAAGTTTTTCCTTACAGATTTCAAGCGTCAGGCCACCGGGTTGCTTGACTGCAATGCCCTCGGCAATTGTCACGCCACCGCCAGTGAACTCCTGATCTGTCATGCCTTCAAGCATCGACGGATATAGCTTTGTTTCGACACCGATGATTTCGATGTCGGGTCGGCGCGCCTTGATCGCAGTTGAAATACCCGACGCAAGGCCACCGCCGCCAATCGGAACGACAATGGTGTCGATGTCGGCATTTTCATTGAGAATCTCAAGTCCGACAGTGCCTTGTCCTGCGATGATATGCGGATCATCAAACGGATGCACAAAAGTCAGTCCACGCTCTTGCTGAATTTTGCCCGCAGCCTCGAGGCTTTCGGCAAATACATTACCGATCAGGACAACTTCGGCGCCATGAGATCGCGTGTGATGTACTTTTGTGAACGGGGTGTTTTTAGGCATCACGATGGTTGCCGGAATGCCAAGTCGTTTGGCGTTATAGGCCACACCCTGTGCGTGGTTGCCCGCCGAGACGGCAATAACGCCTTTTTCGCGTTCTTGCGGTGTCAGGCTTGCCAGTTTGACATAGGCGCCGCGTTCTTTGAAGGACGCTGTGTATTGTTGGTTTTCAAGCTTAAGATAAACTTCTGCCTGACAAATATTTGAAAGCGTTAAGGACTTTACCAAAGGTGTTTTGGCAACGATGCCCTCTAACAGTCCGGCTGCACGGACGATATCGTGATAGGAAACAGCCATAATTTCCATGCTCCTGCGGCCACCATCAAGCTTGATGTGGTGGCAATATTATCATGTAACGGGTGATAAACGGGTTTAAACCGGGCCTGTCATTCGCGAATGACAGGGATCACATTCGCAGGTCGGAAATCCCAATAATCATGGCCATCGCACCGGCACGAAGCGTCGGACGGGAATGCGATGCGGGGATGTCATTGTATAAAGACATTGCCATGTTCTTTCAGGTTTATGGACGTATGTTCGAGCGCAGCTTTGCGGATAAGTCGCCTAAGGTCAAGGGCCGCAAAAGAAAAACCGGGTTGCAAAAGATGCAACCCGGCAAGGTTAAACGCCTGGCATAGGGTTGGTTTGGCGTTATTCCATGTTCAGAATGATGGTTTTCTTGTAGGTGAAATGTTCAAGCATGCTTTCAAGCGAGGCTTCTTTGCCCAGCCCGGAAAGCTTGATCCCGCCATATGACAGGTTGGGTTGAACAACAAGATTCTGGTTGACCTGAACAAAACCCGCTTCAAGGCGCTTGGTTGCCGTCAGTGCGGTTTTAAGGTCGGTTGTCCATACGGTTGCCGCCAGGCCAAAATCACTATCGTTGGCAAGCTCAAGTGCCTCTTCGAAGGTTTTGAACTTGAACACGCATGCCACCGGGCCAAATATTTCTTCGCGGGCGACGCGGGCGTTCGGATCAACATCGGTAAAGATCACCGGGCGCACAAACGTGCCATCGGCGAGCGCACTATCGGTTGGAAGGGCGCTTAGTTCATGTTTGGTTGCACCTTCTTTTTCGCCGATGTCGATGTAACTGCGGACCTTGTCGAACTGCTTGCGGTTGATGATGGTGCCGATGTCGGTTTCTTCGTCAAGCGGATCCCCCATCTTAAGGGCATTGACCTTTTCAATCAGTTGCTTAACAAACGCATCATGAAGTTTTTCATGAACAAGAATACGCGATGATGCCGTGCAGCTTTGCCCCTGACGGGTAAAGCGCATACCACCAACAGCACCGGCAATTGCCTTATCAAGGTCGGCATCGTCCATCACGATCATTGGTGATTTACCGCCGAGCTCAAGGGTGACCGGGATCAGTTTTTCAGCCGCAGCTTTGTAAACCGTGCGGCCGGTTTCGACAGATCCGGTAAAGGAAACTTTTTTGACGTCCTTATGTTCGACCAGTGGTCCACCACAGGACGGGCCAAAGCCAGACAGGATATTCAGAACGCCTTTGGGCAGGATTTCTTGCATGATCTGACAGACGCGCAAAGCTGCAAGCGGGGTATCTTCGGCTGATTTTACGACAACCGCGTTCCCCGCGACCAATGCCGGTGCAACTTTGATCGCCATCAGAAGAAGCGGCACATTCCAGGGAATAATCGCCCCGACAACGCCAACCGGCTCACGGGTGGTCAAGGTCATCATGTTGGGATTAAACGGGACGGTTTCGCCCTTAAGTTCGGAAGCCAACCCGCCGAAAAAGACAAACATATCGGCAAGAACCGATGCCTCGACCCGGCTTTCGGTGCGCAGTGCTTTGCCCGATTCAAGGGCAATCAAACGACCCAGTTCTTCGGTGTGCGACATCAGCACACGACCACATTCGGCAACCAGTTTGCCGCGTTCGCGGGCAGGGCGTTCCGCCCAGTCTTTCTGCGCCTTCTTTGCAACCCCAACGGCAATTGCCACGTCCTGGGCATCACCGTCTGCGGCCTGACCAATGACCTTGCCAGTTGCAGGGTTTAAGACATCAAAATTTTTGCCGCTTTGGGATGCAACGAGTTCTCCATTGATCAGGTGGCGGCCAGAAAGTTCGCGAGCAAGGCTGCTGGGATCAAGGATCGGGTCGATGGGCATTTCAGGCTCCCTGTATGTTGGTGTGCTGTGGCGCAGAAAAGCGTAAATCACACGATATTGGTTATTTGGTATTGTTTTACCAATTTATCGGTGGGCGTTTGGAATATCAAGATCAATTCGCCGGTTGGGGCATGACAGGGCCCAAAAGGGCTGCTACCCTTATGTTTATAAATGGCCAGCCCGGCGATAATGCGTGTCTGGGCGCCAGATACCCGTGAACGATGGAGTTTACATGCCGCGTCATTTCGATACGACGTTCGATGTTGTTAAGGAACTTAAGCCGTCCTATCCGGTCTATTGTCTTAGGCCCAATATCCTTCGAGAAACAGCGCAGCGCTTTGTCGATATGTTCCCTGGTGACGTTCTCTATGCGGTGAAATGTAATCCGCATCCCGAAGTCATGCGCTATCTGCATGAAGGTGGGGTGAGGCATTTTGATACGGCCTCGCCAGATGAAATTGCATTGGTGCGCCGCCAGTTCCCCGGCATGAAGTCCTACTTCATGCATCCGGTTAAAAGCCGCGATGGCATTCGCAGTGCACACCGGGTCTTTGGCATTGATCATTATGTGATTGATACCGAAGATGAACTTAAAAAAATCCGAGAAGAAACCGACGGCGACACCAATCTGAAAATCCATGTACGTTTGGCGACCCCGCCGGCCGGTGCAATCTATAATCTATCAGCAAAGTTTGGTGCCCGCCCAATGGCTGCGGCCGAACTTCTTAAGCAGGTTGACGCACTGGGCTATGAGGCCGGGCTTTGCTTCCATGTTGGGTCGCAATGCACGACGGCAAACGGCTATCGCATTGCGATTGAGCTGATCCGCCAAGTTGTCGATTTCTCGGGCGTGAAGGTGAAACACATTGATGTGGGCGGCGGTTTCCCCGGCCAGTATATGAACCAGCGCGGTCCGGCACTTGAAGAAATCATGGATGAAATCAAGGACTGCATCCGATGGCTTGATATGCCTGAAACGACCTTCATGTGCGAACCGGGCAGAGCTCTTGTTTCAAGCGGCGTGTCCCTGATTACCCAGGTGCAGCTGCGCAAGGAAGATCAGCTTTTCATCAATGATGGTGTGTATGGCAGCCTGTCAGAAACCGTGACCGGTCAATTACGCTATCCTGTGCGGCCCATGCGTCTTAAGGGCGAATTTGATCCTGAGGAAACGCTTGATTTCACCATCTATGGACCGACCTGCGACAATATGGATGTCCTGCCAGCAACCGTGAATTTGCCAGCAGATATTCGTGAAGGGGACTGGATCGAATTTGGTCATATTGGGGCCTATAGCAACGCGCTTGCGACGAATTTCAATGGGTTCCACCCGGAAGTCCAAGTTACCGTCGGCGAGGCTTTCCCGTTTGTCGACGGTGAATTCCCGTATGTTGCGTAATCTTTCCGCCTAACGCATTTCGCATAAAACCAACCATTACGGTAAAATAGTACTTGTTTACCGTTAATGGTTGGTTGCACTATGCTGCCCGCGAACAGGATCGGTGGTTATGTCTGCTGATCCAATGATAATTCATCGGGGAAGCGTTACTGTGACCAACAGCCTTTTTATGCGTATTCGGGACCGGTTCCCGGCTGATTTGTCGTCAGTTTTGATCGAAACACCAGATGGCAAGACTTATAGCTATGGCGATGCGGATACATATTCAGCCCGCATTGCCGGGCTTTTTATCTCGTTGGGGGCCAAAAAGGGAGACCGGATCGCGGTTCAGGTCGATAAATCACCCGAAGCCCTGTTTTTGTATCTTGGATGTATTCGTGCCGGTCTTGTTTATTTGCCGCTCAACACGGCTTATCAGGCGGGTGAGTTGGCGTATTTCATGGGCAATGCATCGCCGGTGATTTTTGTCTGTCAGCCGCATCGTGAAGCAGAAGTCAGCGCAATCGCCGCAGAACAGGGTGTTAAATCTGTTTTGACCCTTGGCACGGAAGCGGACGGGACGTTGGTCTCAGGCGCAGCAGAGCAGGGCGATGATTTCGCACCCGTGGCCTGTGCTGATGATGACCTTGCTGCAATCCTTTACACGTCGGGAACAACCGGCAAGCCCAAGGGCGCGATGATGACCCAGATGAACCTGTGGTCTAATGCGTCAACACTCGAAACGCTGTGGGGCTTTACCGGCGACGATGTCTTGCTGCACGCCTTACCGATCTTTCATACCCATGGCCTGTTCATTGCCTGCCACTGCGTGATGTTGTCGGGCTCAAAGATGTTTTTCCTGCCGAAGTTTGACCGTGATCAGGTTCTGGCGCTTTTGCCGCGCAGTACGGTCATGATGGGGGTTCCGACCTTCTACGTCCGTTTGCTGTCCGAGGATGATTTCACTGCCGATGTTAGCGCTAACATGCGGTTGTTTATTTCCGGTTCCGCCCCGTTGCTGTCCGAGACCTTTACCGCGTTTGAACAGCGCACCGGCAAGGCCTTGCTTGAACGCTATGGCATGACTGAAATGGGGATGGCGACGTCAAACCCGCTGGATGGTGACCGCATTGTGCATACGGTTGGACCGGCATTGCCCGATGTGGATGTGCGCGTTTGTGATGATGCCGGCACGATATTGGCTGCCGATGAGGTCGGTGTGCTTGAAGCGCGTGGTCCGAATGTATTTGCCGGCTATTGGCAGATGCCCGAAAAAACGGCCGAGGAATTTCGCGATGATGGCTTCTTTATCACCGGTGACATCGCCAAGATCGATGCCAAGGGATATGTCCATATCGTCGGTCGGGCCAAGGACCTGGTGATTTCCGGCGGGTTTAATATCTATCCCAAGGAAATTGAAACGCTGATCGACAAAATGGATGGTGTTGTTGAGAGTGCTGTGATTGGTGTTGCCCATCCGGACTTTGGTGAGGCGGTCGTCGCAGTGATCGTATGTAGTAGCGATGAATTGTCAGAAGACGATGTCATCGGTGCCATCAAATCACAGTTGGCCAATTTCAAAGTGCCAAAACGGGTATTTTTTGTGGGCGAACTGCCACGCAATGCGATGGGCAAGGTGCAGAAGAATATCCTGCGCGAAGAGCACAAGGCGCTATTTGCCGATTAGACGGCAGAACATTGATAAGCTCTGCGGGGTAGGTCATTCGTTTGGTCTATTGCAGCAGGCAGATAAAGAAAAACCCCGGCAAAACTGCCGGGGTTGTTTTCATCGGACGTTTCAGTCGTTGATTAACGACCGAAAGCAACGCGGTGTGCTACATCGTCGATCATGTCGCGGTTCAGACCGATGTCGGCAAGTTCGCGCGGATCAAGTTTACGCAGCGCAACCTGGGTCTGGTACTGAACGCGAAGAGCGCGGAGGAAAGCAAAAATTTTAGTTACGATCATTTCATCACCTATTTCAAACCGGCCGATTTTTCGGCGCCTGTTCAGATAACCGGCATGTTCTCACCGAAGGTATTCCGCATGCGGAATAGTTAACTGGTTTGACGTGTCGGTTTGTTTACAATGTATCGAGTGATCATCTGCTTGATGGCGCATTCACCAGTCGATACGTCCTATTCATTTCGTGAGGGCAATCTACGCTCGGCATTTGTGTAATTCCAATGCATTTTTTGCATGGCAGTCGCTTGGAAAGTGCAAAAAGTCACCAAATTGCAACGAATTGGCTTTAGTTCTGTCATGTAGCGATGCTTTTCGGTGTTTTATTGCTATGCTTGCGGCGCATGGCTAACGAAGTTGCTTAACGCGTAAGGGTTGTTTAGTCCCGAATGGCCTTGCATTAAAAAATTGGGATGTAAAAAGGTCGCTTAATCGGGTTGAATGGGCCCGCTATGCGTTTCGCACCCCATATGATCAGGAGAATCGAACATGAGCATCAACCGCCCCAGGCTCAATTTTGAGCAGGCAATCGAGGCCTATTTGCACTATGCGCCCCGTTTGCCTGAGGTGCGTGTCGATGCGGTGCCCCAAAAGACAGAATATGTTGAAAACCTTCTGTCGATTGCGGATCAGTTTGATTTGATCGTCTTTGATGCCTTTGGCGTGCTTAATAGCGGCCCAACAGCCATCCCCGGTGCGGTTGATACCATTGCGCATTTACAGGGCATGGGTAAAAGCATTGCTGTTGTTACCAATGACGCGTCAAGCTCGGCCGAGGCTATTTTGGCCCGCCACCGCAATCGCGGATTTGATTTTGATGCCCGCAGTCTGATCAGCAGCCAGCAATTTGTCGCCCCGATGATGAATAGCCATGGCGACATTACGTATTGGGGGGCAATGGCGCCAAAAGATTGGCCGTTCCATGTGCTGCCTGACACTGTTGAACCGCTTGGCGAAGACCGCGCACTATATGATGCGGTCGGTGGTTTCCTTCTTATTGATTCTGAAAGCTGGTCTGACTCCCAGCAGAACCTGCTCGAGCAAAGCCTGCGTGACAATCCACGACCGATTTTGGTTGGTAACCCGGATATCTGCGCCCCGATGGGGGAATTCCTGTCGGTTGAGTCAGGTTATTTCGCGCATTTGGCCGCAGATGCCTGCGGTGTGATGCCGCAATGTGTTGGTAAACCGTATCATCACGTATTCGAAGAAGTTCTGCGGCGGCATCCGGATGTAAAACGCGACCGTGTACTGATGGTTGGGGATACGGTTCATACCGATGTGCTGGGCGGGCTTTCTGTCGGGATTAAGACCCTTTTGGTGCATCAGGGTGGTTTCCTTGATGGGCAGGATATCGAAGGCGTATTTGCCCGTGCCGGTCTTCGCCCGCATTTCTGTGCCCGCGCTATTGGATTTGGCATCGGCGACAATATCAAAACCGAAGTCGCCTGATAGAAAATAAACCACATAGACCATACAACAAAGGGCCTCTGGTGAGGTCCTCTGTTTCGTTCAAGGATCTTTTAAGTCAGCTAATTACATTTGCGGATTAAAGCGCTTCGGCAACTTCGATTGCGCTGTAGGTCAGAATGCCCGATGCGCCGGCACGTTTGAAACACGACAGTGTTTCAATTGCGCAGCCAAGATAATCCAGCCAGCCATTTGCCGCGGCCGCACGCAACATCGCGTATTCACCTGACACCTGATAGGCAAAGACCGGAACGCCAAATTCCTGACGGACCCGATAAAGCACGTCAAGATAGGGCAAACCGGGTTTAACGATGACGGAGTCTGCACCTTCGTTCAAATCGTAAGCCACTTCGCGCATGGCTTCGTCGGTGTTGGCGGGGTCAAGCTGATAGGTTTTTTTGTCAGCCTTACCCAGCGCGCTTGCCGATCCGATGGCATCGCGGAACGGTCCATAGAACGATGACGCGTATTTCGCGGCATAGGCCATGATCTGCACGTTTTTAAGGTTCTCGCCCTCAAGCACGTCGCGAATGGCGCCGATGCGGCCATCCATCATGTCAGAGGGGGCGACTACATCACAACCTGCCTGCGCCTGAACCAGTGCCTGACGGACCAGTGCCTCGGTGGTTTCGTCATTCAGAATCTGACCATCAACCACAATGCCGTCCTGACCATCGGCATTGAACGGATCAAGGGCGACATCGGTGATCACGCCAAGGTTAGGGCAGGCGTCCTTGATCGCCTTGGTCGCGCGACAGACAACATTGTCAGGATTGTATGCTTCGCGCGCGTCCTTGGTTTTAAGGCTTACATCAATATAGGGAAACAGGGCGAGGGCCGGAATGCCAAGGCTTTGCGCATGTTTTGCCGTTTCAACCAAAACATCAATTGATTGGCGTTCGACACCGGGCATCGATGGGATTGGCATGCGTTGATTGGAGCCGTCCACAACAAACACCGGCAAAATCAGATCATGGGGTGTCAGCCGGGTTTCCGCGACCATTTTCCGCGACCAGTCGGACATGCGGTTTCGACGCTGGCGGTTGCGGGGGAATGCGCCATAGGTATGGGATTTGGCCATGATCTGTTCTCTATTTTGTGGGCTGCTTTGTGGGGCTATGTCACCGGCAGGACCGGCTGGTCAATTTATGCGGCAGAATGCGCGCCGGATCAACCATTGCCCGCAATTTGCAAACGCCGACGCATGGTTAGCAGATAAACAGGAATGATCAGAGACAGGAAACTGGCCGTGACGATAAAGGCATTTACAAGCCCGAATAACTCACCAATGGCACCAATAACCGGCGGTCCCGCCATGATGGCTGAATACCCCGTGGCCGCAATAATTGAAACCACTGTGCCACCGCCTTTGCCCGTGGCCTTTGAAGCGGCAGACAACAGCAATGGCAATATCACGGCAAGTCCCATCCCCGCGATGGCACATCCGATCCACGCCACAACGAAATGCGGAGACAATGCGATGATGAAGGTGCCGAGGGACGCCAGGCATGAACTGGTTAAAAGGACCTGTGCTCGGCCAAATTTCATCACCAGCATATCGCCCGACAATCGCGTTGCGGCCATGGCACATGAATAGATCGCAAATCCAACTGCTGCCATGGTCGGACCGGACGATAGTTCGCTATTCATAAAGACAGTTGCCCAGTCGGTAATCACACCTTCGCCAAATTGCCCGATGAAGGCACACACCCCAAATGGCAACAAAAACACAATGAGCGGGCGTCGTTTGAGGTTTTGGGTGGTCGGGTTGGGTTGCTGTATGTCAGGTTGAGATGTTTGAGCATGGACGGCGGCATCAGGGACAAGGCCCGCCTGCATGATCACATGTGCGATAAGGAAGATAGACAGCACGGTTGGCAAGTGCGCTGCGATCGGGATGGGCAGGGCAAACCACGCGGCCGCAATCCCGGCACCGGCAAAACCGCCGAGGCTCCAGAAGCCGTGAAGACCCGACATGATGCTACGGCCCCGAAGGCGTTCCACATTCAAGCCGTTGGCATTCATCGCGACATCCAGAAACGCGCCAGAAAAGCCCAAGGCAAACATCGCAATTGTGATGCTGAGATAGGACGGCATGAATGCAGGAAGCCCAACGGCAATGAAATAGAACAAACCGGAATAGCGTACGACACGTTCACTGCCGAAACGGTCAGCCAGCCGTCCGGCAATTGGCATTACGGCCAAAACACCGATGGCCGCCGCCAGCAAAATACCGCCAAGGTCATTGTGACCAAGATCAAGGCGTTCCTGAACCAGCGGGATGTGGGGAACCCAGCTCGAAAACGCAGCCCCATGCAAAAAGAAAATGGCGCGGACCCTGTTATGGGCTTTGGTGTAATCGTGCATGTCGTTTACGCCTGAATAACGTTAAGGCCGCGATCAGAATAATTGGCGAGGTACCCCGCCGAAAGTTTCCGCCCGGTCACAAGGTATGAAATCGCGTCAATGTCACATACGCGGTAAGGAAGGCTTGTTTCGAGTTTATCGGCCGTTGTGACGGCAATGATTTCAGCAGACTGGTTAATCATTGCGGCCTTGGTCGCGCGTTCTTCGGCCGTGGTGGTCGAAAGACCGGCTTCGGGGTGAAGTGCGCAGGTCCCCAAAAGGGCGATATCGGCATTGTAGTTACGAATTTCGTCAACCGTTGTCGGGCCGCTGACCACCATGTCGTTTTTCAGCAGCAGACCACCAATCATGATGACGTTGGCGTTGGGGTGCTTGGCCAGTTCAACCGCAACCATGGGGTTAACCGTAATGATCGTGCCGCGGCACGATGGTTTTAAATGCCGGGCGACCTCGCAGATGGTCGTGCCGCTGTCAAAAAAGAAAACACCGTGGTCGGGGATAAGGTCGTTTGCGGTTTTTTTTGCGATGGCCGCGCGTTCGGGCTGAAGTTCCTTGGCGCGTTCGTCATAGGTTGCTGTAGCGGTATTGGGCAGGATTGCCCCGCCGTGAATTCGGCGCAGGTGTCCTTCGTCTTCAAGTTGGCGCAAATCACGTCGGATCGTATCAAGGGATGCGTGAAACAAAGCGGCCAGATCATGGATATGGACGGTGCCATGGGCACGGACCAAAGTTTGTATTTCCTGTTGGCGGGTGGTGACGGACATGATCGTTTGCCTGTTGCGTAAATTGCACGTTTTGCATGTTTTGCCGATAATGCGCATTTACGGCGTTTGGGTAACGGGGTCAACAAAAAACCGGCCATGACATTTCATGGCCGGTCATGGTCTGATGCGATTGCTTTATCGTAACCGTGCAGATTGGTCAGGCTTTAGCAAGCGCCTGTGTCAGATCAGCAAGGATATCGTCAATATGCTCGATCCCAATGGAAAGGCGCACGTAGCCATCGGTCACACCCGATGAAAGACGATCTTCTTCTGAGAGCTGACTGTGAGTCGTTGTCGCCGGATGAATGGCGAGTGAGCGTGTGTCACCGATGTTTGCAACATGATAAAGAAGTTCCAGCGCATTGATAAACTTCTCACCGGCTTCCTTGCCGCCCGAAAGTTCAAAGCCCATCAAGGATCCGTAACCGCCCTTAAGATAAGTGTCCGCACGTTTGCGGCTTTCGCCATCTTGCTGGCTGGGATGAATGACCTTTGTGACCTTGGGGTGTTTGGACAGGAAGTCGGCAACCTTATTGGCGTTTTCGCAATGGCGTTCCATGCGTAGAGCCAAGGTTTCCATGCCCTGAATGGTCTGGAACGAATTGAACGGGGAGGCGGCGGCTCCAATGTCACGCAGCACGGTGCAGCGCAGTTTGATAGCATAGGCAACCGGGCCAATCGGTTTGACGGCCTGCGTCCAGACAGCCCCGTGATAACTGGGGTCGGGTTCGTTCAGAAGCGGGAAGCGGGTTGCATGTTTTTCCCAATCAAATTTACCGGAATCAACCACGATCCCGCCAACCGATGTGCCATGGCCAGCAATGAATTTGGTTGTTGAATACATAACAATACTCGCACCATGTTCAATCGGCTTACAGATCACAGGCGCGGCAGTATTATCGACAATCAACGGAATGCCGAGCTCATCGCCGATATTGGCGACATCACGGATCGGGAAAACGTGCAATTTCGGATTAGGCAGGGTTTCGGCGTAATAGGCACGTGTCTTGTCATCGGTCAGGCGGCGGAAGTTTTCAGGGTCAGACGGATCGGCAAAGCGGACCTCGATCCCCATCTGTTTAAAGGTATTGGCAAACAGGTTCCATGTGCCACCATAAAGGTCGGTGGAGCTGACAATATTGTCGCCAGCCTGGGCAATATTCAAAATCGAAAAGGTTGATGCGGCCTGGCCGGACGCCAGCGCCACGGCTGCAACACCACCATCAAGGGCGGCAACGCGTTGTTCAAGCACATCATTGGTCGGGTTCATCAGACGGGTATAGATATTGCCCAACTCTTTGAGCGCAAAAAGGTCCGCTGCGTGTTGTGTGTCACGGAACTGATAACTGGTGGTTTGATAAAGCGGTACGGCAACAGAACCAGTTGTCGGTTCGGCGCGGTATCCAGCATGGAGGACAATGGTTTCCGGTTTCATGGACGTCATGATGTCGTTTTCCCTGATTTATGATTTTTCTCTGAGGCAAAAAAGGTACGCGCACCGATAGGGCGTCAGCAAGAAACATTTGGTGATTTCGACAAATGTTTTGCACGTCGTTGGTGAGGCTGCGATGCATTGTGATAATTCGGTACTGTTATACCGAATGAATTGACAAACAGGCCGTTTCACGTTTACGTAAAGGGAAAATAGAAGAACATCAGAGGCGGCGATCCAATGGAATTCAACCTGACAGACGATCAGCAGGCTTTTGCTGATACTGCCCGCGATTTTGCCCAGAACGAAATGGCGCCAAATGCGGGTGAGTGGGACGCAAAACATATCTTTCCTGAAGAAACCCTACGCAAGGCGGCTGAGCTTGGCTTTGCCGCGATTTATACCCGTGATGAATATGGCGGGTCGGGCCTTGGGCGACATGACGCGGTTGTGATTTTTGAGGAACTGGCAGCGGCATGTCCGTCGACTGCGGCCTATATTTCCATTCACAATATGGCCTGCTGGATGATTGACAGCTTTGGGACGGATGCACAACGTGCCCGGTTCTTACCAAAGCTTGTCACCATGGAGCATTTTGCAAGCTATTGCCTGACCGAACCCGGTGCCGGGTCTGATGCGGGTGCCCTTCGGACCAGTGCGGTACGCGACGGCGACCACTATGTCCTAAATGGTGAGAAGGCGTTTATTTCCGGTGGATCGCGTAGCGATATCTATGTTGTCATGGCGCGTACCGGGGATGATGGTCCGGGCGGGATTTCGACCTTTATTGTCCCAAAGGACGCCGTGGGCCTGTCCTTTGGCAAGCTTGAAGAAAAGATGGGCTGGAACAGTCAGCCGACTTCGGCTGTTATTTTTAGCAATTGTAAGGTTCCAGCCGAAAACCGCCTTGGTGCCGAAGGCGAGGGGTTCAAGTTTGCCATGAAGGGGCTGGATGGCGGGCGCCTTAACATTGCTGCCTGCTCAATCGGTGGGGCGCGTGCCGCGATGGACCATGCGCGTGACCATATGAAAGTCAGAAAGCAATTTGGCCGTAGCCTTGATCAGTTTCAGGCGTTGCAGTTCAAATTTGCAGATATGGTAACCGAACTCGAAGCCGCCCGCTTGATGCTGCATAAAGCCGCATGGAAACTCGACCTTAAGGCCGATGACGCGACACAGTTTTGCGCCATGGCCAAACGGTTTGCGACCGATATCGGATTTCAGGTCTGTAACGAGGCCCTGCAACTGCATGGCGGATACGGCTATATTCGCGAATATCCGATTGAACGGTTGCTGCGCGATTTGCGGGTGCATCAAATTCTGGAAGGCACGAACGAAATCATGCGCCTGATCATATCGCGTGCCGCCCTAAAGGATTGAGAGATGACCAGCGAAAAAAACAACGATCAGAGCCAGCTGTCTGAAGTCCCCGTTTTGTTCAAAATGGACGGACCGGTTGGTCATATCCTGTTGAACCGTCCGCGCGCGCTGAATGCGCTAGATCTCGATATGGTGGACATGATGGCTGCCCAACTGAAATCGTGGGAAAATGATCCTGCGGTCAAGGTTGTTGTCGTCGAGGGGGCTGGCGAGAAGGCATTTTGTGCTGGTGGCGATATTCGCGGTCTTTATGATGCGCGCGCTGTCGATGATGAAGATATGCTCGATGCGTTCTATCGCCGTGAATATCATTTGAACCATGCCATCGCCAATTACCCAAAACCCTATGTCGCGATGATGGATGGCATCACGATGGGGGGCGGTGTCGGGGTTTCCATTCACGGTCGGTTCCGCGTTGTGACGGAACGCACCATGTTTGCAATGCCTGAAACCGGCATTGGCTTTTTCCCGGATGTTGGTGGTGGGTATTTCCTGTCGCGATGCCCCGGAGAAATCGGGATGTACCTTGGTTTGACCGGGGCGCGCCTTAAGG
Organism: Thalassospira sp. GB04J01; assembly: GCF_000751115.1. NCBI lineage: Bacteria > Pseudomonadati > Pseudomonadota > Alphaproteobacteria > Rhodospirillales > Thalassospiraceae > Thalassospira > Thalassospira sp. GB04J01. Next base: position 168,772 of record NZ_CCDX020000005.1, on the reverse strand, counting down.
CGGCGGACTGTCTTTATGCAGGTCTTGCGACCCACGGTGTTCATGCCGATCAGGTCGCGGCAGTGAAAGCTGCGTTGGTGCAGGCCGATTACGGTTCGGATGCTTTTGCTGCAGTCACAGAGATTCTGACCGGGTTTCATGCCGACATGGGCGAGGCCAGCCTTGATGCGCAGCGTGATAAGATTGATCAGGCATTTTCTGCTGACAGTGTTGCGGCAATTTTTGATGCGTTGGGGCGTGAGGACACGGCGTTCAACGCAGATTGTCTTAAGACATTAAGTGGCAAGTCGCCAACAGCACTGTGCGTCAGTTTCGATCAAATCCGCCAAGGGCAGGATATGACGTTGGGCGAAGTGTTGAATATGGAGTTTCGCCTGTCACAGCGCATGGTCCGCAAGCCCGATTTGTTTGAAGGGGTGCGTGCCGTGATTATTGACAAGGATCATGCGCCGAAATGGCAGCATGGTGATGTTGGGCAGGTTGATCCGCGTGAAGTGGCCGAATATTTCGCGCCGTTGCCAGCAGATCGGGAACTGAACCTTTAAGTCACAGCGATCTGTGACGAATGTGATGCAAACAAAGTTCCGCAAACGGGACGTCAGAGGAGACTTCAAATGGCGAATATCGGTTTTATCGGCTTGGGTAATATGGGCGGGCCAATGGCGGAAAACCTGCTTAAGGCCGGTCATGCGCTGAAGGTCTATGACCTTTCTGCGGATGCGATCGCTAAGGCGGTGGATGCCGGTGCCACCAAGGCAGATACAGTTGCCCAGGCTGTTAGCAATGTGAACTTTGTTGTCACGGTCCTTCCGGCGGGCAAGCATGTTTTGTCGGTTTATGATGGGCCGGATGGGGTGGTTGCCAATGCGGCACCCGGAACGATCCTGATTGATAGCTCGACGATTGAAGTCGATGCCGCGCGCAAGGCCGCAGACTTGGCAAAGGCCAAGGGGTTTGGCGCTGTTGATGCACCTATATCGGGCGGAACGGCTGGGGCGGCTGCGGGGACGTTGACATTCATGGTTGGTGGCAGCGAAGCCGATTTCGCCAGTGCCGAGTCAATCCTTGATGCGATGGGCAGCAATATCATCCATGCGGGTGACAGTGGGGCCGGGCAGGCAGCCAAGATCTGTAATAACATGGTTCTTGGCGTGAATATGATTGCTGTGTCCGAGGCATTTATGTTGGCCAAGCGTCTTGGTCTTGATGCGCAGAAGCTGTTTGATGTTTCATCAAAGGCGTCAGGCCAGTGCTGGGCCTTGACGAGCTATTGCCCGGTGCCGGGGCCGGTGCCGACGTCACCGGCAAACCGGGACTATCAACCGGGCTTTGCGGTGGACATGATGCTTAAAGATTTGAAGCTGGCCCAGCAAGCATCGGCGGCATCGGGGGCAACAACCCCGATGGGGGCGCTGGCGGAAAGCCTTTATGCGCTTTATTCCAATGGTGGAAATGGCGGTATGGATTTCTCGGCGATTGTCAAAATGCTTGATGGTGAGAAGTAACGCATCATCTTGACGAGTTGTTACAACGGGTCCGGTTCGCCGGGCCCGTTTACGTTATAACTATTGCGTTGTCTGAAAATGCGCGCAAAATAGAGTGGTATTTTATCCCGAGTAAGGTTTTACGTTCGACATGAGCACGCGCCCAACCACGACCCGAGAGATTTATTTCGAACTGCGTCAGGTCGGAACCTATTTGCGGTGCACAGCGATTGACGGACAGACGGGAACAGAAGTGACTGTGGCAGGGCCGGTCAGCCGGAATCCGGAACAGTTGAAGCGGGTTGCTGCACGAAAACTTGAATACGTTCTCAACAAGGGATAATGTATACAATATAAAGAGCGGGTGGCGGTGTCGGTCAGTGTTTTATTCCAATTCCAAATCCGGATTTGGTGATTTCTGCTAAATTCCGAAAGCCGCTTGCAGCCTTTGAACACATGTGTCTAAGGTTTGCGCTCTAATCGCGTTCCCGGACGGAAGAGCCACAAAAAGAATGGCCGTCTCCGGGAGCTAAACGGGGTCCTACCCGATAACAATAAGACGGAGGCTTTGCGGGGTTTGCAAGGGGGCAAGGGGGAGACTATGTCTCATCCAATCAATACATATATCTATGACTTGATGCCTTCTGTTGATCAGGCGAAGACCTTGTTTGTCTGTGCCAAATCTAAGGTTGTGCAATGGATTGGGCTTATTTCCTACAACAATTGATCAACGGTCTGACGCTGGGAGCCATCTATGGTCTGATCGCCATCGGTTACACCATGGTGTATGGCATCATCGGCATGATCAACTTCGCGCACGGCGAGATCTATATGATCGGTGCGTTTCACTCCCTGATCACCTTCCTGATCTGTCAGGCAGCAGGGATTAGCGGTATTTTACCGCTCACACTTCTTTTGATGCTGTTCGTTTCAATGGTTCTGACCTCGATCTATGGTTGGGGCGTTGAACGGGTCGCATACCGGCCGCTGCGCGGATCATTCCGGCTTGCAGCGCTGATTTCTGCCATCGGCATGTCCATCTTCCTGCAGAACTTCGTTCAGATTTCTCAAGGTGCACGCGTTAAGCCGATGCAGCCGCTTATTGAAGGCGGCATCACCATGATGAAAAGTGCGAACTTCGATGTTCAGCTGAGCTATATGCAGATCATCATTATTGTTCTGACCTTTGTGCTGATGGTCGTGTTCTCTACACTGATTGCCAAAACATCACTGGGTCGTGCGCAGCGCGCTTGTGAACAGGATCGCACAATGGCGGGCCTTCTGGGCGTCAATGTCGACCGCACAATTTCGACAACCTTTGTCATGGGTGCTGCCCTGGCATCGGTCGCAGGGATGATGGTGACACTGTATTATGGTGTGATTGATTTCTACATCGGCTTTCTTGCTGGCGTGAAAGCCTTCACCGCCGCTGTTCTGGGCGGTATCGGTTCACTTCCAGGTGCGATGCTCGGCGGGCTCTTGATTGGTCTGATCGAGGCATTCTGGTCGGGGTATCTCACGATTGAATACAAGGACGTTGCGACGTTCGGTATTCTCGTTCTCGTGCTGATCTTCCGCCCTTGGGGTCTGCTTGGTAAGCCTGAGGTGGAGAAAGTCTGATGTCTTCTGCATTTGCTTCATCTCGTACCAGCGGCTCAGAGATCGTCAAGGAACTCGCGTTCTTTGCCGTGATTGCGCTGCTCATGTCGGTCATGATCCTTGGGGTCGAGACCGTTGACCGTCCTACTGGGCTTGAACTGGCTGTACGATGGGACCTTGTCCTGATCGCAATTGGGTCGACGGTTGTTGGCCGTCTTGCCCTGATCATTCGTCGTGAAGGTATTTCACGTCTGGTTCAGGCCCTCATGATTACGCTAGCTGCAGTTTGCGTTTTCGAAATGTTTGTGCGTTTCCGCGACATGGACGACCGTTGGGCATCGCCTGTGGTTCTCGACATGGCGGTTGGCAGCTTCACAAGTATTGTTGTGACGGTCTGTTTCCTCGCGATTGTTTTTGCCATCGCGTACTTCTCGATGAAGGAAAAGAGTGCTGTTGTCGTTGATGAAAGCACGAAAATTTCATCGAAAATTCAGGTTGCCTATCGGTCCAATACCAAAAAAATCGGTTTAATCGGGATTATCTTCTTCTTCATTTTCCCGTTGATCTTTGGTGAAAACCGTTCTGCGATCGACCTTGCAACCCTTGTTATGATTTACATCATGCTCGGTTGGGGGTTGAACATCGTGGTGGGGCTGGCCGGTCTTCTTGATCTTGGCTATGTGGCCTTCTACGCTGTTGGTGCATATTCCTATGCATTGCTGTCGCAGAACTTCGATCTGAGCTTCTGGCTGTGCCTGCCGCTTGCCGGTATCTTTGCCGCAAGCTTTGGCATTATTCTGGGCTTCCCGGTTCTACGGCTTCGGGGTGATTATCTGGCGATTGTGACCTTGGGCTTTGGTGAAATCATCCGTGTTATCTTGATCAACTGGTATGATTTGACCGGTGGCCCGGATGGCATTTCGTCCATTGAACGTCCGAGTTTCTTTGGACTGGCGGAATTTTCGCGCCGTGTTCCCGAAGGCTCCATCGGGTTTGGCGATTTGATGGGTATTGAATACTCATCCATGCATCGCCTGATCTTCCTGTACTACCTGATCCTTATTCTGGCGTTGGTTACGAACTTTGTAACCATGCGCTTGCGTAAATTGCCGATCGGGCGGGCGTGGGAAGCGTTGCGTGAAGACGAAATCGCCTGTCGTTCTCTTGGCATCAATCCAACCAACACCAAGCTGTCTGCATTTGCAATCGGCGCGATGTTTGGTGGTTTTGCTGGCGCGTTCTTTGCAACCCGTCAGGGCTTCATCAGTCCGGAAAGCTTCACCTTCCTTGAATCTGCTGTGATCCTGGCCATCGTTGTGATGGGTGGCATGGGCAGTCAGATTGGTGTGGTGCTTGCCGCGGTCGTGATGATTGGCTTCCCGGAAATGTTCCGTGAGCTTGCCGAGTATCGCATGCTGATCTTCGGGGCTGGTATGGTTGCCATCATGTTGTGGCGCCCACGTGGACTTTTGTCTTTCCGTGACCCGACCATCCTTTTGAATATGAGCAAGAAAGAAAAAGTTGCCGGAGAAGCCAAATGACCGACAACAACGTCCAACTTGAAGTCGAACACCTGACCATGCGCTTTGGCGGTCTGGTCGCCATTGATGATCTTTCTTTCACCGCGCGAAAGGGTGAGATCACGGCAATCATCGGCCCGAACGGGGCAGGGAAGACCACGGTCTTTAACTGTCTTACCGGTTTCTACGTTCCGACCGAAGGTCGTCTGACGCTTTATGCCAATGATGGGCCGCGTCTTTTGGAGCGTAGTGAAGGCTTTCGTATCCCACGCAACAATGGTGTGGCACGTACTTTCCAGAACATTCGCCTGTTTACCGGCATGACTGTTTTGGAAAACCTGATCGTGGCACAGCATAATGCCTTGATGGATGCATCGGCCTTTTCGCTGGCGGGTTTGTTCAATCTTGGTCGCTATGCCAAGGCAGAGAAAGAGGCGCTTGAAACCGCCAAATTCTGGCTGAACAAGGTTGGTCTGTATGATCAGGCCGACTGGAATGCCGGCAACCTGCCGTATGGGTCGCAGCGTCGCCTTGAGATTGCACGTGCGATGTGTGTGAACCCTTCACTGCTGTGTCTTGATGAACCGGCAGCTGGCCTTAACCCTCGAGAGTCTTCGGAGCTTAATGTTCTGTTGCAGAGCATCCGTGATGATCAGGGGATTGGTCTTTTGCTGATTGAACATGACATGAGCGTCGTCATGAAGATTTCCGATCATGTGATCGTGCTTGATTACGGTAAAAAGATCGCCGATGGCGATCCCGATGCCGTCAAGAATGATCCGGCTGTTATTCGTGCTTACCTCGGTGAGGATGAAGACGATGAATTGCCGCCGGAAGTCGCTGCCGACCTTCATCTTGATCCGAAAGCGCAGTGAGGGAGTAGATCGATATGTCCATGCTGAAAATTGAAGGTGTACATACCTTCTATGGCAATATCGAAGCCCTCCGGGGCGTCGATATGGAAGTCAACGAAGGTGAGATCGTTACACTGATCGGTGCCAATGGTGCTGGTAAGACGACTTTGCTGATGACGTGTTGCGGGTCACCGCAGGCCACCAAAGGACGCATTTTGTTCGAAGGTCAGGATATCAGTCGCATGCCAACGCATGAGATTTGCCATCTTGGTATTCAGCAGTCGCCCGAAGGTCGTCGCATTTTCCCGCGCATGTCTGTGCATGAAAACCTGCAGATGGGAGCTAACACCCAAGATCCGAAGTATTTTGAAGACGATCTTGAAATGGTGTTCGATTTGTTCCCGCGTCTGAAGGAACGTATCAACCAGCGTGCCGGGACGATGTCCGGTGGTGAGCAGCAAATGCTGGCGATTGGCCGTGCGCTTATGGGGCGTCCGCGTTTGTTGCTGCTTGATGAACCGTCGCTTGGCATTGCGCCGCTGGTCGTCAAGCAGATCTTTGAAACCATCAAAAAGATCAACCGTGAGAAGAAAGTTACGGTTTTCTTGGTCGAGCAGAACGCGTTCCATGCGCTTAAGCTTGCCCATCGCGGTTATGTGATGGTGAACGGCAACATTACCCTTTCGGGAACAGGTGCCGAACTTCTGGCCAATCCGGAAGTCCGCGCAGCTTATCTCGAGGGTGGCCACTAGGAGGGCGGATATGGAAGCGATTACAGGTACCAGTACTGGTGTCACGATCGGAATGACCGTCATCCTGATGGGGTTCTGTGCGTTCATGACCGGGCAGGCGATTGCCAATACGTGGCGTTCTGTCCATCAGCTCTATGCGTATTCATTGCTGCTGGGGCTGACTGACCGGTTTCTGACCTATGCGTTGTTCGAGGGCGAGTTGCTTTCGCTTTCGGGCTACATTTTTGACACGGTGATCATTTTTGCGATCATGTCGGCAGCCTTCCGCGTGACAAAGGTCAACAAGATGCTGTCGCAATATCCGTGGCTTTATGAGCGGGTCGGGCCGTTTGGGTTCCGCGCACGTGAAGGGGCGGACGTCTGATCATTCGATGGTGGCAGGGTGTTGCCACCATCACGTTGCTAAATTGTTGGCAGCGCATTGCTTTGTACTATTGCACACCAATTTATGGGTGTTAAAGTACACGGAGATGAAACCGGTAATCGGAAGATAAAACGAGCCGGTTTTGTGTCCAGAAAGACGGTTCTGTCATGGTGATGGAACCAACCTTTGGAACAGGGAGACTTCTCTAATGTCGAAAACCAAGCTCGGCCTTCTGGCAACTGCTTCTGCACTTGTACTTTCGATGGGTGTGGCAAAAGCAGACATCGTTATCGCGACCGTTGGTCCGATGACCGGCCCTTATGCCGCCTTTGGCGAACAGATGACCAAGGGCGCCGAGAAAGCTGTGGCGGACCTCAATGCTGCTGGTGGCGTTAACGGCGAAAAAGTCGTTCTCGAAATCGGCGATGACGCATGCGATCCGAAACAGGCTGTGGCTGTTGCCAACCAGCTCGTCAGCAAAAATGTTGCACTTGTTGCTGGCCACTTCTGCTCGGGTTCTTCGATCCCGGCTTCTGAAGTGTACTTCGAAGAAGGCATCGTTCAGATTTCTCCGGCTTCGACCAACCCGCAGCTCACCGAGCGTGACATGGACAACGTATTCCGTGTTTGCGGTCGTGATGACCAGCAGGGTGAAGTTGCTGGTAAATACTTGGCTGAAAACTATGGTGACAAGAAAATTGCCATCGTTCACGACAAGCAGGCTTATTCCAAAGGCCTGGCTGACGAGACCAAGAAAAACATGAACGCTGCTGGCGTTGAAGAAGTCATGTACGAAGCCATCACCCCGGGTGAAAAAGATTACTCGGCACTGGTGACCAAACTGAAATCTGAAGGCGTCGACGTCCTGTATTACGGTGGTTACCACACCGAGCTGGGCCTGATTGTTCGTCAGATGCGCAGCCAGGGCCTTGATACCCTTGCAATCTCCGGTGATGCACTGAACTCGCTTGAGTATTGGTCAATCACGGGTGATGCCGGTAAAGGCACGCTCTTCACCGCAGGTCCGGCTCTTGAAAAAGATCCGCGCAACGCTGAGCTCGTAAAATACTTCGAAGCTCAGAACTACAAGCCTGAAGGTTATACCCTTTACACCTATGGTGCGATCCAGGCTTGGGCACAGGCTGCAACCAAAGCCGGTACCACTGACTCCGAAGCTGTTATCGAAGCTCTGCACAGCGGCGATGCATTCGACACCGTTCTTGGCTCCATCTCGTTTGATGCCAAAGGTGATGTTGCTGCTCCGGGTTATGTTTTCTACGAATGGGAAAACGGTTCGTACGATTACGCAAAATAATCAAATCATCTGATTTGGGAAAAGCCCGGCGTCATGCCGGGCTTTTTTTATGGGTGGTTCAAGCAAAAACGCCGTTCTGAACAAACAGAACGGCGTTTTTGTTTTAGTCGTTTGGTGATCGGGCAGGGCGTGTTACTTCGCCTTGCGACCAAGACCGATTTTCTTGGCAAACTGCGAACGCTGTTTTGCATAGTTCGGCGCAACCATCGGGTAATCAGATGGCAGACCCCATTTCGCACGGTATTCTTCCGGCGTCAGGTTGTAGGTCGTGCGCAGATGGCGTTTCAGCATTTTCAGCTTTTTGCCGTCCTCAAGGCAGATGATGTAATCATCACCAACCGATTTGCGGATCGGAACAGCCGGTTTAAGCGGCTCTTGCTCTGGCTCGCTCTCGTCGGCGCGGATTTCGTCGAGCGAGCCAAAGACGGTCGAAATCAGTTCAGGGATTTGTGCCGCGGCAAGTGCGTTGTTACTCACATATGCAGAAACAATATCTACGGTCATCTGCAAGAGTTCGTCGCGATCAAGCACGCTATTATCGGCGTCAGCCATGAGTGACAGTTTCCTTTAGTTTGAAAATTACATAAAAATTAATGCACTAATTACCCGATATAGTCAAACAACAGAAAAGAGCAAGAGGATTTAATAATAAAATGGTTTAATCAAAGTACATTCGATTACATCAGTGGCACCCAATTGTCTGTTGTCATTAAAAGGCGGTCATGTCCGAAAAACTAATATTGTGGGCTGCGAATAATCGTGCTGGGTGTGCTTAATGGTGTTTCTTTAAGTTCATCACGCTTTGATCATTTGCGCGTATGTGGGGGCAATAATAATATTACAGCGTGTGTGAAGCGTCACAACATGACTGGCGCAACGATTTCTGTTGTTGGGGCGCATATCTGGTCTTCGTAAAACTTGCAGATCAGGGTGTCCTGCACGTTGGCAGTTTGCGTCCTATATGCTACAAGGCGCTCAAATTTAATCACTGACTTCGTTCAAGGGCGCGCCGATGACTGTAAAGACCATTGCCATTGCTGCCGATCATGGTGGCGTCGAACTTAAATCTGCAATTATCAGTGTTCTTAAGGATCGCGGCATTGAAGTTTTCGATTTTGGAACGAATGGCTCCGATTCTGTTGATTATCCGGACTATGCACAAGCCGTTGCCAAATCGATTATTGATGGTCAATCCGAAGCGGGCATTCTTGTATGTGGCTCTGGGATCGGCATGAGCATTGCCGCCAACCGTTTCCCGGAAGTGCGCGCTGCCTTGGCGCATGATCGCCTTTCGGCCGAGCTTTGCCGTCAGCATAACAACGCGAATGTTTTGTGTCTCGGCGCGCGCATCGTGGGTGACGCGAAGGCACTTGATTGCGTGGATGCGTTTATTTCGACCGAGTTTGAAGGCGGTCGGCACGCGCTTCGTGTTGCGAAGATGTCTTAATCCTACCAATTACACCGCCATCTGGCATCAACCAGACCGGGTTGGTTCGCTTCGGTTCGCACCAACCCGTCATATTGCATTGAGAGAGGCCCCAGCATGTCGTTCAAAGGCTTTTTCACGACCAGCTTGTCCGACGCCGATCCGGCATTGTTCAAATCCGTCACCGATGAACAGGATCGTCAGCAAAACCAGATCGAGATGATTGCTTCGGAAAACATTGTTTCCAAAGCCGTGATCGAAGCTCAGGGAACGGTTCTGACGAACAAATATGCCGAAGGTTATCCTTCGCGTCGTTATTACGGCGGGTGCGAATTTGTTGATGTTGCCGAGCAGCTTGCGATTGACCGCGCCAAAGAACTGTTTGGCTGTGAATTTGTCAACGTTCAGCCGCATTCCGGTGCACAGGCGAATGGTGCGGTTATGCTGGCACTGTGCAAGCCGGGCGATACTATTCTGGGGATGTCGCTTGATGCCGGCGGCCATCTGACCCATGGCGCACGTCCGGCCCTGTCAGGGAAATGGTTCAATGCCATCCAGTACGGTGTACGTGAAGATGACCTGACCCTTGATTACGATCAGGTCGAAGCCCTTGCTGTTGAACACAAGCCTGCCTTGATCATTGCAGGTGGTTCTGCCATTCCGCGCCAGATTGATTTCAAACGGTTCCGTGAAATCGCCGATAAAGTCGGTGCTCTTTTGATGGTTGATATGGCGCATTTTGCTGGTCTGGTTGCCGGTGGTGTGCATCCGAGCCCGCTTCCGTATGCTGATGTTGTAACCACCACCACGCATAAAACCCTTCGTGGTCCGCGTGGGGGCATGATCCTGTCGAACAATCTTGATATCGGCAAAAAGATCAACTCGGCTGTGTTCCCAGGCTTGCAGGGTGGTCCGTTGATGCACGTGATCGCCGCAAAAGCTGTTGCCTTTGGCGAAGCATTGCGTCCGGAATTCAAAGATTACACGCAGCAGATCATCGACAATGCCAAAGCGCTGGCAGAAGTTCTGGTGAAACGCGGTTTTGATATCGTGACCGGTGGCACGGATACCCATCTGATGCTGGTTGATCTTCGTCCTAAGGGCCTGAAAGGCAACACAGCAGAAGTCGCACTTGAGCGTGCGGGCATCACGTGCAACAAAAACGGCATTCCGTTTGATACCGAAAAACCAACCATCACCTCGGGTATCCGTCTGGGTACACCAGCCGGTACGACGCGCGGGTTTGGTGTTGAGGAATTCAAACAGATCGGTGAGCTGATCGGTGATGTTCTTGACGCAATGGTCGATAGCCCGGAAGGCAATTCCGAGGTTGAAGCCGCTGCGCGTGCGAAGGTCGAAGACCTTTGCAAACGCTTCCCGATCTATTCCTGATCGCGCCAAGAGCGAGTAAAGAAAATGCGTTGCCCGTTTTGCGGACATACTGACACACAGGTCAAGGATTCCCGTCCGACCGAAGAGCATCATGCTATTCGCCGTCGCCGGTTTTGTCCTGCATGCGGATCACGTTTTACGACATTTGAACGTGTTCAACTGCGTGAACTGATGGTTGTCAAAACCGACGGGCAACGCGAATTGTTCGACCGCGACAAACTGGCGCGGTCGATCTTTCTGGCCTGTCGTAAACGCCCGATCGAGGACGAGCGTGTTGAAAAGGCCTTAAATGGCATTCAACGACGCCTCGAAAGCAGCGGTGAAAGTGACATTACCACTGATACCATCGGTGAAATGGTGATGGAGGCGTTAAACGCACTCGATCAGGTGGCCTATGTGCGCTACGCTTCAGTGTATAAAAACTTCCGCGAAGCCCGTGATTTCGAACAATTCGTGGAAAACATGCAGGACGGGGAAGAAGAGGCGGACGCAGAGTAATGACAGCCCCCGCGTTAACAGAAGACGACCGGCATTTCATGCGGGTCGCGTTAAGCCTGTCTAAACGCGGTTTGGGAAATGTCTGGCCAAACCCGGCTGTTGGGTGCGTTCTTGTTTCTCCTGACGGTGTGGTTGTCGGGCGTGGTCATACCCGACCCGGTGGTCGTCCGCACGCTGAACGTGTTGCACTTGATATGGCAGGCAGCCTCGCAAAGGGGACTACGGCCTATGTCACTCTTGAGCCCTGTAGTCATTTTGGCAAATCTCCACCATGCGTATCAGGTTTGATTGATGCGGGTGTTTCCCGTGTTGTCAGTGCGCTTGAGGACCCCGATGCCCGTGTATCGGGGCGGGGCCACCAAATGCTGCGGGACGCAGGGATAAGTGTTGATGTTGGCCTTCTGGGCGATGAAGCACGCCGCTTGAACGAAGGGTTCTTGTCACGGGTTGAGCGTCATCGTCCTTTCGTGACGCTGAAACTGGCATCTACCCTTGATGCACGTTCGGCGACCGCGCACGGTGAAAGTCAGTGGATCACTGGAACAGAGGCACGCGCGCAGGGGCATCTTCTGCGGGCCAATCATGATGCAATCCTTGTTGGTGCCAGCACCGTTGTTGCCGATGACCCGACCCTGACATGTCGTCTTGCCGGGCGGGAGCATCAATCGCCTGTGCGCGTCATTCTTGATCGCACAGGGGCTGTGCCAGCATCAGCGAAACTTGTTCAAACCGCGAATGAAGTTCCTACCTGGCTTGTCGTATCAGACGATCACTTTGCCGAACTATCGGAAAAATTTGAAAAAACTTCGGTAAAAGTGATCGCTGTGGGATGCGTTGACGATCATTTAAACCTACATGACGTCATGCGAAAGTTGGCTGATCTGGGACTAACGCGTGTTCTGGTCGAAAGTGGCGGGAACCTGGCGGCCGGGCTGATCAAAGCGGACTGTGTTGATCGGGTCGTTCATTTTACGGCCCCGTTGATGATGGGCGATGATGGCAAGGCAATGGTCGCGGCACTGGGTGTCAAACAGCTTTCAGATATGCCACGGTTCGAACGTGTTTCGGTTCGCGAAATAGGTGAAGATATCGTGATAACTTACGACAATAAAACGGATTAAGTGCATGTTTACTGGCATTATCACCGATATTGCAAACGTTCGCGCAATTGAGAAAACGGGCGATACCCGTTTTGAATTCACCACATCATTTGATACGTCCAAGATCGTTTTGGGAGCATCAATTGCGTGCAATGGCGCGTGCATGACCGTGATTGAAACCGGCGACAACTGGTTTGCGATCGAAGCGTCTGCCGAAAGTCTTGACCGGACCACGCTTGGCGATCTGTCGACGGGATCGAAAGTTAATCTTGAACAAGCGACACGTGTTGGCGACGAACTGGGCGGGCATATCGTGTCGGGTCATGTGGACGGTGTCGCGATACTGACCAAACGTGTTCCTGAAGGCGATTCCTTGCGTCTGACCTTTGAAGTGCCGGAAACCTTTGCCAAATATATCGCATCAAAGGGGTCTGTGACCCTTGAAGGTGTATCTTTGACGGTCAATGAGGTTGACGGAAACACTTTCGGTATCAATCTGATACCTCATACACAGATACACACCACGTTGGGTTCGAAGCAGCCGGGTGACCGGATCAATTTCGAAATCGACATGCTTGCACGCTACGTTGCGCGCATGCTGGGCAAGGATTGATCACAGATGCCAAACAATTATCTTTCGCCGATTGAAGACGTCATCGAAGAAGCCCGCAATGGTCGGATGTTTATTCTGGTCGATGATGAAGACCGCGAAAACGAAGGCGACCTTGTCATTCCCGCTCAGATGGCAACTCCGGATGCCATTAACTTCATGGCGACCCACGGGCGCGGGTTGATCTGTTTGACCCTTGAGAACGAGCGGTGCGACGAATTGGGTCTGACAATGATGAGTGCCCATAACGGCACGCGTCACGAAACGGCCTTTACCGTGTCGATTGAGGCAAAAACAGGTGTCACCACCGGGATTTCTGCACCGGACCGTGCGCGTACGGTGGCGGTTGCCATTGATCCGAACGCGGGGCGGCATGATATCGTGACACCAGGCCATGTGTTTCCGCTGCGTGCGCGGGCAGGCGGGGTGCTTGTTCGGGCTGGTCATACCGAGGCATCGGTTGATATTGCGCGTCTTGCCGGATTGAATGCATCGGGCGTGATTTGCGAAATCATGAGCGATTCCGGCGAAATGGCGCGCCTGCCGGAACTTGTTGAATTTGCCAAGAAACACGACCTTAAAATCGCACAGATTGCCGATTTGATCCGGTATCGCCGCAAGCACGAGAAAGTCGTGCAGCGCAAGGCAACGACGAAGATCAAAAGTTCCAATGGCGGCGAGTTTGACCTTCATCTGTATGTCAACAACGTCACCTATGCCGAACATATCGCGCTTGTAAAAGGCGACATCAGCGATGACGCGCCAGTCTTGACCCGTGTGCATGCGCTTAATGTTCTTGATGATGTGTTGGGCGATACCCAGTCGGGTCATCATGGCCATTTGGCAGCCGCAATGCGGCAGATTGGCGATGAGGGACGGGGCGTCGTTGTCCTGATCCGTGAGCCGCGGCCCAACAGCCTGTCTTCTTCTGTTGCAAAACTGATTGAGATGAATGGCGGAGACGGCGAAGCCCTGCGTCAGGAATTGGCACAGGAAACTGGTGAAACAGATTTGCGCGATTATGGTGTTGGCGCGCAAATCTTGCATGACCTGGGCATTCGCGACATGATTCTGCTTTCAAATACCAAACGCCACATTGTAGGACTTGACGGCTTCGGCCTAAATCTGGTTGATCAGCGTCCGCTTGTCGTCTCGGAGGAATAAAACCATGAAAAACGCCCCCCACATTTTGATTGTGGATGCGCCGTATTACACGCATATCGTTGAAGACCTCGTGAAGGGGGCTGCATCTACTTTGGAAGCTGGTGGCGCAACGTGGGACCGTATTTCGGTATCAGGCGCGTTCGAAGTGCCAATTGCCATCCGTTATGCGGTACAATCGATGCAAGAGCTTGCAACTGGTCCACGCTATGACGGGTATCTTGCTCTTGGTTGTGTTATCCGTGGCGAAACGACCCATTACGATCATATCTGCGAAGAAGCCAACCGTGCTCTGATGCAGCTTTGCCTTGATCTTCGACTGGCGATCGGGAACGGTATCCTGACCGTTGAGGATGAGGCACAGGCAATCGCACGCTGTAAGGCCGATCAGAAGAACAAGGGTGGCGAAGCTGCCAAAGCTGTTCTGCGGATGATCGAAGTTCAAAACCATTTTGGAATCCATCACAAGTAATGACTGATAAACCAAAGGCATCTGCCGCACAGCGGCGCAGCGCAGCGCGTTTTTCCGCCATTCAGGCACTTTACCAGGCCGAATTGTCGCAGCTTTCGGCCGGTGACATCGTTCGGGAATATTCCGATTTTCGTCTTGATGGCGAAGGTGGACGTGATCTTGATATCACCAATGACGATTTGATTGATCCGGATCGCGGCTTCTTTGCCGATCTGGTTCAGGGGGTCGCGGCCCGCATGGTTGATATCGATGCCTTGATCGATGGCGCGCTTGAAAAAGGCTGGACAACCAAACGTTTAGAGACGGTTCTGCGCTGCATCATGCGTGCAGGCACCTATGAACTTATGGCGCGTGAAGACGTTCCGATGCGCGTTGTCATCACCGAATATGTCGATGCAGCACATTCATTCTTTGATGAGAATGAACCGAAACTTGTCAATGCGGTGCTTGACCGTATTGGCAAAACGCTGCGTGCCGGTGAAGCCGGGAACAGCTGATATGGCAGCGCGGTCAGGGGAATTTGATCTGATCGCGCGCCATTTTGCGCCTATTGCACTGCGTGATCCTGCGGCATTGTCGCTTAAAGATGATGCCGCAGTCTTTACACCGCCAACCGGCTGTGAAGTTGTCGTCACCACCGACGCGTTGGTTTCCGACGTCCATTTCCGCAATCTTGATGCCCCTGAGTTGATCGCCAAGAAGGTTCTGCGTGTGAACCTTTCGGATCTGGCCGCGATGGGCGCGACCCCGCTTGGCGTGGTTCTGACGGCAGGATATGGCCCCGATGTGTCCGAAGACTGGATAGAATGTTTTGCCAAAGGTTTTGGCGAAGATTGTGCGGCCTATTCGGTTGCGTTGATGGGTGGGGATACGGTCGGAACACCCGGTCCAACATTTTTCAGTCTGACGGCATTCGGATATGTCGCGACGGGCAGGGCTTTGCGACGCGATCAGGCGCGGCCCGGCGACCTTTTGGCCGTTACCGGTACGTTGGGTGACGCGGCGATTGGTTTGGCCGTCCTGGCGGAGGACTGTAATGACCTTGATGACGTGGCGCGCGATCACTTAAAAGACCGCTATTGGTTGCCTCGTCCACGCATTGACATCGCGAAATCCTGCGTTGCATTGGGAAAACGGTTTGCTGCGATGGATATATCGGATGGGTTGGCGGGGGATTGTCGCAAGATTTGTGCTGCATCAAACGTTGGCATGACGATTGATCGAATGAAAATCCCGCTGTCAAATGCCGCGTTGCAAGCCGTTGAGCATGATGAAAACCGATGGCAGAACGTTTTGGCTGGCGGCGACGACTATGAATTGCTGATCGCGGGCGCGCCAGATGACGTGGCCGCATTGGGGGATCAGGTGACGGTTATCGGCACGGTTACCGATAAGGTTGGACAAGTCGAATTGATCGGGCCAGATGGCAAAATGGCCGAACTCGCACCGGGCGGGTTCGACCATTTTCGATAAAGCCTGAATATTTTATCAGGATGCTGTTCTATTTGCCTTCACTGAAACGACCAAGGTTGCCAAACAGCTGTTGCAGAATGGTCATTTCACGACCTTCGGTCGGCGTGACACGATCTGATGGAATAACTGGTTTGCCGTCTTCAAGATCATATTCGCTTAGGATGTCGACACGGTTTGCCTTGTCAAAGCTGATCAGGACCACTTTTTGCTCAACGGTTTCGGGGGCAAAAAAGGCGACGGTTTCCGTCCTGCGCGAAATATAAAGCCATACATTTTCGTCGAACGCGGCGACGGTGGATGGGGAGCCCAAAATATCGGTGACGTCGCCCTTGGTCGATTCTCCGATTGTGATCTGTTCAAGCATTTCTGGTTCCGGCGCGTTACCGCGCGACGCGACCCGGGGACTGCAAGCCGATACATACAGGACGGCCAGTCCTGCCAGCATCATCAGGGGAATGCGTGTAGTTTTATTGTGCATGAAGCTCACCAGAGCGACCCTCTTATTGAAACCAAACCGGAATTGCCTTGAGTTTCTGCGCGATGCGCATGATATTGCCGGGCAATGTTTGGGGCAGATGCGCCCCTGAAGATTTACGGCATTCTGCGTGCCACGACAGGAATGTCAACGAAGGAGTGTTACTGTTGTTTGGATGGCTTAAGAAAAAAGACCGCAACCAGTCGGCTGCGTTCGATCTTTACACCGCAATGGTCACCCAGGCGCGCCAGCCCGTATTCTATTCAAAGCTGGGCGTTGCCGATACGCTGGAGGGCAGATTTGACCTTATTCTGGTCCATGCCTTCATCCTGTTTCGCCGCTTGAAAACCGAAAATGGTGACAAAGATCTGGCGCAGAAGGTATTTGACGTGATGTTTGCTGATCTTGATCAAAACATGCGTGAAATGGGCATTGGCGACGTTGGAATTTTAAAGCGCATTCGTAAAATGTCGGAATCCTACCACGGTCGGATCGTTGCATATGAAGAAGGTGTGCAAAGTGGTGCTGCCGAACTTGCCGCTGCCTTGAGCCGCAATCTTTATGCCGATACCGAAGTCCGTGACGAACAACTGATGGCATTGGTTGGCTATGTGCATGACGCACTGACCATGCTTGAAAAACAGCCAGTCTCAGAAATACAAAACGGCGATGTGCGTTTCCCGGCTGTGCCGGTGCCCGCCGTAACCGCAAACTAATTGAAAAAAGAGTCCACCCATGTCTAAAAAATATACCCCGGAATTTTCCCGCATCGTCAACACTGAAGAACAGGTCAGTAAAAAAGAGAAAATCATCCTTGAAGCCAGCGCACAGGAACGTGCGGCCTTGGCCAAACGGTTTGAGTTGGTCTCGATTGACAGCCTGACGGCTGAACTGACAATCATTGCGGCATCAAATGGCGAAGTAACGGTGCGCGGCCCAATGCATGCGCAGATCGTACAGAGCTGTGTGACGACACTTGAACCTGTGCCTGAAATGGTTGAAGACGAGGTCAAAGTACTGTTCTCACCGCACGTGTCAGAAGAAGACATGCCGTCAAACCCTGATGACCTTGAAGACCTGTCGGAAGATGAACTGATGGCGCTTCTTGATCAGCCAGAACCGCTTGTTGATGGCAAAATTGATGTGGGTGAGGTCGTTTCGCAATTTTTGGCCGTCGCAATGAACCCGTATCCGCGCAAAGATGGCGCAGAACTTCCTGAGGCTGCTTTGATCGAAGAAGAAGCTGATGAAGAACGCCCGAACCCGTTTGCCAAGCTTGCTGGTCTCAAAGAGCAGCTTGAAAAGAAGAAGTAAGCCGGTTTCGGCTTGAAAATTTGACACGATGTGTCAGGTGGGATGCCGGTCTTTACCGGCATTTCACTTTTATGGAATACAGTGCGGGTCGGTTACACTGGTAAGGTTGGTTCGGTTCGTGTGCTTTACCTTGTATCTGGTCGAGAATTCCGGTAATTACGGGCGTTCCGGCCAATAGATGACAGGTGACGGTCCAAAGGGCTACCTGCCGGAAATCCGGTTCAGATGTTTTAGAACAACCATAAGAGAAGACGTTGCCTGAACAGGTTTGCATATCACTTGACGCGATGGGAGGAGACCACGCGCCAGAGATGGTCGTAGCTGGTGCCGAGATCGCACTTAAGAGGCTCCCCCATCTCAAGTTTTTGATGTTTGGCGATGAAGCGCGACTTACGCCGCTGCTTGCCAAATACCCAGCATTGAAAGCGGTGAGCGAGGTTCGCCACGCTTCGCAAGAAGTCACGATGGACGACAAGCCTTCTGTCGCGCTGCGTCAGCGCCGTGACTCCAGCATGCGTCTGGCGATCAATGCGGTCAAAGACGGTAGCGCACAGGGTGTTATATCGGCCGGGAATACCGGCGCGTTGATGGCGATGGCAAAATTCGTTCTGAAAACCGTGCGCGGTATCGATCGTCCCGCCATTGCGACATATATGCCAACCCAGCGTGGCGAAACCGTCATGCTTGATCTTGGTGCCAACATTGAATGTGATGAAAACAATCTGGTGCAGTTCGCCCTGATGGGAGAAGTATTTACCCGCATTCTGTTTGGCCTTGAAAAACCGTCGGTTGGCTTGCTTAACGTTGGCATTGAAGAGCTTAAAGGCAACGAATCGGTCAAGAAGGCTGCGGTGATCCTGCGCGAAATTGATTTGCCGATCCGCTTTGCTGGTTTTGTCGAGGGCGATGATCTTGCAAAAGGTACGGTCGATGTGATCGTCACCGATGGTTTTACCGGCAACGTTGCCCTTAAAACAGCAGAAGGCACAGCACGACTTCTTGTGCATTTTCTGCGTGAAACCTTCAAAAGTTCATTCTTTGCCAAACTTGGCTATCTTCTTGCGCGTCGTTCGCTTCAGCGTTTTCGCGACCGTATGGATCCGCGCCGCTACAACGGTGCGATGTTGCTTGGCCTTAACGGTATAGCTGTTAAAAGCCACGGCGGCACGGATGCTCTTGGGTTCTCAAATGCGATTGGCGTTTGCCATGATCTGATTGTGAATAATCTCAATGACAGCATCAAAAATGAACTTGCTGCCTTTGAACAGGCCATGTCGGGTAAAACAGTAGAAGAAATTGCTGTTTCTGCCGGTCAGGCCGACTGATAAATTCAACAAAATACTAGAAAACTGGCGGTCTTCACATCATGACAGTTCGTTCTCGCATTATTGGTTGCGGCTCCTACCTTCCTGCAAATGTCGTAACCAATGACGAGTTGGCAAAGCGCGTCGATACATCCGATGAATGGATTGTTGCGCGCACAGGTATTCGTCAACGTCACATTGCAGCCGACGACCAGACCACCAGTGATCTGGCGGTTGAGGCGGCAAAAAAGGCGATGGAACATGCCGGTGTTACTGCTGCTGATATTGATCTGATTATTGTTGCGACTGCTACACCTGATAATACATTCCCGGCGACCGCGACCAAGGTTCAACACCGTCTTGGTGTTACCGGCTTTGCCTTTGACGTTCAGGCGGTATGTTCTGGCTTCATCTACGGTTTGACGACAGCTGATATGTATATCCGTAACGGTCAGGCCAAAACCGCCCTTGTGATTGGTGCCGAAACATTTTCGCGTATCCTTGACTGGGAAGACCGCCGGACCTGTGTTCTGTTTGGTGACGGGGCAGGGGCTGTTGTCGTTCAGGGATTTGAAGGTACCGGAACGCTCGAAGATCAGGGCATCCATGCCAGCCGTTTGCATTCAGACGGCAGTAAGTATGAACTTCTTTATGTTGACGGCGGCCCATCTGCCACCCAGACCGTTGGACATCTGCGGATGGAAGGCAAAGAAGTCTTCCGTCATGCCGTAACCAATTTGGCCGGTGTGATTCGTGAAGTTCTTGCTGATACCGGGCTTGAGGCCGCTGACATTGACTGGCTGGTTCCCCATCAGGCGAACCGTCGCATCCTTGACAGTACGGCCAAGAAATTCGGAATTTCGCCAGACAAGGTTGTGGTGACTGTTGATCGTCACGCCAATACGTCGGCTGCGTCGATTCCCCTGGCATTGGCAGAAGCCGTGCATGACGGACGCATTAAACGCGGCGATATCGTTATTCTTGAAGCGATGGGTGGTGGTTTTACCTGGGGTGCGTCGCTCGTTCGCTGGTAAAATGACGGCAGTTATCTTTGCTGTTAGGCAGAAAAGAACGCCATTTCCTTAAAAATCACAACATTCCGCCATAAAGCAGTGTATCCTGTTGATATTGACTGATTTCGCCACCAGATATAGCCTTGTGTATATAGTCCCGAAATAAGGAGGCGGCCTGTTATGTCGGAAACAACGATTACCCGTGCGGATCTCGCTGAAGCCGTTTACCAGGAAGTAGGTCTGTCGCGGAACGAGTCCGCCCAGCTACTTGAAACTGTTCTTGATGAAATTTCGACCGCGTTGATCAAAGACGAAGTGGTGAAGATTTCCTCGTTTGGAAGCTTCTCTGTGCGTCAGAAAGGCCAGCGTATCGGACGGAATCCTAAAACGGGTGACGAAGTGCCCATCTTGCCGCGGAAGGTTCTTGTGTTCCGACCGTCGCAGGTGCTGAAAGCCCGCATTAACGCTTAAGAAAAGAAGTCATGAAAACGAACTTGGGGGCTGCGGCGGGACCATCCCGCCGGACAGCAAAGTCTGATTCTGCCTTTCGCACAATTAGCGAGGCAGCAAAAGAACTTGGTCTTCAACAGCATGTGCTGCGGTTTTGGGAATCCAAGTTTCCTCAGATCCAGCCAATGAAACGGGCTGGCGGGCGGCGCTATTATCGTCCGGAGGATATCGAATTCCTCGCCAGTATTCGAACACTGTTGCATGATCAGGGTTTCACCATCAAAGGTGTCCAGAAGCTGCTTGATCAGAACAAGGGCAAACTTCCCGGTGAAATCACGGTAAATGCCAGTGATGTTGATCAGGGTTCTGTTGGCGGTTTTGCATCAAGTGTTTCAAGCAATACCGGCTTGAATAAAGCTGCGGTTGAGACTGTTCTTGGTGAATTACAGGAACTGCAGGACATCCTTCGTGCCAGCTTGCGGGACATCAAAAAAAATCCATAAAAACCATTTGCGTCTTTGGCGCCGCGCGGCTATTTATCGAGCCGCGCTAAAGAGCGCAAACATACGGTCGGAGCGTGGCGCAGCCTGGTAGCGCACCTGCATGGGGTGCAGGGGGTCGGAGGTTCGAATCCTCTCGCTCCGACCAATTTATTTCCCCTTACAGATAAATCCCACATCAGGTGCCTTGTAATGCGTCAGGTATCAGGCGTCCGACAGTTGTGATGTCGCCATCATCCGTGACACGGATCAGAATAATTTCGCCAGACTGTGGGTAAATCCCGGTCAGTGCTGTGATATTCACCTGATGGGTAACCATTAAGGCCTTCATGCCGGTCGGAAGACTGCCAAGGCGTTCAATCGTCTGATTGGTTTGGCGGTTTTGCAGACCACGGTCCGAGAAAAACGAATTAAGTGCTGGTTCTTCCTGAACGGCCCCCAGATCAAGCAGTGCTGCGGTTTCAAGGCACCGACACCACTGACTGCTTAGCACGATATCAATCGCAATGCCCTGCACGCGGATAAGTGCCCCTGTGGTGCGTGCCTGACTTTTTCCGGTGTCATCAAGATTACGCTGGGTGCTGCAATCGCCCAATTTAAATTCGGCGGGATCACCGGTTCCCGGCGCAATTGCATGGCGCATCAAGGCATGAACGCCCGGTTCGGCCAGTATTTCCCATGAGTCTTGTGGGGATGATTGCGCATTGGCAGGTATTCGTCCGAGCGTTAGTGCAACACAGACAGATACTACTGTGATGAGGATGGATCGCATGACACTTCACTTTCGTCGGTGACAAGGAGGTCTCCTTGATACCCGATGATCTGTCATACGGATCAGTTTGTATGCGTTGTCGCAAGTGAGCAGGATCGTCAGATCACAGGTTTTGCACAACGACTTGCCAGCAAGCAGGCCGTCCTGCGCATTGTAAAGTGCCCTATGGCCTATGCCAAAGGGTCACGCCTTTGCATTAGTCGTAGAAACACGGCGACCTTCGTCGGTCAGTTTGCAGATCAGCCAATCGGGCTTGATCGGATTGTCGAACCAGGGGGCCGCCCAGCCATGATCAATGCAGCTTTGGACTGTCTTGTCGCTGATCTGTTTGCCATTTTTGTCAAACAGTGGCAGTTTTCCGCCCGGTTGGCTCAGGCCCCGACGTAGCCATTCAAGCTGAACGTCGGTTGGTTTTGAATGTTTTTTACCCGTCATCGGTACTCCCTGCACCGTTATGGTATCAGTGATATATTCAACATTGGATGCCATCAGTGTGGCGGATAATCAACTTTGGAGCAATCGCAATGACAGCAGATCACTTTCAGCCAAGCGAAATGTCATTTTTATATGTTACCGTTCCGGATATGGACACGGCGCGTGTGATTGCAGGCGGTGCCATTGGCGAAAAATTGGCCGCATGCGCAAACGTGTTGCCCCAAATGACGGCTATTTACGAATGGGATGGGGATGTCGAAGAGGAAAGCGAACTTATTGTGATCCTTAAGACTGCAAAATCATCCGCATCTGCACTGGCAAAATGGATCGAAGACAATCACCCGTATGAGGTGCCTTGTATTCTTGAAATACCGCTTGGCCGGGGGAACCACGACTATGTCAACTGGTTGCAAAAGCAGATGGGATCAAGATCACGGTTGATGTGATTGCATCGCAGCGATTTGCCCCCTAGGATGGCGCAAATTTAATCCATTAGGTGACGTTTTTTAATGAACCAGTTTACTAAAATGGCCCTTGAAATGGGGCCTTTGATTTTATTCTTTGCCGCCAATGCGACAACCAATCTGATGACGGCAACGGCTGTGTTCGTTGCCGCTACGGTTGTCGCCCTTAGCGTATCTTACATCATCGCGCGCACCATCCCGATTATGCCGCTTATTGGTGGTGCTTTCGTGATCGTGTTTGGTGGATTGACCCTTTATCTTGATGACGATCTGTTTATCAAAATCAAGCCGACGATTGTGAACCTGTTGTTTGCAGCAATCCTGTTTGGTGGCCTGATGGCCGGAAAGCTTTTTCTCAAGCTGGTTTTGGAAAGCGCGTTCAAGGCAACCGATGAAGGTTGGCGTATCCTGACGTGGCGCTGGGCGATCTTTTTCGTTGTTCTTGCGGTGATCAACGAAGTGGTCTGGCGTAACTTTTCGACCGACACATGGGTTGCGTTCAAGGTTTGGGGCATCATGCCGCTCACCATGGTCTTTGGCATGGCGCAAGTGCCGGTGCTGATGAAATATCAGTTACCAGAAGAAGAGGGCGGCCCAGCGGCTTCCTGATCGACCGGACATAAAAATAGACAAAGGGGCAGGATATAAATCCTGCCCCTTTGTTGTTCAGCGAAAGGTGCTACGCGCGAACCCGGATGATTATGTGATCGGGAGTGCGATGCTGGCCGCTGCCTGTGCTGCGATGCCTTCTTCGCGACCGGTAAAGCCAAGTTTTTCGGTGGTGGTGGCTTTGACATTGACCCGGTCGATATCAATCGCAAGGATTTCTGCGACTTTCTGGCGCATCGCGCTTGTATGCGGTCCGATTTTAGGCCGTTCGCAAATCAACGTCAGATCGACATTCACAATCCTGCCGCCGCGTTGACGGACAAGGTCTGCGGCATGCTTAAGAAAGATATCGGACGCCGCACCTTTCCATTTCATATCGCTAGGAGGGAAATGCTGGCCAATATCGCCCGCACCAATCGCACCAAGGATCGCATCGGTTAAGGTATGTAGTCCTACATCGGCATCGGAATGCCCCTCAAGGCGGGCTGTGTGCGGCACTTTAACGCCACACAGGATACAATGGTCGCCCGGCGCAAACCGATGCACGTCAAAGCCGGTTCCCGCACGGTATTCTTCCTGTGGCATTGCCGTATCTTCCATTTTTTTCATTTCAGTGGGGGCGATCCAGTTTTGTGCCCGGCCAAAATCATCGCGCAGGGTGATCTTGTCATTCGCAGTTGCACCTTCGACGCAGACCACGTCCAGACCAAGTTGCTCGAGAAGGGACGCGTCATCGGTCTGTTCTTGACCCTCGAACTGCGAATGGGCATCCAAAATGGTCTTGAAGATAAACCCTTGCGGGGTCTGGGCACGGCGAAGGCTATCGCGCGAAATGGTGCGCAAAATGATGTTGTTTTCATCTGTTTGCTTGATCGTATCCGCGACGGGCAGGGTGGGTATGGCCCCGGCATGGGTTTCAAGGGCATGAAGAACCCGCGAAATAACCGCATCGGAAACTCCCGGCCGGGCGGCGTCATGGATCAAAACAACATCAGGCGATTTGCCCGCCAGTGCCCGCAAACCATTTAAAACGGATTGCTGGCGGGTTTGGCCACCGTTAACCGGTATTGGGATATCGGCCTTGCAGGCAACTTCGGACATCGCATCCTCGTACCAATCCTGATGGATTGGATTATATACGATTTGAATAAGGTCTGCGGATGTATGACCGACAAAGCAATCAACGCAGTGAGCCAGCAGGCTTTTGCCGCCAAGTTGGTGATATTGTTTTGGTAATGGGTCACCAAATCTGCTACCGCTGCCCGCAGCAACGATGACAACCCCGATTTTTTGGGTCATAAATATTGTGCCGTCGCTTGTCTGAATTGCGCCGCAGGCTATCTTTATGCGGAGAATTTGCCAAGTCGGCATTTTGCCTATCGAGATCTTTCGATCAAGACAAACGGATCAACGGACCTTCCTATGCTGGCTGCATACATTCATATCTTGGCGTTGTTACCGCTGACCGCGCAGATTTTGCGTCAGGAGCCGCGTCGCGACATATGGCTGTATGGATCGATTTTCCTGGCCGCGATCGGGACAATGGTTTTGCTTGGCGTGACCGGTGAAGAAGTGCAGTCACGCGGATTTGCCGCAGCCCTGCACTGGTCCGAGCTTACCGTTATTGTGATATTCGGCGGATTGGTGATTTGCAAGGGGCCGCAACAGGTTTGGCGACTGGCGGGCTATATCGGCGGGTATTTGTTGCTGTTTGCGGTGTTGGCGGCTGTTTTCAGTGTGTTGTTGTATCGCCATGAGCCGGCAACTGTTCACGGTCCGGCTTTATATTCTGGCTGGCTGTGGGCGCATATCGGCAGCTCGCTTGTAACCTATGCCCTTGTGACCTTGGCAGCGATTGCGGCAATGGCCTATGTTGTGCAGGAACATGCTCTCAAACATCGAAAGCCGACACGATGGAGCCGTCGCTTGCCACCGCTTCGCGATAGTGAATACATGTTGGTTGGCTTTTTGAAATGGTCGGCATGGGTGTTGGTGATCGGCATTGTATCGGGCTTTGCGCTTCGTTATGTCGAAGGCAGCCCCATTTGGTCGATTGACCATAAAATGCTTTTGACACTTCTGGGTTTTGCCACCATCTGCACGCTTATCTTTATCCATGAAAAGTCTACCTTGCGCGGTAGAATGGCTGTGCGCTTTGTTCTTGGGGCTTGGTTGCTGCTGACGCTGGCATTTCCGGGCGTTCGGTTTGTTACTGGTTATATCGTCGGCTGATCAGTGCGTAATTGCTGATCAGTGTGCGGTGCGATATGTCTTCGCCTTAAGTCGACACCCCTTAAAACATCCCCTGTTTTCAGTATATTCCTGATCGTTTACGTGCTTTCGCACAACGTTATTTCAGATGATACGCTTAGAGTTGTTGCAACTGGGGGCCAGTTTTATTAATCTGCCCAAGTTTTAGGCAATCGGAATTCCTTCATGTCATTGCAGATTGGTTCTGTACACGTGCCAGAGAATGTCATTCTGGCACCCATGTCAGGTGTGACTGACCTTCCATTTCGACAGCAGGTCCGCCAGTTTGGCGGTCACCTTGTTGTGTCTGAAATGATTGCGTCAGACGCCATGATTCGCATCCAGCGCCACGATAAGGAAGTGCGCAAGATGCATGGAGATTGTGCAGCCGAAAGCCCGCTTTCCGTTCAACTGGCCGGGACAGAGCCCGAAGAAATGGCGCAAGCCGCCAAGATGAATGAAGCACGCGGTGCCATGATCATTGATATCAACATGGGCTGCCCGGCAAAGAAAGTGACCAAGGGATACGCGGGTTCGGCCTTGATGCGCGATGAATGCCTTGCAGCTGATATCATCAAGGCCACCGTGGATGCGGTGTCTGTTCCAGTGACGCTTAAAATGCGGTTGGGCTGGGACGATGATTGCCGGAATGCACCGGCTCTTGCCAAAATTGCCGAAGACCTCGGTATTGCGATGCTGACCATTCATGGTCGTACTCGGTGCCAGTTTTACAAAGGCGAAGCGGATTGGGACGCTATTTCGCTGGTCAAGGATACAGTTTCCATTCCTGTTATCGGCAATGGGGACGTTAACAGCGAAGAAGACGCTGCTGAACTTTTGAAACGCTCAGGGGCCGATGGTGTTATGATTGGGCGCGGTGCGCAGGGGCGGCCTTGGTTCCTTGAACAAGTTTCACATTATTTGAAAACCGGCGAGAAGCTGGCTGCACCATCACTGGCAGTCCAGCTTGAAACCATCCTGCGTCACTATGACGCGATGATTGCCCATCATGGTCGTCAGGGTGTCCGGATCGCGCGCAAACATCTGGCCTGGTATTGCAATAGCCTTCGCAACGCGACGGAATTTCGGCGTGTTGTCAATGTATTGGATGATCCAGATAAGGTGAAAGATCAAATCCGCGCTTTTTACGAACCGCTGGTAGAAAACGAAATCAAACTCGATCGGCAAGCAGCCTGATCGTATTATAACAATAAAATGACGATGAAAATCGTTGGGGAAGAATTGAATGAGACTGGGATTTGGAAAAGGCAACGGGGTTGACCCGACGGGCGTATTGAACGCCATTGCGAGTGCCGTCGTCGTTGCCAACCGAGATGGTAATATCCGTTTTGTCAATCAGGCGACGGAACAGCTGTTTAACACCAGTGCAAGTGTTCTGTGCCGCACTAATCTGACGGACTATATCCCCGGTGATAGCCCGGTTTTTTCTTTGATCAGGCAGGCAATTGATGGCGCAACTTTGGTTGCAGACCACAACCTGATGATCGAAAGCCCGAAAATCGGTAAGCACACAGTCAATCTGACTGTCGGTTCGATGCCAGATGAAAGTGACTGTGCTGTTCTGACATTTGAACCGCGCTCTATCGCGCAAAAAATTGACAATCAGCTGCTGAGCCGAAATTCTGCCCGCTCTGTCAGTGCCATGGCGGCCATCCTTGCCCACGAAATCAAAAACCCGCTTTCGGGTATTCGTGGTGCAGCACAACTGCTTGAACAGACAAGCAATGAGGATGACCGGGTTTTGACGCGTCTGATTTGCGATGAAGCCGACCGGATTGTTGACCTTGTCGACCGGATGGAGATTTTCTCTGACAAACCGCTCGAACGTGGGGCTGTGAATATTCATACGGTTCTTGAGCACGTGCGTCGCCTGGCTGAAAATGGTTTTGGTAAACATCTGGTTTTCGAAGAGGTATATGATCCATCCTTGCCGCCGGTGTTTGGCAACCGCGATCAGCTCATTCAGGTGTTTCTCAATCTTTTGAAAAATGCTGGTGAGGCGGTCGATGCCGACGATGGTACGATCATCATTTCTACCCGCTATCAACACGGTGTCCGTCTTGCGGTTGCAGGTGCGGATGCGCGGGTGCATTTGCCGCTTGTCGTGTCGGTCCGCGACAATGGTCCGGGGATTTCGCCAGATATGCGCGAAAGCCTGTTTGACCCATTTGTGACAACAAAACCAACTGGTACGGGGCTTGGCCTTGCACTGGTGGCGAAAATTATTAATGACCATGGCGGCGTGATTGAGGTCAAGGATGTGCCGGGGGGCGGCGCTGAATTCCAGATCATGCTGCCGATATATAACCGTGCGCTGGCCGAAGATGTCGACGAGGGGGAAACAATGAAGAACAGGGGTGAAACCGTATGACCACGCGCCCGGCAAGAATTCTTGTAGCCGATGATGATCGTGCGATCCGTACAGTACTGACACAGGCGTTGTCCCGTCAGGGGCATGAAGTCCGCAGCACCGGCCATGGCCGCACACTTTGGGACTGGATTGCCGATGGGGATGGCGATCTAGTAATCACGGATGTGATGATGCCTGATGAAAACGGGCTGGATATGGTTCCGCGTATTCGCAAACTGCGCCCGGATCTGCGCGTGATTGTTATGAGCGCACAAAACACGCTTATGACTGCGGTTAAAGCCGCCCAGCGTGGTGCGTTTGAATACCTTCCAAAACCATTTGATCTCAATGAGTTGATAAGTATTGTTGATCGGGCACTCGAAACACCGCAGCAAGACGAAAAACGTGCCGCCACAGATGAAGAAGGCGATGACCGACTGCCGTTGATCGGCCGTTCAGCCGCAATGCAGGAAATTTATCGTGCGCTGGCGCGCTTGATGAATACCGACCTAACTGTGATGGTGACCGGTGAAAGTGGGACGGGGAAGGAACTTGTTGCACGCGCGTTGCATGAATACGGCGGGCGCCGTCATGGACCGTTTGTTGCGATTAACATGGCGGCCATTCCGCGTGAATTGATCGAAAGCGAACTGTTTGGGCATGAAAAGGGTGCCTTTACTGGCGCCAACGAACGCAAGGTTGGTCGATTTGAACAGGCCGAGGGTGGGACATTATTCCTTGATGAAATCGGCGACATGCCGCTCGAAGCACAGACCCGGCTTTTGCGTGTTTTGCAGGAAGGCGAATATACCCGTGTGGGTGGTCGTACGCCGATCCGGGTTAACGTGCGCATTGTCGCGGCAACCCACCGTGATTTGCGCAAATTGATCCGCGAAGGGACCTTCCGCGAAGATTTGTTCTATCGCTTGAACGTTGTGCCGATCCGTCTGCCGTCTTTGCGCGAACGTCTGGAAGATATCCCGGAATTGGTTAATCACTTCCTGATGCAAGCCAGCGAAGAGGGACTTCCGCGTAAAACACTGTCATCAGATGCGATGGCAAGGCTTAAGGCGCATCGGTGGCCGGGTAATATTCGTGAACTGGAAAACATGGTTCGCCGTCTTACCGCTCTTTACTCGCATGACGTGATCGGCGTTGATGTGATCGAGACCGAGTTCTCAGAAAACAGCATCAATGACGCGGCACCAAGTGCCGAGCCACAGTCACTGTCGGAATCGATCGAACGCCATGTCCGTGAGTATTTTGATGCCCATGATGAAGACTTGCCGTCTGCCGGGCTGTATGATCGCATCTTGCGCGAAATGGAACGCCCACTTTTGAATATCACCCTTGAAGCGACCCGGGGAAATCAGGTCAAGGCGGCCGAAGTTCTTGGGTTGAACCGTAATACCCTGCGTAAGAAAATTCGTGATCTTGGGCTGGAAGTCGTCAGAGGCACGAAATGAATAATACCGACCGTTCGATCTCCAACCGGTTTTTGCGGTCGGGCTTTGTACGGTTTCTGGGGCGGTTGGGCCAGTCGCGCAGGTTTGCGTTTGGCTTGGTCGCAGCTGCACTCATATCGGTAACTGCAACCTATCTTGCGATGACGGGGACGGCGCCATTCCAGCCCGATCCGCGTTTGATCCTGTTGCTGTTAAATGCCGATCTGGTTCTGGTTTTGCTGCTAGCAACACTGGTGGCCCGGAAACTGGTGCAGATTTGGGTCGAACGTCGGCGTGGTGTCGCGGGCGCAAAGCTTCACACCCGTATGGTTCTGATGTTTTCGTTGGTGGCGGTGACGCCGGCGATTGTGGTGGCTGTCTTTTCGGCCTTGTTCCTGCATTTCGGGATTCAGGGCTGGTTCAGTGACCGGATCAGAACGGCGGTCGAAGAAAGCATGGTGATTGCTGATGCGTACCTTAAAGAGCATCAGGAATTGATCCGTGCAGACGTCCTGGCGACGACCAACGATCTTCAACGGTTTGGCGTGAATTTCTCGACCAATGCGGATCGAATTTCCGACATTCTAACCGATCAGGCGCTGGCGCGTGGGTTGCCGGAAGTCTTGATGATTGATGGTTCTGGGCAGATTATTGCTCAGTCGGATTACAGTTTTTCGAATGATTTTGAACTAAAGAATATCCCGCCGGAAGTTTTTGACGACGCACGGATCAAGGATGTAGTCCTGATGATCGGGTCGTCTGATAACCGGATCCGGGCGTTGGCAAAAATCCCAAGTTTCGTTGATGCATATTTGCTGGTCGGCCGGTTTGTTGATCCCAACGTTCTGGACCGCATTGACAAGGCACGTCGCGCTGTTGATGCCTATGAAAGTCTCGAAGGTGAACGATCAGGGATTGTCATCACCTTTGTGATGATCTTTGTGTTGATTTCGGTTGTGTTGTTGCTGGCCGCGGTGACCCTTGGTCTTATGGTTGCGACGCGATTGGTGCAGCCGGTGTCCCAGTTGATCATTGCTGCTGAGCGCGTGCGCGATGGTGATCTGACGTACCGTGTACCGCTGGACGGGCAGGGTGACGAACTTGAAGCGTTGTCGCGTGCCTTTAACCGAATGACCGCACAGCTTGATACGCAACGCAATGAGTTGGTCGCGGCAAACCGGCTCAATGATGAGCGACGACGCTTTACCGAAGCGATCCTTGGCGGGGTAACTGCGGGTGTAATTGGCCTGGACCCTGAAAGCAATATCGAGCTGCCGAACCGCAGTGCATCCGATTTGCTGGGCGTGGACCTCGAAGATTATCTCGGTCAGAAACTAAGCACTGTTATCCCCGAGTTTGCGCCGCTATTTGGCGATCTGACCCGTGATGGAGACCGCAGCAAGCCGCGCCAGATCGAAATTCGCCGAAATGGCGTCAATTTGACTCTTCTGGCACGTGTTACCGCAGAATGGGCGGACGATGGTGCTGTTTTCGGTTACGTCGTCACATTCGATGATGTCACTGAGTTGCAAACTGCCCAGCGGATGGCTGCCTGGGCCGATGTTGCACGCCGTATCGCCCATGAGATCAAAAACCCGCTTACCCCGATCCAGCTTTCTGCTGAACGGCTTAAGCGGCGTTATCTCAAGCAGATTGGCGACGACAAGGAAGTGTTCCAAACCTGTACCGACACGATCATTCGTCAGGTATCAGACATCGGTCGTATGGTTGACGAGTTTTCAAGCTTCGCCCGGATGCCATCCCCCAAAATGCGTTCAGAGAAAATAACCGATCTTGTTAAGAGCGCTATTTTTCTTCAAAAACAGGCGCATACAAAGATTACGTATGACTTTGATTCAAATGCGTTTCGCGATCTGAAAATCTCATGTGATTCGCGTCAGGTTAATCAATGTCTGACAAATACGCTGAAGAATGCGGCTGAGGCAATTGATGGTCGCGATGGAGATCCCGGTGACTTGCCACCGGGGCGGATCGAAGTATCGATCACGCAATCGGATGAAACAAAACGCGTGTTTGTTGCGGTTTCCGATAATGGCCGTGGGCTTCCGGTTGAACATCGTGAACGTCTCACCGAACCGTATGTTACGACCCGTGCTAAGGGAACCGGACTTGGATTGGCGATCGTCAAGAAAATCATGGAAGATCATGGTGGAGAACTGATACTGTCTGACGGTGTTGAAGCGGGGGCAACGGTTACGCTTTCCTTCCCGCTGGTTGTTGATCTTGCAACGGACGATCCAGCGGACGACACACATTCCTAAGGCAGTTGATCCAATTGCCTGCCTTACAATGAAAACAGAAAATTGATTTGGTCACGATATGGCGCACGACATTCTGATTGTCGATGATGAACAAGATATCCGGGCACTTATTTCCGGTATTTTGGAAGACGAGGGCTATACCACACGACAAGCGGGTTCGAGTCAGGAAGCGCTGTCGCAGGTTTCTGCGCGCCGCCCCAGTCTGGTTGTGCTCGATATCTGGATGGATCAAAGCGACCACGATGGTATTGAGACGCTTAAGCTGATCAAACGTGAACACAGCGAAGTTCCTGTTGTGATGATTTCAGGCCACGGCAACATTGAAACAGCTCTCGAAGCATCGCGTAGCGGTGCCTATGACTTCATTGAGAAGCCGTTTAATACGGATCGTCTGTTGCTGGTTGTCGAACGCGCCATTGATGATGCGCGCCTGCGTCGTGAAAACCGTGAACTCACCCTTAAGGCTGGCGGTGATAACGAACTGATTGGCAAGTCTTCTGCGGTTAATAACTTACGTCAGGCGGCCGAACGTGTTGCCAGAACGGGCAGTCGCGTCCTGATCAATGGACCAGCAGGGTCGGGCAAGGAAGTCATTGCGCGGCTTATCCATAAAAAATCAGCACGGTCAGAAGCCCCGTTTGTTGTATTGAACTGTGCAAATATTTCGCCTGAAACCATGGAAGAATCCCTGTTTGGTGCGGAGGCATCCTCAGATCGCGATGCGCGCACCGGTGTGCTTGAACTGGCGCATGGCGGCACGCTTTTGCTTGATGAAGTGGCTGATATGCCCTTGGAAACGCAAGGGAAAATTGTCCGTGTTTTACAAGACCAGACGTTTGAACGTGTCGGTGGTGCGCTTCCGGTAAGTGTCGATGTCCGTGTGATTGCGACAACCGCGCGTGATCTTGAAGCCCGGATTGCCGAGCAAACATTCCGTCAGGATCTTTATTACCGCTTGAACGTGGTTCCGCTTGAGGTGCCATCACTTCAGCAACGTCGCGATGATATCCCCGAACTCGCCGAACGGTTTCTGGTACGCTATGCAGAGGCCACTGGCCTTCCGCAACGTAAACTGTCGCCAGAAGCCATGGCGACCCTTCACGCATATGACTGGCCGGGGAATGTTCGCCAGCTTCGCAACGTCATTGAACGTTTGATGATCATGGCGCCGGACGACAATACAACCGATATCATCACGGGCAAGATGCTGCCGTCTGAACTGTTTTCGGACATGCCGACATCGCTAAGTTTTGACAAGACCAGTGAAATCATGGCATTGCCGCTGCGCGAAGCACGCGAGATGTTTGAAAAAGAATATCTGCAGACACAGATCGACCGGTTTGCGGGCAACATTTCCAAAACAGCGGCCTTTGTCGGAATGGAGCGTTCCGCATTGCATCGCAAGCTTAAAAGCCTAGGTGTTGGCGGCTGATTATCAGCCAATTGATATCAGTCTTAGGACAACTCTGATTACCAGTCGCGACATCGCAGGCTGCTGTGAACGGGAGAATACACGATGAAGGTCATCATTTGCGGGGCCGGGCAGGTGGGTTTCCACATTGCCAAATATCTGTCGGCAGAAAACAATGATGTAACCGTGATCGACCAGTCCGAAGAACTGGTGCGGAAGATCTCTGACACACTAGAGGTCAAAGGCATCATCGGGTTTGGCTCACACCCCGATATTCTCCAGCAGGCAGGCGCAGAAGAAGCCGACATGCTGATTGCGGTGACCTTTGCTGACGAAGTCAACATGACAGCCTGTCAGGTCGCGCATTCATTGTTCAACGTACCGACCAAGATCGCCCGTATCCGAAGCCAGACCTATTTGCAGCCGGAATGGGCCAGCTTGTTTGGCCGTGAAAAGTTGCCAATTGATGTGGTGATTTCCCCGGAAATGGAAGTGGCCCGTGCTGTTGCACGCCGACTGCAGGCGCCCGGTGCGTTCGATATGATCCCGTTTGCCGATGACAAGGTCAAAATCCTTGGCCTGCGGTGTAGCGAAGATTGCCCGGTGATCAATACGCCCCTGCGTCAGCTTCATCAGCTGTTCCCGGATTTGAATATTTCGATCCTTGGCATGATCCGAAACGACAAGCCGGTTTATCCCAAGGGCGATGATCAGATGCTGGCCGGTGACCTTGTGTATCTTGCTGTATCAAGCGATCAGGTGGATCGGGCAATGTCCGCATTCGGGCACGAAGACCCCGAAGCACGCCGTATTGTCATCTTTGGTGGGGGGAATATTGCGCTGTTCCTGGCTGAGGAAATCAACAAGAACTTCCCGGGCGTGACCACGCGCCTTGTCGAGGCCGACGCCGAGCGCGCGCGCTATGTCGCACAGAAGTTGCCAAAGAAAAGCGTGGTTTTGCACGGTGACGTGCTTGATCCAGAATTGCTTGAAGAAGCAAACGTTGGCAATGCCGAGGCCGTGGTAGCGCTTACCAACGATGACGAAACCAACATTCTGGCATCTTTGCTCGCAAAGCGGTATGGCTGCCCGCGTGCTCTGACGCTGATTAATAAAAGCACCTATAACTCGCTGGTGTCCGAACTGGGCGTTGATGTTGTCATCAGCCCGCGCATGACGACGGTCTCGACGATCCTGCATCACGTCCGCCGTGGGCGTATCCGTGCGGTTCATAGCCTGTCAGAGGGCTTTGGCGAGGTGCTTGAGGCTGAGGCACTTGAAACAGCACCGATTGTCGGTAAGGCAATTAAGGATATTGCCATGCCAGCCAGTGTGGTGTTTGGCGCAATCTTGCGAAATGGCGAAGTTGTCATGCCGCGTGCCAATACCGTGATCGAAGCAAATGATCGCATTGTTGTCTTTGCCGGGTCTGAGCAGATCAAAAAGGTCGAGAAAATGTTTGCTGTGCGTCTCGAATACTTCTGATCTGCGTCGGGATTTCTATAATCCTCATACAAATCATATCCACCCAAGCCACCGGATTTCGTTATGTCTGACCAATTGCCCCATCGACCAAATGCCGTCCTGTTTGACTGGGACAACACCCTTGTTGATAGTTGGGGCACCATTCAGGCAGCCCTGAACATGACATTTGAAGAGTTCGACAAACCCAAATGGTCGCTTGATGAAACCAAGCAACGGGTTGCCCGATCACTTCGTGACAGTTTCCCTGTTTTGTTTGGCGAAGATCGCTGGGAAGCGGCCAAGGATAGTTTCTACGCGCATTTTCGCAGCATTCACCTTGAAACGCTGACACCTTTGACCGGTGCCTATGATCTTTTGTGTGCGCTGCGTGAAAACGGGACCTACATCGGTGTCGTCAGCAACAAGAACGGCGACTTCTTGCGCAAAGAGGTTGAACATCTTGGCTGGACCGCGTTTTTTGGTCAAATTGTCGGGGCGACAGATGCCGCAAATGATAAACCTGCTGCCGATCCGGTGCATATGGCAATGGGCGACTCTTCGGCGCCGCAATATGAGAATCTCTGGTTTGTAGGGGATAGTGTTGTCGATATTCAATGCGCGCGCAACGTCGGGGCAACTGCAATCCTAATCGGGGATGAAATTACCGGACACAGTGATGCGCAGAATTCCGCGAATCTCGAACCTGATTGGCATTTCGCTGATTGCGAAGCGCTTGTAAGGGTTGTAAAAACCTTTACGAAAGTCTTATAGTTCAGGTTGGTCATTAAGATGGGGCTGGAACCGTGACGAACTTGACGTCGATGGTTCCGCATTTTGCTTGGCCGCCCGAAACTAAAAAAACGCTCATAAAAGAAGGCTAGGTCTAACCAATGGCGGAAAAATCACAAAATGTTCAGGACGTTTTCCTGAATTATTGCCGTAAAAACAAAACGCCGGTTACCGTGTTTCTGGTCAACGGAGTCAAATTGCAGGGGATTATCACCTGGTTTGACAATTTCTCTGTTTTGCTGCGGCGCGATGCTCACACCCAGCTCGTGTACAAACACGCGATCTCGACGGTAATGCCGACGACACCGATCAAACTGTTTGATCCGAGCCAGCCAGCAACGGAAGAAGAAAATAGCTGAAGAATCTCTGACGTCGGGGGGAGGCACTGAGCCGGAAGCCCCCCGAGTCCTCGTTTTCCACCCGGAACTAAAACGCGCGGACCAGAAAGCGTCCTGGCGCGACGCGTCGTCGCGTCTGGCCGAGTCAATCAGTTTGACTGGCGCGTTGGATTTTGAAGTGGTGGGCGCAGATATTGTGCCCATCGCAAAAGTACGTCCTTCTACCTTATTCGGGAAGGGCGTTACTGAACGGCTCGGTCTGCAGATCAAGGCAGAAGAAGCCGACATCGTTATGATCAATGGCCAACTTACCCCGATCCAGCAGCGTAATCTGGAGAAAGAGTGGAAGTGTAAGGTTATTGACCGTACCGGTCTGATCCTTGAGATTTTTGCTGACCGTGCGCGGACCCGTGAGGGACGCTTGCAGGTACAATTGGCATTGCTGAGTTATCAGCGGTCACGACTGGTTCGGACCTGGACCCACCTTGAGCGTCAGCGAGGTGGTCGCGGCTTCCTTGCCGGCCCGGGTGAACGTCAGATTGAGATTGACCGTCGTTTGATCGGTGACAAACTTGCCAAACTTCGGCGTGAGCTTGAGGAAGTTAAAAGAACACGTGAGCTTCACCGCGAAGCACGTCGCCGTGTGCCATATCCTATTGTGGCCTTGGTGGGTTATACCAACTCCGGAAAATCGACGCTGTTTAATCAGCTGACCACGTCCGAGGTGTTTGCCGAGGACATGCTGTTTGCAACTCTTGATCCGACCATGCGCGGTCTGATCTTGCCAAGTGGACGTAAGGTCATTCTGTCTGACACTGTCGGATTTGTTTCCGATTTGCCGCACGATCTGGTGGCAGCATTCCGTGCAACACTTGAAGAAGTGCTTGAAGCGGATTTGATTGTCCATGTCCGTGATGTGGCTTCGGCAGAAACCGAAGAGCAAAGGCTTGATGTGCTTGAAGTTCTTAAGGAACTTGGACTGCAAAAGGCAATTGACGGTGAAGAACTTGTTGAAGCGCTTAACAAGATTGACCAGCTTAAGGGTGATGACCTGCTGGCGGTGAACGAGTCAGCGGCGCGCCACGACAACACGATCGCCATTTCGGCCATCAAGGGCACGAATTGCGATGCGCTTCTGGGCTTGGTTGAAGACCGGCTTACGGAACATATGCCGGTGTTTGAGCTGTGTGTGCCGTATTCGGATGGCAAATCGCTGGCACGTCTTTATGAGCATGGTGAAGTTCTTCAGCGCACAGAAGGCGATGACGGCATTGCCATTCAGGTGCGGATTGATTCTACGCGGGTGGGGCGTTTTGAAGACTGGTGTGCTAAATCTGGTTTTGAAATACACGTTGTCTGATTGTCGTTAAACGCCAGAAGGAGAAATTGCGTGGTGGTGAAAGTCGATATTGAAAAAGTAACCGGTATCATCCGGGACGTATCGGCTGCTGAAATTGCCCCGCGCTTTGGCCAACTGGCCGATGAAGATATCGAGGCTAAAACCCACGCGCTTGATCTGGTGACCATCGCTGACACAGAAGCCGAACGCGTTTTAACTGCCCGGTTAACCGACCTGTTACCGGGCAGTATCGCCTTGGGCGAAGAGGCCGCACATGCCGATCCGAAATTGCAGGACCGTGCATTTGCGGCATCCGATCCCGTCTGGATCATTGATCCGGTCGATGGCACCAAAAACTTTGCCCACAATCGTCAACCGTTTCGCTGCATGGTTGGTCTGTATGTTGCGGGCGAAACAGTTGCGGCATGGATTGTTGACCCGATTGAGGGAACCGCAACCGTGGCCGAAAAGGGTGCTGGGACGCGCTATCAGGATAATCCTGTTTCGGTGCGATCTCACATCACAAAAGCCGGCGATGCCAAAGGATTTCTGATTTCCTATGCGCGTGACCGTCTTGTAAGTCATTACGGACATATGGATTTCTTTGACACCGTTGCGCATTATTCATGCTGCGGTGCTGAGTATGAAGAATTGGCACGTGGTGATTTCGATTTTTGTGCCTATCGGACTCTAAAGCCTTGGGACCACGCGCCGGGCACGCTTTTGGTGCGCGAAGCTGGTGGGCATGCCCGCTATATTACCGAAGACCGTAATAATGAATATAACGCCAATGCAGAGGCCCCCGGACTTTTGTGTGCCAGTTCCGAAGACCTGTGGTCTGAGATGAATGAAATTCTTCTGCCGCTGTTTTCGTAAGTCGATCCGAGCCACGGCTTGACGCAAGATCGCAGGATTTGTCAAATCGACGCGTGTTAGCGTTTTCAAAGTGCACAACAAATTGCATGAGAGAACGATGAACAAATTACATGCCCAACGCTCCTACCAAGACCGACTTGCGCGCGTGCAGGCCCACATCCATGACCATCTTTCTGACGAACTTGATTTAAATCGACTGGCCGACATTGCCTGCATGTCGCCAACGCATTGGCATCGCATTTATCACGGTGTGTTTGGCGAAACGGTGGCCGCGACGGTAAAGCGCGTTCGCCTTCATAGCGCGGCCGGGATGCTGGCAAACAGTGCAATTCAGATTGATGAGATCGCCAAACGATGTGGCTATCCCAATCTACAATCTTTCACCCGAATATTCTCTGACAGCTATGGGATGCCACCGGCGCGCTATCGCAAGGAAGGCAGCCATCGCCAATTCCATGACGCCCTTGAAGAGCAGGGTGAAAGCGTCTGTGGTCCTTGGACTGTCGAAATACGCGACGTGCCTGAAATGTCGCTTTTGACCATCGATCACCACGGATCATTCATGCAAATTGGCGAGGCATTTGATCGCCTGTTTGGGTGGCTTGCGGTGCGTGACCTGATTGAGCCAAATGTCAGACTTATTGGCGTGTATCACACCGACCCAGATTCCTTTGCCGAAAACGATCTGTTCTCAAAGGCGGGTGCGCTACTTGATCAGACGGAAACAATTACGATTGAGGCGCCGGTTGAACGCACAGTGGTGGAGGCCGGAAGATACGCATGCCTGCGGTATAAGGGACCATATGCTGATATGAAATCAGCTTATTTATGGTTATTTGGCAAATGGTTGCCGCAGTCTGGTGAAGAAGTACGCGAAGGCCCCGTGTTCGAGGAATATTTGAACAACCCGCGTGAAACGGCACCAACCGAGTTTTTGACCGAGATTTATATGCCGCTTGAAGGTTGACGCACATTTTATATGAAGGGGCAGGTGTCGTGCCGGTGCACTTATGCCTGACCCCGTTCAACCTTCTTGGCCTTATTCCAAAGCACGTCCATTTCTTGCAAATCGGACTGTGACGCGGTGCGGCTGTCTTTCGCCAGTTCATCTTCAATGAAGTGGAAGCGACGGGTGAATTTATGGTTCGCATGCCGCAGGGCGACTTCGGGATCAACGCCAAGCTTACGGCCAAGGTTCGCCATGACAAACAACATGTCGCCCAATTCATCCTCGATACGGTCTTGATCGGGGTTTTCGGTCATTTCGGCTTTGAGCTCGTCAATTTCTTCATGAAGCTTGTCAAACACTTCATCCGTACTTGGCCAGTCAAAGCCAACACGTGCAGCACGTTTGGTCAGCTTTTCAGCCCGCATGAGTGCGGGGAGGGCGCTGGCAACACCGTCAAGCGCGCTGTGACGGTCGTGACCCTTTGTTTCGGCCTTTTGCGCCCGTTCAGAAGCCTTGATTTTCTCCCATGTCTGGTTGACGCCATCGGTTGTGGTGGCGTCCCCATCGCCAAATACATGTGGATGACGGCTGACCATTTTCGCATTGATGCTGTTGGCGACATCTTCGAAGGTAAAATGGCCTTCTTCCTGTGCCATCTGCGCATGGAAAACCACCTGCAGAAGCAAATCCCCCAACTCATCGCGAAGTTCGTTCATATCACCATCGGCAATGGCGTCGGCAACTTCATAGGCTTCTTCGATGGTGTAGGGGGCGATGGTCGAAAAATCCTGTTCCAGATCCCAAGGACACCCGCCATCCGGGTCGCGCAGCTTGGCCATAATATCAAGAAGGTCGTTAATCGCTTTGCTGTTATGGGTGCTCATGCGGGCTTTCCTGAGAAACGGGCGTTGGACTAGAATAGACAGATAAGTCCTATCGCGACGCACCATCTCTGACAATGACAAGTATGGGGTTGGCGCAAAACAAAACCCGCAGGCTTTTGCAAGCACTGCGGGTTCTGATGTGATGTTAGGATGCCTTAAGGCTTATGCAGCCTTAAGCTTGTCCTGTTTGTTAGCGCTATCATTCTTGGTCTTTTTGTCTGATGCGCCTTCTTCTTTTTTACCTTCAACAAGACCGCGATGCAGGGCAACGATTGCCTTGTTGAAATCGCCTTCTGCCACAACAAACTGCAGATCGACGCGACGGCTCGGGAAGTGCGAGGCAACCAATTCAACGCCGGCCTCATCAAGGACTGTCACAGCACGTGCAAACAGACCAGGCTGATCGATGTTGGCGCCAATTACCGAAACAATCGCGACCTTACGGGTCTGAACGGTTGCTTCAGGGTGCTTTTCCTCGATCTCGTCAACACAACGACGAATCTGTTTCAGCGGTGCTGATACATAATGCGTAATTGTATTGGCGTTCAGGTTCTTGGTAACGGTCGGAACCTTATAACGTTTAAGCACGCTAAGGATTGATTCTTCGCTGCCCGGAATACCCACCATATCCTGATTGAAGACCTCAATCTCGAACGCAGTCGGAACGCCAGTGACTATCTCAACCCGGCTGTTTTCCGGATCCCAATGATCGTCAATGACCGTACCGGGATGTTCCGGTTCAAAGGTATTGGCGATACGCAGCGGAATGTCGTTCTGACGCAAGCCCTTGGCTGCACGCGGGTGGATGGCTTCCATCCCCATGTTTGACAGCTGATCAGCCACGTCATAGCTCGTGCGGCCAATCGGGCGCACGGCATCTTCGCCGACGATGCGCGGATCAGCGCTTGAGAGGTGGAATTCCTTGTGAATGATCGCTTCGCGCGCCTGTGTCAGGCATGCAATGCGCGAGAAGGTGACTTCACTATAGCCGCGGCCATAGATGCTCATCAGGCCTTCGCTGCACTGGGCATAGCCAGTTGCAATCGCAAGCTGACTGCTAAGGTCAATGTCGTCGAAGACTTTTGAAATGCGACCATCAAGGGTTGATGCTTCTGGCTCACGCCACCCCGAAAGATCGGCGAATACCGCATTTACGCCCTTGGCGCGCAGCAGCAACATGGTGTTGTGCGCGCTATGGGACTCACCAATGGCAGACAGCATTTCACGAACGGTCAGCAGGTGCTTTTCAAGTTTGAAATGCCCAAAGCTGCACAGGCGATGGAGGTCCATCAAGCAGCTGCGTGTACCTTCAACGCGTTCCTGAACAAAGGCATTGGCCAGTTTCAGTTCGGGTGCATCACCAAAGATTTCCTCGTTGATGGCACACATCTTGTCGGCAACTTTGGTCAGGGCATCGCCCCAAGCCCAATCGGTTTCCGATCCGGCATAAAGCTGATAGACGCCTGCTTCACCGGTTTTCTTGTTTTCCAGCAGAAGGTCGGTGAACCCGCCATAAGCTGAAACGACAAAGACCCGATTATACAGTTCTTCTTCGCTGCGATTGCCGACCAGAATGTTGTCCATGACCGCTTCAACCTGGGTCATCGACGTACCACCGATCTTGTGAACGCTATGCCCAGCGTCCGTTTTTTTCTGGGCTGAAAGCATGTTGCCTCCTTTGGGGGCGTATCCTTGAAAACTATTATTTCTTAAAGTCTGGGGCGGTTTTATCCCCCGCCCCAAACCAAAAGCTTAGCTGGCGAGTGCGTCGCCATCGAGCGGGTAAACCCCGTTCTCGTCATGGACTTCGCGGCCATTGAGCGGCGGGTTGAACGCGCATGCGACAACCATATCCTCGGTGCCGCCGCGCAGATAATGGCGGTCGTGCTTATCTAGGATGTAAACCGTTCCTGGCTCAATTTTGTATTTTTTGCCATCGGCAATGGTTTCGACTTCGCCGTTGCCTGAGATGCAATAGACGGTCTCGAAATGATTGGCATAGCAAATTTCGGTTTCGGTACCGGCATAGATGGTGGTGATATGGAAAGAGAAGCCCATACCATCTTCAGCAAGCGACATACGCGTGCTTTCCCAGTTGTCGGAAACCACACGGCGACCGGATGCTTCACATTCTTTCAGGGTGCGAACAATCATTTTTAACTCTTTGAATTATTTAAGGTGTGGGGCTATCTAGGTGGTAGGGAAGGGCGACACCCAATGGCATCGCCCAACCTTATTATTCCGCAGCGGCTTTGGCTGCAACAACGTCCTTGCCCATGGCTTTTGCAGTTGCCAGCTCAAGGATGTCAAGGCCGTGCCCCAAATCCTGCTTGGAGATGATCAAAGGCACAAGGCATTTGACAACTTCATCTTCCGGGCCGCTGGTTTCAATGATCAGATTGTGTTTGAAGCATTCCTTGGTAACCTTCGATGCGAGTTCACCGCTTTCAAAGCAGATACCCTGCATCAGGCCGCGCCCTTTGCGATAGATTTTTCCGTCGCCATAGCGTTCGGAAATTTCTTCGAGACGCTTGCCAAGGAATTCAGCCTTGTCAGACACTTCGGATGCGAACTTATCATCTGACCAGAAGTGATCAAGGGCTGCTGCGGCTGTTACAAACGCATGGTTGTTACCACGGAAGGTGCCGTTATGTTCGCCCGGATGCCAAACGTCAAACTCCGGCTTCATCAGAAGAACGGCAAACGGCAGGCCATAAGCTGACAGCGATTTCGAAAGCGTAACCATATCAGGCTTGATACCAGCGGGTTCAAAGCTAAAGAACGTGCCAGTACGGCCGCAGCCTGCCTGAATGTCATCGACGATCAGCAGAATGTCGTGCTTACGACAGGTCTGTTCGAGCTTTCTCAGCCAGCCAAAGTCAGCCGCGTTCAAGCCACCTTCACCCTGAACTGCTTCAACGATCACAGCTGCAGGAAGTGACACACCGCTTGAGTTGTCGGACAGAACACGATCAAGATAGTCGACGGTATCAACACTGTCGCCCATGTAGCCGTCAAACGGAACGGCAACGGCGTTGTCAAGCGATACGCCAGCAGCGCCGCGGTGATGCTCGTTACCGGTGATGGCGAGCGCACCCAAGGTGCAGCCATGGAAGCCGTTGGTGAATGAGATCACCGTTTCGCGGCCCTTAACACGACGTGCAAGTTTCAAAGCGGCTTCAACAGCATTGGTGCCGGTTGGACCGGTAAACTGAACCTTGTATTCCATGTCGCGCGGCTTGAGGATTTTGTCTTCAAGCGCGGTCAGGAAGGCTTCCTTGGCCTTGGTGTGCATGTCCAGACCATGGGTAATGCCGTTTGATTTGATGTAATCAATCAGCTTTTCCTGCAGAACAGGATGGTTATGGCCATAGTTCAGGCTGCCGGCACCGGCAAGGAAATCGAGGTAACGGTTGCCGTTCTCATCGGTGAGCCAGGCGCCTTCGGCTTTTTCAAACGTAACGGGGAAGGAGCGTGCATAGCTCTGAACTTCCGATTCAAGGCGATCAAATACAGTCATGGTTCCCTCTTTCAGATTGGGAAAAGTCAAGTCCACTTGTCATGTCAAACGCCCCGGCGAACGGGATGTTCCCAATAACGGCTTTTGCCGTTTTGAGGCATGAAAGCAGTGAAAATGGTTGTTGAGGATTCAGGCCGCGACGCGTTCGACGTCTTCACGTTCAAACGGCCCAATCTGCCACAGGATTTCACTGGCAGCCGCGCCGTCAAAATGCGTTTCGCGTTCAAACTGAACTTTGCGTTTGACGTCGGCGCCGAGCTCGCGTGCGACTGAACGGAACACACCCTGAGACGGCGCATTGGTTGACGTGATCGTCGTGTTCAGTTGCGACACATTGTAGCATGCCGGGCGATCCAGAATATCAAGGATCAAACGTTTCGCCAGACGAAGGCCACGGGCCTTCGGGGAAACGGCAACCTGCCAGATAAAGAGCTGCTCAGTACTTGGAACGATGTAACCGGAAACAAAGCCCACGGCTTCGCCATCGAGTTCCGCAATCGCGCATGTGTCGCCAAAGTGCGAGCACTGCAGCAAGTTGCAATACATCGAATTTTCATCCAAAGGCTTACAATCGGCGATCAACGCATTGACCGTTGCGCCGTCGGTGGCCTTCGGTTTTCGGATAATCAGGTTGGCTTTGCGGCCGGTGTTGCCTTGATTGTTGGCAATTTTCATCGGTCTGCCTGCTCTGTTATTTCGATATGCGATCATTCATGTCGCGAGAGATGTATAGAATAACGATACAAATTGATCAACCCTTTCTCGATGAAAATAACGTGAAACCATTTAAGACATTGATGTAAAAGAAAACATAAATTAATCGGTCTTCGATATTGATGGATCGATGTCGCTGACATATTTTCGTCACGAAATACCGAAAATCGATGAAATAAAATATCATATATCGATGGAAGATCGTCTTAAACCGTTGCGGTTTCCCGGTTCTGGGGCTAAAACATCTTTTGTAGCAGGACAACAATTGACGCCCGGAAATTCAAATGGACAAATTGCATGAAGCGTTGATCTCCATTCGCCGCATTCTACGTGCGAGCGATATTCACGCTAAAAAACTTGGTAAAATCACCGGGTTAAAGACATCGCAGCTTCTGGTTTTGCAATCACTGGAAGAATACGGCGAGATGACGGTTGGCCAGATTGCCGCCAAGGTGAACTTGGCACAGGCATCAACAACCTCACTGGTTGATAAGCTTCAGGCGATGGAGCTTGTCTTGCGTGCGCGTGGTGACACGGATAAGCGCAAAGTGTTTGTCCGCTTAACGGATCAAGGACGTTCCATCCTTGATCGGGCTCCCATGGCACTGCATGACAGATTTTCAGATAACTTCAATGATCTTGAAGAATGGGAACAGACGTTCCTGATCGCTGCCTTGCAACGTGTGTCCGGCATGATGGATGCAAGCGACATCGATGTCGCACCACTGCTTGATCATGATGTAATTGTCGATAAAAACTGACGGTTAGGCGTCATCCCGTCTTTTTTGATTCCCGGAAATCTTAGTACTTAAAGGCGGAAAAATTCCTTCGGTGCAGAACGCTTA
This sequence comes from Thalassospira sp. GB04J01, assembly GCF_000751115.1. NCBI lineage: Bacteria > Pseudomonadati > Pseudomonadota > Alphaproteobacteria > Rhodospirillales > Thalassospiraceae > Thalassospira > Thalassospira sp. GB04J01. Next base: position 123,939 of record NZ_CCDX020000005.1, on the reverse strand, counting down.
CCGGATAGGGGTGTTATTCTGCGCGTTCTTGCGCTGCATATGGCGCTGGAACCACTTGGCCATGATCGGCGCAAGTAAAACGATTTCAAATATCCGCACGATGTGGTGGAACGCAACGAAGCTTGGCTCGACATTCAGCGCCAGTGCGATTAGCGACATCTCAGCCACGCCCCCCGGCGCAAACGCCAACAACACAGCAATGAAATCAAGATCAAGCCACTGCGATACCATCCAGGCAACGCCGCCGGTAAAAGCCAAAATCACCAGCGTTGCAAAGATCGAATAACCGGCAAGCCGCGCCAGAAATGATAATTTCACGCCGGCAAAACGGCTCCCGATGGCCGAGCCAAGGATCAAAAGGCTTCCAGCCAAAAGCCAATCAGGCAAATTACCTTCAACGATCCCGGTGACGTGCAGAACCATGCTGGCAAGCATTGCACCTGTCATATAGGCAGCCGGGACGCGAAGTTTGCGAAACAGCAATACAGTGAGAAGGGCGGCACCACCTGTCAAAAGACCTTCTGACAGTGTCATATAGACCGCTTCACCATCGCCATGACCGCTGGCAACGACACCCGTAATCATTAAAACGATCAAGGGAGCGGACATGACCAATAACAGAACGCGCAAGCCTTGCGTTAAGGCGATTTCCTGTTCGTTTCCGCCGGCAGCAGCGCCAAGGACAACCATAGGCGTCAAACCACCTGGCGTTGCAGAAAACAGGGCCGTTGCGGGGTCAAGCCGGGCGATTTTGGTATAGAACCACGTCACAAGAACCGTCACGACGGGCACATAAATCAGCACCGCAATCATACTGATTGGCCAGCGGGCCGCCTGATTAAGGGTTTCAGGGGTAAAAGACGCGCCAAGAAAGATGCCGATCACACCCAAAATGACCGAACGAAACTCCATCGGAATGCCCATCTGAACGCGCATCAAGCTTGCCACAAAAGTTGCAAGCATCGGTCCCATCATCCATGCGAGCGGCATGTTTAGGCTATGTGCGATCAATCCTCCAACAAGGCCGATACCAAGGGCAATAGAGAGTCTTTTGAAAAAGCGCGGTGTCATTACACCCGAAATACGGTTGATCCAACTGGACGTGGCTGGATCTTCGGGTGATCTGCTCATTATGCGCTGGCCTTGTTCTTGTTGATCTGTTCGAGGAACCCATCAATCGCATCGCGCAGTCGCGATGCTTCGGTATTAAGTGTGTTGGTTGCGCGCGTGACATTTTCCGAACCGTTGTGAACGCGGGCGGTTTCGGTATCAAGAGCGCCAACCGCCTCAGCCACCGTGCGCATCCCGCCATTGGCATCATCAATGCTATCGGAAATACCAGCCGTCGATGCCTGTTGTTCTTCCACAGCTGCGGCAATCGCCGCGGCCGATTGATCAACCTCACCAATCACATTTGCAACACTTTGCAGTGCGCCGACGACATTGTCTGTCAGGCCACGGATCTCATCGACCTGATTGGAAATATCTTCGGTCGCGCGTGCGGTCTGCGATGCAAGATTTTTAACCTCACCGGCAACGACGGCAAAGCCCTTGCCAGCGTCCCCTGCACGGGCCGCTTCGATGGTAGCATTCAGGGCCAGTAGGTTAGTCTGGCTTGCGATGTCTTCGATCAGGCCGACAATATCGCCAATCCGCTGTGTCGCGTTGGTCAGCTGTTCAAACAGGGCGCGGGACTGTTCACTTTCCGAGCGTGCCTTGCCAGCGATTTCGGCCGAATTCTGTGCCTGATGGCCGATTTCGGCAATGGCTTCGGACAGGCTTGCCGTGGTTTGCGATACGGCTTCGATATGATGGAGAACTTGTTCGGAATGTTGATTGGCATCAGCAGAACGTGCGCTTGCCGAAGTTGCGATCTGTTCCATTTCGCTTGCCGATCCGTTCAGTGAACCAAATTCACGGTCAAACCCGGAAAGGGCATCCTGAACAGTGCGTTGGAAGTGATCGGTAGCGCGGATCAGGTCCTGCTGGCGTTCGCCTTCTATTGTTCGGACGCGTTCGCGTTCCTTGCGTAGGCTTTCGGCTTCTTTGGACTGATCGCGCAAAACGGTAACAGATCGTGCAACAGTGCCGATTTCATCACGGCGTTGAACGCCACGAACATCAATGTCCAGATCGCCATTGGCGATTTGTTCGATCAGATGTGAAAGATCTGTCATGGGGCGTGAAATGCGCCGTGAAACGAACACAGAAACCACCCCGGCAATAAACACAACAAGGACGGCAACAATCACGAACACTCGTTGCAAGGCTTCTGCCTGTGACGATGCATTGGCAAAGGATGTTTGGGCCAGTTCGTGGGTCTGTACCAGAATTTGATTAAGCGGCACCTGAAGGGCACGGAATGTTTCATCGGCCTGCGCAATGACTTCGAGTGCGCCGTAGATGTTCATTTCGCTTTCAACTAGGAACTGGTCAACCTGTTCGATGTATTTCTCATAGTTGCTGGTGAACTCGTCGCCACCAACAACCGCAAGCCGTTGTGCGAGCGGGGCAAGGTCTTCTGAAATATGGCTAACCTGTTCGCGCAACTCCGGAACAGTCGCGGCATTAATGCCGTTGGAATCCCATGTTAGGATACGAAACAGCGATCCATGCACCTCGTTCAGTGCGTTGCTGAGTGTGAGTGCGTCAGACCGCCGTTCATAGGCTTCGACGCGAAGGCTGGTGAGAGTGTTTTTCTCGCTTTCAAGTGTGGCGACCGTTGCAATCCCCATTGCAACGATCACAACCATCAGAAAGACCGGGACCAAAAGTGTTTTTGGCCCAATCGCCAAATTATCAAGAAAGCGCATTCATCCAATTCCTTCGCGTCGGAAGCTTTTCAGGTCTTAGAATTCACCGTCGTTTGGCACCGCTTTGCGGTTTTTTACCCATTGGCGCAGGTTGCCGACCAAAGGTGCTGACAGGAACAGGGCACTGAGCAGAAGGATGACAAGCGTGATCGGACGTTCCCAAAGGAAGGCCAGCGAGCCATCACTGATCATCAATGCACGGCGCAGGTTTTCTTCCATCATGCTGCCCAAAATGAAGCCCAGCAGCATCGGCGCCATCGGATAGTTCAAAAGACGCAAACCAATGGCGATTGCTGCGGCAATAACCATCATGTGAATATCAAAGGCGTTAAAGGTCACCAGATAAACACCGATCAGCGAGAAGAACAGCACGAACGGGACCAACAATTGCTGTGGCAAAGCCAAAAGGCGCGAGATGTAAGGGATCAGCGGCAGGTTCAACACCAGAAGAACAATGTTGCCGATATACATCGAAATAATAACCGACCAGAAGACTTCCGGCTGTTCAACAAACAGACGCGGCCCCGGCTGGACGCCATAGGAAATCAGCGCTCCCATCATGACCGCCGTCGTACCAGACCCCGGAATACCAAGGGTCAAAAGCGGGACGAACGAGCCAGAACAAGCAGCATTGTTAGCGGTTTCAGGGGCAGTAAGACCACGAATGGACCCCTTGCCGAACTGAAGCTTTTCCTTGGCAGATGCAATGTTGCGTTCCATGCCATAGGCAAGGAAGGATGCAATTGTCGCACCGGCACCGGGCAGAACGCCGGTAAAGAAGCCAAGCACCGAGGATCGACCGATCACCGGGATCATGGTTTTGACTTCTTCTTTGGACAGCTTCATTGAGCCAAGGTTTTTAAGCGCCCGTTCTTCGTCGGTGCGTGTGTCCTTGGTCGGACGCAGGATCGACAGAAGGGCTTCGGAGAGTGCGAAGGTCGACATGGCAAGCAACAGGAAGCTGATGCCGTCAATAAGGTCCATGTTGCCAAAGGTAAAGCGCGCAACACCCGCTGCTGGGTCGGTTCCAATCGTTGATAACATGATGCCAAACAGCGTCATGGTGATGGCCTTGAGAACCTGACCTTTACCGGCAAAGGCCGATACCGCCGTTAGGCCCAATACCATCAGGGCGAAATAATCACTCGACTGGAACGATAGCGAAACAGAAGCAAGAACAGGGGCCGCAACCAGCAAGAAGATCGCCGCAATCGTGCCGCCGGAAAATGACGAGTAGGCGGCAATTGCCAGTGCTTTGCCAGCCTGACCTCTTTGGGCCATTGGGTAACCATCAAAGGCAGTCGCAACGGTGCCGGCAACGCCGGGTGCGTTAATCAGGATTGACGATGTCGAACCGCCAAAGATGGCACCGTAATAGACACCGGCCATCAGGATCAGGCCGGTAGATGGATCAAAGCCGTAGGTGATCGGGATCATCAGCGCAATTGCGGTGATCGGACCGAGCCCCGGCAACATGCCGATAAAGGTCCCGGCGAAACAGCCGACAGCAACCATCAGAAGGTTGATCGGCATGACTGCGGTCGAAAGACCGGAGAAAATTCCTTCAAGCATTTCTTTCGCCCTAACCCAGCATTTCGAAGATGTCACCCGGTGCCAGATAAATGCCCATCAGTTGGGTCAGCAGGTACCAGAAAATGAAAACAACGGGGATGGATGCACCCAGCAAAACCTTGATCCGGCGTTCGCCAAGAACGGCAAAGCCACCGACCAAAAAGATCGTGGTTGAGATCAGGAAGCCGAGATAGCGAATGGTAAATCCATAAAAGACCATCAGCACACCAAGCTGAACAACACGGCCCCATTTCAAACCGCGGAAGGCGGCCGAAAGGTTGCCGGCCTCTTGATTGGCCGGCATGACCAGTTGGATGAAGGAAACCAAACCTAATATCCACGCAAGCGCATTAGGAAGGGTTTGAGCATTAAACGGCGCATCTTCGTCGCCAAACAGCAACGGGATATCATCGACATAAAACCCGTAGATCAGCGCAAGGCATAGAAAAAGCAGTGCGCCGAATTTGTCACGATTGATGGACATGGCGTGGTTTCCTTCGGAAGTCTTTTTATCGGTTTTCTAATGGCTTATTTCAGGAAGCCAAGATCGCGCATCAGGTCGCCAACGACCTTTTCCTGATTTTCCATAAAGGTGGAAAACTCTGCACGACCTTTATAGATTTTTTCCCAGCCGTTACGTTTGCGCACGGTGTCCCACTCCGGGGTTGCCTGCACGTCTTTGAGAAGTGCTGCATACGCATCCGCTTTGTCAGCCGACAGGGAAGGTGAGCCAAAGTAACCGCGCCAGTTGACGAATTCTGCATCAATGCCGAGTTCGCCGAGTGCCGGAACTTCCGGAGCTGCTTCGATACGTTCGTTCGAGGTCACTGCGAGAATGCGAATCTGACCTGCTTTGGCGAGTTCAAGAAGTTCACCAAGACCGGTCGACAGAACGTCGGTTTCGCCCGACAAAAGACCTGCAATTGCTTTGCCGCCGGCATCATACGGAATGTATTTTACCTGTTTGGCATCGCCGCCACCCTGCTGCACAGCATAGGCTGCAACAATGTGGTCCATGCCGCCACGGACCGAGCCACCACCAAATTTGACCGATGACGGGTCAGATTTGACAGATGCAACAACGTCGGTGAAAGATTCGAATTTGCTGTCTGCCGGTACGGCAAAGGCCGCATATTCAGCAACAACAGCAGCAATCGGGGTCAGATCGCGGAACGACTGCGGGAAGACCCCGGTCAGCGAACGCACGATGATCGGAGTGGAGTTGACCATCAAGGTGTTATCAAGGCGATCAGCAGCTTCGATCATGTAAGCAATGGCTTTACCGCCGCCGCCGCCAGACATGTTTTCATAAGATGCGGTGCCAACCAGACCAGATTTGGTCAGGGCTTCACCTGTACCACGTGCGGTACCGTCCCAGCCGCCGCCTGCGCCGCCCGGAATGATGAAGTGAACTTCATCCATTTCTGCAGCTTTGGCAGTCGTAACAGCAAAAGCAGCCGTTGAAACAGCGACAGCAGTTGCTGCAACCATAAATCCGCGACGCGAGAACATCGTCAGCTTGTTCATCAGGGTCTCCTCCAGACACTAAAGCATTTTCCCAAGCCACCAAAACGGTGGCGCGCCGATCATTAAGGACAGAACTTCAGCAACGGAGAACGATCACGACCTTTCAGGTGTGCAAACGCAACCTGACTGTCGAATTGAAAGTAAGTCCTCCCTTGCCGATATTCTTGTTTTTGATCCTTGGGCGGTTTTACCCCCTGATCGGCAGTGGCAGGACGTTAACAGCCAAACCTGTCACCAACCTGTCATTGCCAACAATCAGGTGAAAAAAAGGCATATGTTTTATGAAGCTGTGGCATAGACGGTGCTGAATATGGCGGGAAAGTGGGCCTTACGCTGAAAGAGAGCGGCCACATTCAAGGGCATGAGATTTCAATAAAGACAATACGCTCTGGCGTTTTTCTGCTGTAAACCGGCTGCCCGGACCCGACAATGACAAAACACCCAACATTTGTTTGTGTCGGTCAAGAACCGGAACAGCGATGGCTGAAATATCAGGGTCGCGTTCACCGTGGCTTTGCGCAAAACCGTGTTCAAGGACTTCTAGCGCCCGATCATCAACGCCGTTGCCCCACGCACGAATAACATGTCCGGCGGCCCCACGGTCACAGGGTAGGATGGCACCTTCTTCAAGATGATGGCGCAGGCTGCGCGATGAGTTTTCGCGAAACAGGCACAGGCGGTTTGACCCTTCCGGGACATAGAAAGAGGCTGTTTCACCACTTTGATCAACAAGTGCGCTTAGATGTGGGCGGACAACGTCATCCATCCTAAATGATCGCCGATAAATGGACCCCAATCGCCATAAGGCCGGGCCCAATCGATATCGCCCACGCCCCGAAATCATCAGAAAACCATTCGACTCTAATGTTCCGGCCAGTCTTGAGATGGTGCTTTTGTACATTCCGGTGCGTTCAGAGAGGTCCTTAAGCGACAGATCGGCATCCTGATCGGTGAAGACATCAAGGATCATAAGTGCGCGTTCAACAGCGCTAACATTCTGTTCTGACATGGTCTTTCCAAATTCCGAGGGTCCGCATCGTGATCGCTGACTAATTGAACCGTTTTGCGAGGACTGTAAATTCTATATAATAGAACATAATTCTACTAGGCAGAATATTAGGAAATAGCATGCAAAATACCAAACCGCTTCATGGTGTCACGGTTTTGGACCTGACCAATGTGCTTGCCGGACCGTTTTGTTGTCATCAACTGGCACATCTTGGCGCAACAGTGATTAAGGTCGAAGCTCCTGGGCGCGGTGATTTGGCCCGGCAACTGGGTGCGGATGCCGGTTTGAATGAAAAACTGATGGGGGTTTCGTTCCTCGCCCAGAATGCCGGGAAGAAATCGATCACACTTAATCTGAAAGACCCGCGCGGCAAGGATATCCTTAAAAAACTGGTCAAGCAGGCCGACGTTTTAGTTGAGAATTTTCGGCCCGGCGTGATGGATCGGCTTGAGCTTGATTATGACGTGTTGTCCAAAGTGAACCCGGCTTTGATCTATTGTGCGATATCCGGGTTCGGGCAAAGTGGTCCGATGAAAAAGCTGCCAGCTTATGATCAAATCGTGCAGGGCCTTTCTGGTATCATGACCATCACGGGTGAAGAAGATAAGGAAACCTATCGGGTCGGGTATCCGGTTGCCGATACCATTGGTGGTCTCACGGCAGCTTGTGCGATCAGTTCAGCACTTGCGGGTAGGGCTCTTGGCAATAATGAGGGCAAGGGCAGCTTTATCGATATTTCGATGCTGGAATCGGTCGTTGCGACCATGGGCTGGGTTGTTTCGAACTTCCTTATTGCCGGGCAGCAACCGACCGCAAACGGCAATGACAATTTCACGTCATCCCCGTCCGGAGCGTTTCGTACTGCAGATGGTCAAATCAACATTGCGGCGAATAAGCAGGAACAGTTTGAAGCCGTGTGTGATGTGCTTGAACTAGACACGCTTAAAGCCGACCCTCGCTTTCTGACCCGTTCTAATCGTCTTTCAAACCGCAAAGAATTGGCCGGGTTGCTTGAGAGGGTACTTCAAACAGGTCGTACCGATGACTGGGTGCTGGCATTTAATGCGGTTGGTGTTCCCGCCGGTGCGGTTCTAACAGTGCCACAGGCACTTTCATTGCCACAAATCGCCGATCGCGGAATGATCGCCGATTTTGCAAGCGTGCCGGGTGTTGAGCGTGACATTCGCGTCTTGCGCACGGGCATGAAGCTTAATGGCGAAGCCCCAAGTGTCGATGCGCCGCCGCCCGTTTTGGGACAGGACAATGAAACCATTTTGGCCGGGCTTGGATTGTCGGCCGATGAGATCAAAACGCTGAAAGCGGAGGGCGTATTGTGAGCGAGAAAACAGCACGTGATGTCGAACACGAAGTATCGGACTGGTGGCAAAGCTCGATCATCGATATGAAGCCCGGCGAAATTCGCTATTCAGGGTATGCCATCGAAGATTTGATCGGAAATGTCAGCTTTCCGGCAATGATCTGGTTGATGACACGGGGTGATTTGCCCAATCCCAAGCAGGCAAAACTGCTTGAGGCAGCATTGGTGGCTGCTGTTGATCACGGCCCACAAGCTCCAAGCATTGCTATTGCCCGCATGGCGGCAACCTGTGGCGTTGGACTTAACAATGCAATGGCAAGTGCCGTAAATGTGCTGGGCGACGTTCATGGTGGTGCGGGCGAGCAAGCGGTTGCCTTATATCGCGATATTGCACGACGTATTGATGATGGCGTATCCGTCGCGCAGGCGGTTTCGGACGGGCTTGATCACCAGATTTCCGAACATGGCAAGCATATCCCCGGATTTGGGCATCGTTTCCATCCAACCGACCCGCGTGCGCCGCGTTTGTTGGGGCTGGTGGAGGATGCGGCCAAAGACGGCATTGTTGAGGGGCATTTTGGCATGGTTGCCCGTGAAGTCGAAAAGACGCTTGAGGCGCGTAAGGGCAAAAAAATTCCGATGAACATAGATGGTGCGACGGCGGTTATTTATGCCGAGTTGGGATTTGATGCGCCCCTGGCACGTGGGTTGTTTTGCCTGTCACGGTCGGTGGGCATTCTTGCCCATGCGTGGGAGCAAACTCAGCAAGGTGGCCGCAACAAAGGCCCAATCCCGCGTCGCATGATCTGGAACTATACCGGGCATGAACCGCGCCTCGTGCCTGTTGAAAATCAGGAAGGTTGATCATTATCAAATACTTGGCAGGATGTATTTTAACGTCGGTTTAAAAGTGCATCCTGCCATCGACGAATAAACCGCTGACGTTTTGCCTGATCAAGATACACCAGCAAGCCGGGACCAACCGGAAAGGAGCGTACACGTTCTCCGTAGCGGTCAAATATCAATGAGGAAAATGGACTTTGCGGAACATCGGCGCGCACCGGGTTAAAATTACCTGCGTCCTGCAGAACGGTCTGTCCTTCGATTGATAGCATGTAATCAAGGAAACGTGCGCCGAGGTTCGGATTGCGCGCCCCGCGCGGGATGATGGCAATACGCGAATAAACCACAATGAAATCATCGGGAAGGATGACGCCAAGGTTGGGTGTTCTGTGGCTGAAGGTTTCCGCATAGGATCCTAGAAGGTTATAGCCAAGGACGACCTGACCGTCGGCGATTTTTTCCAGCATGGGTGAGGTGTTTGAATACAGCTTTACCTTGGATTGACCCAGTTGCCGGATAAAATCCCAGATACCGGGGAAAAATCGTTCATCACGGGCAAGAAAGAGAAAGCCAACGCCGCTGCGCTCGATATCGTAGGTTGTTACTTTTTCGCTGAGTAAATCATCATTGGCACGCAGCAGTTCAAGGAATGCTTCGCGTGTGCGTGGTGGTTCCAGTTCATTTTCGCGGAAAAATTCCCGATTATAGGCAATTACGGCGGGTTCCTGCGTTACGGCGAATGCTTCGTTGCGCCAACGCGCCCAATTGGGCAGGGCATCCGTTTGCGTACTTTGGTGGGCGATTGCGTATCCGTCATTTGCCAGCTTCATCTGCAAATCCATGGATGAACTAATGATCAGATCGGCATTGGCGGCACCACTGGCGCGTTCCTTGATCGTCATGTCATACATTTCAAGTGTCTGAAGCTGATGATATTCAATGCCAACCTGTGGGTTGTTCTGCTGAAATGCTTCGATGGCGGGGCTAAAAGCGCCAATGTCGGCAGAGCCGTATATAACGGCCACCTGATTGTAATCGGTCAGAAGGGCTTGTTCTGGGTCGGCGGGCTGGCTTGCGTGCAGGGCAGGGAACTGAAACACCTCGGCAAACGCAGAAGATGCTTGCATCGCGACGGCAATGACACATAAACGAATACAGGAACGTCCCAAGGTCATAGTGTACTATCCTAAGCGGGCTTCGATTGTCGATTTCATCGGCCAGAACTACCGACTTGGTATGATGCACCAAATCTGCGGAACCCGATTATCGGTTTATCAGGGAAGAGTACGACAAACAATGAGAGTCCTCGTCGTCGAAGATCATGCCGCACTGGCGGACGGCATAGCCAGATCGCTTCGGCAATCTGGCTATGCCGTTGATGTGATCGCAGATGGTGAAGAAGCCGATGATATCCTGCGCACGCAGGAATACGGGTTGGTCGTGCTTGATCTTAATTTGCCAAAGCTTGACGGGCTTGAAATTCTGCGCCGGTTGCGTCATCGCGGTGCCGAAAGTGCTGTTTTGATCCTGACCGCGCGCGGAGATATCGAAGATCGGGTCAAGGGTCTTGATCTTGGCGCGGATGATTATCTGGCAAAGCCGTTTGAACTGGTCGAGCTTGAAGCCCGCGTACGGGCATTGATGCGGCGTAATGCCGGCACGCACAACACCCAGATCAGATGCGGTCAACTGGTATTTGATACGGTGGCACGGCGCGTCATGATCCATGGCGATGACATTGAAATTCCACGCCGCGAGCTTAATATCCTTGAAATTCTGCTGTTGCGGCTGGGGCATGTTCTGAGCAAGGAGCAGATTGCCGATCAGTTGGCCGGGTTTGAGGACGATATCAGTGCGAACGCGGTAGAGCTTTATATCAGTCGTTTACGCAAACGCGTTGAAGCGGCTGAGGTCAAAATTCAGACGGTACGCGGACTTGGTTATTTGTTGAAAAAGACATGAAATGGCGTAACGGATCACTCAGGCGACGGCTGATTATCTGGCTTCTGATCCCGCTTTTGGTGATCAGTTCTTTAATGCTTCTTGAAGTGCGAAGCAATGCTGTTCGCTCGACAAATCAAGCATTTGACCGCGCACTTTTAAGTTCTGCATTGGCGATTGCCGACCGTGTTGTCCTGATCGGAGGCAAGATAGAAGTTGATGTACCGTATGTCGCACTTGAGATGCTGACAAGTTCGGCCGAAGACCGCGTGTTTTATCAAGTTGGCACCATACAGGGTGAATTTATCACCGGGTACGAAGATTTGCCGCCGGTACCAGACGCGTTATTGCCACTGCGCGAAAATCCGGTGTTTTATGATGCGGTGTATAACGGCGAAAATGTTCGCATTGGCGCGTTGTCGCGCTATGTCGCCAGCGTTCGAAAGGCAACACGTTTTCAGGTACTTGTTGCTGAAACCATGGGTACCAGAACAAGTCTGAGCGAAGATATCCTTGCCAGTGCGGCTGCGCGTCAGATTGCACTGATTGTGATTGCGGCTGTTATTGTCTGGTTTGGTATCGGGCAGGGGCTCAAACCGCTCACACGCCTTGAAGAGGCACTTAACCGTCGATCGCCAACCGATTTGAGGCCGATTGAGCATGATGTTCCCAATGAAGTGCGGCACCTCGTCGGCGCGATTAATCATCTTTTTCAACGCCTTGGCAACAGTTTGGCAACCATGCAGCGCTTTACAGCGGATGCCGCACATCAGTTGCGCACGCCACTTGCCGCATTGCGCACGCAGTCTGAGTTGGGCCTTCGTGAAGATGATCCGGAGAAACTACACCAGATCATGGCAACGATTGCGACGTCCACCCAGCAAACGTCGCATTTGGCCAATCAGTTGCTGGCATCGGCCCGTGCCGCACCGGAAGGCCTTGCCGGTCGACCGTTTGAGAAGATTGATCTGTGTGACATCACCAGAACAGTGACAGCATCAAAAGTCATGACGGCCATCGAAAGCGGCATTGATCTTGGATATGAAGGCATCACAGAGCCCACCGTGATCATGGGCAATGCCACTTTGATTGAGGAGCTTTTAAAGAACCTTGTGCACAATGCGCTGACATATTGCCCGGAAGGAAGTGCAGTCACAGTCCGACTGGAAGATGACGTGGTGCGCAACAGTGTGATCTTGACGGTCGAAGACAACGGTCCGGGAATTTCATCGAAATACCATAAGGATGTTTTCAAACGGTTTTATCGTATAGCCGAGAACGGAGAGGACGGGTGTGGGCTTGGATTATCGATCGTCCGTGAAATTGCGCTGCGTCACCATACGACTGTGAAGCTGACAAAACCTGATGATCACAACGGATGTGTCTTTACCGTTCAGTTCGAGCGGGCGGACGCAGCAAGCGATACATCTGCCTAAAAAGCTGACCGAATGGTCGTAGAGAAATTATAGAATGGCGCGCGTGGCGACCGCAGTACAATACAGTTCCGCAAATTCAGGATCGACAGTCGCCAATTTCAAAGTCGCTCATTAGCGTATGGATCGGAATCTTGCGATCAAACACAGCTCGTGTCGCTTTGTCTTTTCGGCCAGATACCCGTAGTATGTTGAGTCATATCAGATTACAGACACCTAATTTGTGGAGTTCCGAATCTGACTTTACCTGCTTTAGGCGGTTTCTGAGGACTTTACGACAGAATCGCGCTCTACCAATAGGCACTCGACTTTGATTTGGTTGGGGTTTGCGAGTAAGCCGCCAACGCTATCAATCAGGAGTTCCGCGCCAATTTCCCCCATTTCGTAGTGTGGTAAGATCAGCGTGGTAAGAGACGGGTGGGTGTGCTGCGCAATTTCCCGGTCATCGAAGCCGATCACAGCGACGTCTTCCGGAACGCTAAGGCCCAGTTCGCGCAAGGCATCAAAACACCCAAGTGCCATCAAATCATTGGCGCAAAAAATCGCATCCGGCGGATTATCCAAAGCCATAAGTTCGTGTGTCATTGAGTAGCCTGTTGAAGGCTCCCAATTGCCCGGACGAACGAGTTCCGGGTGGAATGGCATATCGTTGCTCGCAAGTGCCTGTTTGTATCCTTTAAGCCGGTCTCGCGATGCGTCGACACCTTTTTGGCCGTTAATGATAGCAACGCGTTTACGTCCTGCGCTGATCAGTCGTTCTGTCGCTGCACGTCCCCCGACAAGGTCACCTGGTAAAACCGACGGTAGTGTGCGTGTGCTATCGTAGCAATTAACGAGAACGGTTGGCTTTTTTGACAGTGCTGGCGGCAACTCTACCAGTCGGGTGAGGATCGTACCGTAGAGAAAGCCAATGACATTTGAATCTGCCATCTGATTAACGATACTGGCTTCGATGTTGGCATTGCCATGGCTAACGGCCAGACAGACATTAATCCCGTATTCCAGTGCCTTATTGTGCGCGCCTTCAAAGGCGAGGGCCATCCAGGGGTCTGTGCTGATTTCATCTACGATGAAGATAATCGTAGAGCGGACTTTACTGCTTGGCGCCATTTGGCTTTCTCGACGAACAAGCTGGTAACCAACGTCGTTGGCAGAATCGATCACGCGCTGTCGGGTTGCTTCGGTTAATTTGGCAGGGCTACCGTTTAGCACAAGCGATACCGTCGCCTGCGACACGCCGGCCATTGTCGCCACATCCATCATCGTAGGACGGTTTTTGCCACCGTAGTGTTTCTTTTCCGACATTGACTTGTTCTGCCTCTGGTCTTTTGGCCAAGCACTATTCTTGAGCGGTTGCATCAGGTGTCCCGAAACGGACTGACAAATTCAGCCGTTAATTCGGCGACTTGATCGATTTGGCGCGGGGTAGGTCACCAAAGCGCCAATGGTAATACCTTTTCGGTTGTATCAAGACAACCCGTCAGGCGGGAGAAAGATAATAATTATTAATTGGTCCGAATCATGAATTTATCCGGTTCATTTATCGCAAGGTTACTTGACTCATTATTATTAATAAATATTATTAATTCAACAGGGAGAAAAATTAATGAAGATTCTGATTACGGGCACAACCGGAAAGGTTGGCAAGGCGTTCTTGCCAGCATTCCTTGAAAAACCACAATTTTCATCCGCGGAGGTCGTGGCACTGTGTCACAACCGTCGAATTGAGGCGGGTGAACGGGTGGAGGTCGTGACCGGATCGCTTGCAGATTCGCAAGCTGTTGCATCGGCAATGGACGGTGTGACCCACGTGCTTCACATGGCTGCAGTGAAAGAAAGCCCCGATCTGGTGATTGATGTGGCGATCAAGGGAATGTTCCTGTTGCTTGAGGAAGCCCGCCAGTCAGCGACACTAAAGCAATTCATCCTGATCGGAGGGGATTGCAGTGTCGGGCATATTTTCAAGAACTATCCAGCACCTATTACTGAAAACTCGCCGCGGAAAGCATACAGCGGGTGCTATGCGCTGACCAAGGTGCTTGAGGAAGTCATGATCGAGCAATATCAGATCCAGTATGGCCTGAACGGCACTGTTTTACGTGCGCCCTGGATCATGGAAAAAGATGATTTCAAACACGCGCTCTCATTCGGTCCAGACCAATTTGGTGGGCCAATCTGGAGTGATTTGATGAGTGCGGACAAGGCAGCGCGCCTTGGTCACGGGGGATTTGTTCCGTTAATGCGCGACAGCACCGGGGCGTCGCTTAAACGCAACTTTGTCCATGTTGATGATCTGGTTGCTGCCTTGCTGGCGGCACTGGATAACCCGCATGCAAAGCAGGAGCTTTTTAATATAGCGATGGATGAGCCGGTCGATTACGCGTCGGTGGCTGAATATCTTCTGCGGACGCGGGGGATGGAGATTGTTGAAATACCTACGCCATTTCATAGCAACTGGCTGGACAACACAAAGGCGCGTCAGGCGCTTGGTTGGCGGCCGCAAGTCGATTTCGAGGGGATGATCGAGCGCGCCTGGTCTTATGAAAGGAAGCCGAACGATCCTCGGACAATCTGGTATCCGGGGTAATCAACTCCGGGCCAGACCAACTAGGGAGAGCGAAACGTGAAAAATAAGATGTTATTAACTCTCACATCTGCGTTGATTCTTGCGACAGGTGTTGGTGCCGCAAATGCCAATGATAAAAAGACATTGGCCATTGTAGTTAAAGGCTTGGATAACCCTTTTTTCGAACAGATTAATCTGGGGTGTCAGAAGTGGATGTCCGAAAACAAAGACTCGGAATATGAGTGCCTGTACACAGGGCCCGCTTCAAGTGCTGACGAGGCAGGTGAAGTTCAGATCGTCGACGATCTGCTGACCCGTGGTGTTGCCGCAATTGCAATCTCACCTTCAAATGCGCCGGCAATGGCAAACCGCATCCGTCAGATCAATCCGGATGTGCCGGTGATGACGATCGATGCTGATTTCCTTGAAAAAGATCGCGATTTGCGTGCGACCTATCTGGGGACGGACAACTACCTAATGGGTGTTAAAATGGCCGAAGAAGCCATGACATTAAAACCGTCTGGTGGGTCTGTGTGTCTTCAACTGGGGAATGTTGCCGCAGACAATATTAATGCGCGTGCCGCCGGCTTCCGGGACACGATTGCCGGCACCAAAGGCATTGAGCGCCTTGAAAGCACCAATGGCTGGACGGAAATCGAGGGTTGCCCTGTATTTACAAATGACCAGGTCGATCTGGCCAATCAGCAGATGGCAGATACCTTTACCACAAATCCAGATTTAGACGCCTTTATTCTGATTGGCGGCTGGGCCCAGTTTGCACCACAAGCCTATGCGCAAGTAACCGACCAGGTGATGGATCGTCTGAAATCCAAAGACATGATTTTGATTGCAGGCGATACGCTTCCTCCGCAGACGCAGGCTTTCCGTGATGGGCGTAGCCATGCTCAGGTCGGACAGCGTCCGTTTGAAATGGGCTACCGCGCGCCAGACGTCATGATCGAGTTGATCAACGGAAAATCAGTCGATGATCCACTGTTCACCGGGCTTGATGTTTGCAATCAGTTTGACCCGGGTTTCTGCGCGGACAACTAACATCGAGAAATCATGAGCTGGGCCGGGTCTGTTTTCCAGATCCGGCCCAATTTTTATCAACTTATGGCAAGGCAGGCAGCAGGCGTGGCAACAAGAAAAATCAACTGGGGCATTCTTTCGACAGCCAATATTGGGCTGGAGAAAGTGATACCCGCAATCCAGAACTCGGCTTCTTCGAATGTTTTGGGGATTGCATCGCGGAACGCTGAGCGTGCAGCGCAGGCGGCTAAGGATCTTGGGATTCAAAAAACATATACCTCGTATGAGGCGTTGATTGCGGACCCGGAAATTGACGCGATCTATAACCCGCTACCAAACGATATGCATGTAGACTGGACAATAGCCGCAGCGAAAGCCGGCAAGCATGTGCTGTGTGAAAAACCTATCGGACTAAACGCCCAAGATGCCGAACGGCTTCGCAGTTGCCCAAAAGATGTAATGGTCACCGAGGCTTTTATGGTTCGCTACCATCCGCAATGGCTTCGTCTTCGTGAAATGGTCCGAAGCGGTGAGTTGGGGCAGGTGCGCGCCATTCAGGCGGCCTTTAGTTACTTTAATGATGATAAGAATAACATTCGCAATCGTCCGGAAAACGGGGGCGGTGCGATGATGGATATCGGGTGTTATCCAATCACTGCCGGCCGTTTCCTGTTCGAAACGGAACCCCTGCGGGTAACCGCGCTGATCGAGCGCGACCCGCAGTTTAAGACCGATCGCACTGCGAGTGTCGTTGCGGATTTTGGGGGCGGCCGACAATTGTCCTTCGTTGTATCGACGCAATTGTGCCCGTACCAGACATTAAATGTGTTCGGAACGAAGGCCCGTGCTGAGGTCATGATTCCCTATAACGCGCCAGCAGGTGAGGAAACAGTCGTAATCGTTGATCACGGTGAAAGTTTCGATGGCAGCATGGCGGGGTGCGAGATCATACCGCCATGTGATCAATACACCGAGCAGGCTGAACAATTTGCCCAAGCAATTCTGACGCAAACACCATTGCCACACGGGATTGACGATTCCATTGCCTCCATGCGCGTCCTTGACGCGATTTTCGCAAGCGAAGTCCAACAAAAATGGGTCAATGTCTGAGATGAGATATCAACTTACGGTTTTTTGGCGAAAAGAGCTTGATCCAATATTATTAATTATATTATTAATTAATCAGCACGAA
This sequence comes from Thalassospira sp. GB04J01, assembly GCF_000751115.1. NCBI lineage: Bacteria > Pseudomonadati > Pseudomonadota > Alphaproteobacteria > Rhodospirillales > Thalassospiraceae > Thalassospira > Thalassospira sp. GB04J01. The sequence continues at coordinate 106,693 of NZ_CCDX020000005.1, read as the reverse complement.
GATAATTTATAAACACAGATGTGCTGGCAATTTATCGGGAGGACTAACAATGAAAATTGCATCAACAGTTGCGGCGTTCAGTTTGTCGATGGTTTTGGCAGGCGGAGCATTCGCACAAGAAAAACAACAACTGGCTTTTGTGGTTAATGCTGCATCTGACTTTTGGAAACTTGCCGAAGCGGGGGTTGAAGCTGCACAGGCTGAACTGCCGGAGTACGAGTTGCAGTTTCGCTATCCTGCACAGGGGACCGCTGCGCTCCAAAACGCATTGATGGATGATTTGGTTGCGGGCGGGACCGATGCGATCATGATTTCATCGGCAGATCCGAAGAACTCTATCGATGCGTTTAACCGCATTGCAGCCCAAGTTCCGCTGTTCACCACAGATAGTGATGCGCCGCAAAGCGACCGTATTTCCTATTTGGGGTCGTCGAACGTCGCTGCTGGTGTTCAAGCTGGTGAAATTGCGGTGCAATCTATGCCAGACGGTGGAAAATGCATGGGTTTTGTCGGTTTCCTTGGTGCGGATAACGCCATCGAACGTATTGCAGGGTTCCGTCAGGCAGTCGAAGGGGCAGGCATCGAGCTCATTGACGTTCGTGGCGATGATGTTGACTTTGCCCGCGCGCGTTCAAACGTCGATGATGTACTTGCGGCCAGCCCGGACATCAACTGCATGGTCGGGTTCTATTCCTACAACCCGCCTAAAATTTATGAAGCATTGCAGGCTGCCGGAAAATTGGGGCAGGTCACAGTTATTGCGTTTGACGAAGACCCTGTAACCCTTGGGGCTGTGCGTGAGGGCAGTTTTGCAGGCACGGTTGTTCAGGATCCCTATCAGTGGGGGTATCAGGGCATGCACCTGATGGCTGATTATCTGGAAGGTGATACGTCACAGGTTCCAGATGATGGTCTTATTATTGTGCCCACCAAAGTGATCGATAAATCCAATGTCGATGCATTCGAAGCAATCGTTAAGGAAAGAATAGGCGGGTAATTTCTTCCCCCTGCCTAGCGAGTGGGTGTGTGCGGATATGAGACTGCGGGCGTGCCCACTCGCACCTTTTGTTGTTATCGAAGACATTGGGAAGCCGAATGTAATGAGTGCAGTGCAGAGGCTTGATCTGAGACTTGAGGGTGTCACCAAGGTGTACCCGGGCGTCGTCGCATTGAACGACGTGTCTTTGCAGATCAAAGCTGGTGAAGTGGTTGGCCTGCTTGGGGAAAACGGGGCGGGAAAATCAACCCTCATGAAAATTCTAGGCGGTTTGATTGCGCCAACTTCGGGACGGATCATACTGGATGGTCAAGAGCATCGCAGGTTCGATGTTCAACAATCACAGCAAGCAGGTATCGCTTTCGTTCATCAGGAACTGAATGTTTTCGATAACATGGATGTTGCGGCAAACATCTTTTTGGGGCGTGAAAAGGTTCGTGGGCCACTGCGTCTTACTGATAGAAAACGCATGAATGAATTGGCGCAACCGCTCCTTGATCGTGTGGGCGCACAGTTTCATTCAGACACACCGGTTTCGACGTTGTCGCTGGCGGAATGCCAGTTGCTTGAGATTGCCAAAGCTTTATCGATGAATGCGCGGTTGGTCATTATGGACGAACCGACGTCAAGTCTTACCCTGTCTGAAACCAACATGCTGTTAAAGGTGATCGCGGATCTAAAGGCGGAAGGGATTGCAGTTGTCTATATTTCCCATCGGCTGAGTGAGGTTGAGGAATGTGTCGACCGTGCAGTTGTTTTGCGCGATGGCCATAATGTCGGAACGCTAGAGCGTGAAGACGTTACCCATGACGCCATGATCCACATGATGATTGGACGTGATCTTAAGGCGCTTTACACACCTCCTGCACAAATGTCGTCCAAACCAATTTTATCCGTCAGAAACTTTTGCATCAAAAGCAAACCTGATCGTCCTGCAAGCTTCGACCTGATGGCAGGAGAAATCCTTGGTGTCGCCGGACTGATTGGCGCCGGACGTACGGAGCTGGCCGAGGCCATCTTTGGTGTTGGTCAAAAACTTGACGGAGAGGTGTTGATAGATGGTGAGCACCTAAACACGAAATCGCCGGCCGATGCGATTGCCGCCGGGCTTTATCTTGTTCCGGAAGATCGTAAACGTGCTGGCCTAATTCTGGATTTTCCAACGGTCGAGAATATTACGATGGCCAGTCTTTCGGCCTTTACGTCGCACGGGCTGGTTTCGCAAAAACGCCAGATTGAAGTGGCCGAAGTGCAGCGGAGTTCTTTGTCGATCAAGACACATGATGTTTGCCGCGCTGCCAATGAAATGTCAGGCGGAAATCAACAAAAAGTCGTTCTGGCAAAGTGGCTTTCGATGGATCCGAAGGTCATCATTTTCGATGAACCAACCCGCGGGATCGATGTGGGGGCGAAAGCCGAGATTTACAGTTTGATGCGATCTCTGGCTGATCGTGGAGTAGGGGTGATGATGATATCGAGTGATATGGAAGAGGTGATCGGTGTGTCTGACAGGATTGTCGTAATGAAAGACGGAGTGATCACTGGGGAATTGCCACGCCTGAAATTTTCCGAAAGTAACGTCCTTAATCTTGCCGTCGGCAGGGTACTGGAAGAGGCCTGAAAAATGCAAAAAAAAGACATCGGTTTGGCGGTTCTGATTATCGTTGTGGGTATCATCGTTTACATGCGAAACCCACTTTTTCTCTCGCCAATTAACCTTGGCAACACTGCAAACCTGATTGGGTTGTTTGGGTTGTTCGCCATTGGGCAGGGTTTTGTCATCATGACGGGCGGCATTGATCTTTCTGTTGGATCGGTCATTGCCCTGCTTGGCGTCCTGTTTGTCGATATGGTCGGTAAATTTGGCGTTCCATGGCCCTTGGCCGTCACACTGATGATTGTCTTGGGGGTGGCAATTGGTTTAGCACACGGCGTTTTAATAACCCGGTTTAAACTGCAGCCATTTGTCGTGACGCTATGCGGGTTGCTGATTTATCGCGGGATCGCCCGGGGATATACGGCGGAATCTACTGCTGGTTTCCCATTCGGGTCGAGCTATCCGCAATTAGAATGGCTAACAATCGGGCGCAGCTTTGGTGTGCCACATTCATTTGTTGCGATGCTGATCGTTGCTGCAATCATGTGGGTTGTTTTGCACCATACCGTCTTTGGCAGGCACCTTTGCGCAGTCGGCAAGAATGAAGAAGCGGCACGTTTCTCAGGGATCAATACCCGGTTTGTGACCATCGCGGCTTACGTAATATGTGCGGTGTTGGCGTCTATCGCGGCGATCTATTTCGCAATGTTCACCAAGTCTGTTCAGCCGTCATCTCATGGCAACTTTTATGAATTGTACGCGATTGCCGCGGCTGTATTGGGCGGATGTTCGCTTCGTGGCGGCGAAGGCTCAGTGATTGGTATTGTTCTTGGTGCCGTGCTGCTGCAGGAGCTGCAAAATCTTGTCAACCTGTTGGGAATTCCGTCTTCACTGAACTTCGCAGTGATGGGCGCTGTTATCCTGCTTGGCGTTTTGGCAGATCAGCAATTTGCGGCCTATCGCAACAGAAAGAACACTGAGCGCGCTTTGGGTTTGCTGCAAAAATCATAAATCACAATAAGAAGCACTCTGTGCATTGCCTGATAAATCGGTACTGCGGCAGAGGAGGGGGGATTAATGAACGTTCTGGAATTAAAAAACATATCCAAAAGCTATGGGGCTATTCAGGCACTTAGAGACGTTTCATTGGCGATTGAACCCGGGGAAGTTGTCGGTCTAATGGGCGATAATGGTGCTGGGAAATCCACGTTGGTCAAAGTCATTGCGGGCAATTTCGCACCAAGTTCTGGTGATATTTTGATCTCTGATCAAAAAACGGTATTTCACAAGCCATTGGATGCCCAAAAAGCTGGTATCGAGGTCGTCTATCAGGATCTTGCAATCTGCAACAATATGACGGCCGCTTCGAACGTATTTTTGGGGCGCGAACCGACCCGTAAAATCGGGCCGATAAAAATCGTCGACTATGCATTCATGCGTAAACGGTCTGCTGAGTTGTTTGCACGTCTGAAATCAGAAACCCGACCACGTGATTTGGTGCACAGAATGTCTGGTGGACAGCGTCAGGCAGTTGCAATTGCCAGAACGCTTTTGAGTGATGCAAAGATCGTTCTGATGGATGAGCCAACAGCGGCGATTTCCGTTCGTCAGGTCGCAGAGGTTCTTAATCTGATCCGGCAATTGAGTGATCATGGGATCGCAGTGGTTTTAATAAGCCATCGCATGCCCGATGTATTTGAAGTTGCTCATAAAGTTGTTGTGTTGCGGCGTGGGGAACTTGTGGCCGACAAAAAAGCGTCAGACTCGTCGCCAGAAGAAATCACAGGCCTGATTACCGGGGCAATTGAAACAGCATGAGTGGAAATGAAAAAGGAACAATGAGCATGTCAGATCCTACTCTTGCTGATGCCATTAACCGTTCACAGCATCACGGATTGATCGCGCGCATTACTAGTCAGCAGATTTTCTGGGTGTTTATGGCTGCTGTGTTTGCCTGTCTTGCATTAACTATTCTCACAGACAGCTTTGCCACGGAACGTAATCTTTTCAATGTCACACGCAACTTTGCGTTTGTCGGGATTGTTGCGCTCGGCATGACAGCGGTCATTGCCTCGGGCGGCATTGATTTATCGGTTGGCTCGACCTTGGTGATTTCTGCGATGACTGTAAGCGTCATAATGTCTGCAGGAATGCCGTTCTGGGTAGGGTGTCTCGCAGCACTTTCGGTTTCAATGCTTGTGGGCGCCATAAATGGCGTTTTGATCGCATATGCCAAGATGCCACCATTTGTCGTCACGCTTGGTATGCTGTCTATTGCGCGTAGTCTGGCCATGGTGTTGTCGGACAACAAGATGATTTATGAATTTGGTCCTGATCATGACTTTTTGCTGTGGCTTGGCGGCGGCGCGACATTTGGTTTGCCACATCCGCTGATCATTTTGATCATTCTGGCGGTTACAACGGCTTTCGCGTTCCGTCAACTGCGCTGGGGGCAGCATTTATTCGCAATTGGTGGCAATGAGAATGCGGCTGTTCTGACCGGTATCCCAGTCGCGCGGATAAAAGTCAGCGTCTATATGTTTTCTGGCCTGATGGCCGGTATTGCAGGTGTTCTTGAAGTGGGCTGGCTTGGTGGTGTTACGACCAATCTGGGGCAAGCTATGGAGTTGACCGTGATTGCTGCGGCTGTGATTGGTGGGGCTAATTTAGCTGGCGGCGGCGGCACTGCATTCGGTGCTGTGATCGGGGCACTATTAATTGAAGTGATCCGCAACAGCCTCATTCTGTTAGGCATCAGTACATTCTGGCAAGGAACATTCGTTGGGGCATTTATTGTCATTGCTGTTGCGTTTGATCGCTTCAGGCAGGAGAAAACATAATAGTATCAATCGATAGGTGGTGTGAGTTGATATATGACATTTAGTGTAGGGTTTGGGGCGCACTGAAACTATAGCTGGTTATTATTTGTCATAATATATATTATAGAACTAATTGGCATAGGAGAACGGAGCCCTTTTTCCTCTAACAATTCGCGGCCTCGTCGTGAGATGCTCGATCTGATCAATTCACATTAATAACAAGCCCGTCATACGCAGGTTCAACATTGTGCGGTGTATCCGCCATCGCCTTCGCGTAATCAAACTGGATGCTCATGTGGGTCATATAGACCTGCTTGGGTTTGAACTCCTCAACCCAGCCCAACAGCTTTGCAACATGGGCATGTGTGTTGTGCGGTTTATGGCGCAGGCAATCGACGACCCAGACATCAAGATCATAGAGGTGTTGTTTGGACGCCTCGGGGAAATCAACCACGTCGGTCGAATAGGCAAACTTCCCGATCTTAAAGCCCAGCGTCTCGCAGTAGCCGTGGTCCTGAGAGAAAACTGTTATTGGCACCCCTGCTGCCTCAAACGGTCCAGAGATCACATGCGGGACCAGCACCGGTTTAAAAAAGAACTCAACGCCGTCAGGAAGTGGCGTAAAGACATAAGCAAACCGATGATCAATGTCCGAGATTGTCTGCGCCGATGCGTAAATGTCGATCGGTTGTCCCATTGCAACATTGAGCCAACGCACATCGTCAATACCGTGGACGTGGTCGGCATGCGCATGTGTAAACAGGATTGCGTCAAGATGATTGATATCGTGAGACAATGCTTGCTGGCGAAAATCCGGCGTCACGTCGACAAGAATCTTCTTGCCAGCTTCCTCGATCAGGATCGAGCTTCTTAAACGCCGGTTTTTGGGGTTTTTCGGGTCACAATTGCCCCATCCAAGGCCAACAGATGGCACACCATTTGATGATCCACAGCCCAGAATGGTTACCTTCGTCACCGTGCGCCATCCCCCAGCGCCAGAAGGTTGTTACGATCAGCCTTGGTAAACAGATTAAAGAAATTGTCCGTCGTGATCCGGGCGATTTCTTCGACGCTGACACCTTTAATTTCCGCCAATTTTGCCGCCGTATAGGCGACATAACTGGGTTCATTGGGTTTGCCACGTTTTGGTACAGGTGCCAGATATGGCGCATCTGTCTCAACCAGCAACCGATCCAGCGGCACATCTTCAAGAGCGGCACGAATTTCCTTGGCGGAGTTAAACGTGATGATGCCCGAACACGAAATGTAAAATCCGATTTTCAAGGCTCGCTGCGCCAAGGCCGCAGAACTTGAAAAACAATGGATAAGTCCGGGAAACGGCCCCTTTTCATATTCTTCTTCAAGAATATCCATCGTGTCATCATCCGCGTCCCGGGTGTGAACGATCAAGGGCAACCCGGTTTCACGACAGGCCGCGATATGCGCACGGAAGCTTTCCTGCTGTGCATCGCGCGGGGCATTATCATAGAAATAATCAAGGCCGCTTTCACCGATACCAATGATTTTGGGATCAGACGCCTTTTCGATCAGGGCGTCGGGGGTTGATATCCCCTCCTCGCCCGCCTCGTGCGGATGAACCCCGATCGTGCAATAAATATGGTCTGCCTGCGCGGCAACCGCACGAACCTGATCGAACGTTGTCAGTTTCACGCCGATGCTGACCATCATGCCAACACCGGCATTTTTCGCACGCGCGACGGTTCCGGCAAAATCATCGGCAAATTGCGGGTAGTCTAGATGGCAGTGGCTGTCGACTAAAGCGACATTCATGCCTTCTCTCCTTCGGCTTCCGGGTCAACAAAGCGTGGGAAGACGCCTTCGGGTTTGGGCAACTCGGTGCCAACTGCCAATGCGTGATCAGGACCAAGGGTTTCAAAGCCGCGTTTGTCATCGGCAAGAACCAGAAGATCAAGAATCTTTGCTGCGGAATCTGGCATGATGGGTTGAACAAGGATCCCGACATGGCGGATGACTTCGGCCAGAACATAAAGAACCGTTTCCATGCGTGCCGGATCGGTTTTCTTTAAGCCCCAAGGCGCCATTTCATCTACATAACGGTTGGCATCGCCCACCAGGCTCCAGATTGCTTCAAGTGCCTTGTGGAAGGCCTGTTCGTTAAACAGCGGACGCACGGTATCGAGCATTCCGTATGCTTTACCAAGAATATCCTTGTCGGCATCTGTGAATTCGCCCGGCGTCGGAACCGCTGCATTGCAGTTTTTATGGATCATCGACAGTACACGTTGGCACATATTGCCAAGGTCGTTGGCCAATTCACTGTTCATCCGGCTGACCATGGCGCGATGGCCAAAATCACCATCATTGCCAAACGGGACTTCGCGCAGCAGGAAATAACGGGTTTGATCAAGGCCATAGCGTTCCGTCAGATCATAAGGATCAATGACGTTGCCGATTGATTTCGAAATCTTCTGACCTTCGTTGGTCCACCAGCCGTGCGCAAACACACGCTTGGGCGGCGCGATGCCTGCTGCAAGCAGGAATGCCGGCCAATAAACAGCGTGAAAGCGCAAGATGTCTTTTCCAACCATATGCAGGTCCGCTGGCCAGAATTTTTCAAGTTTGGCCGGATCGACGTCTGGATAGCCAATAGCCGTCAAATAGTTGGTCAGCGCATCAAGCCAGACATACATGACGTGATCTTCATCATTCGGTACCGGTACACCCCATTTAAAGCTGGTGCGTGATACCGAAAGATCGTGCATGCCACCCTTAACAAAGCTGATGACTTCGTTACGACGTGATGGTGGTGCGATGAAATCGGGGTTGTCGTCATAGAACTTCAAAAGACGATCACCCCAAGCCGACAGCTTGAAGAAGTAGCTCGGTTCCGACACCCATTCGACGGGAGCTCCCGTCGGTGCGATTTTTTCACCGTCTTTTTCGATCAGTTCTTTTTCGGCGTAGAATGCTTCGTCGCGGACCGAATACCAGCCGTCATAGGAGCCAAGATAAATCTCGCCCTTTTCAAGCAACGTCTTCCACAATGCCTGACATGCTTTCTTATGACGTTCTTCCGTGGTGCGGATGAAATCGTCATTGGAAAAATTCATGTGTCCGGCCAGATCGCGGAAGTTTTGCGATACCTGATCGGTAAATGTTTGCGGATCAATGCCTTTGGCCGCAGCAGATTTATCGACTTTCTGACCGTGTTCATCAGTACCGGTCAGGAACATCACATCAAAACCGTCAAGGCGCTTAAAGCGGGCCAATACGTCACATGCCAAGGTGGTATAGGCATGGCCAATATGTGGCTTGTCATTGACGTAATAGATCGGTGTCGTGATGTAATAGGGCTGTTTGTGCCCGGTCATGGCCGCAAATCCTTCGCGCAAGTCGTGAAACAAAACGGCCCAATTGGGCCGTGATGATCGAAATTTCGATTATTGGTCGTTGATGTCAGTTTCGCATGGTTTCTTCAAGCATGAAGAATGCATTCAGCAAGGCTTGTTTACGATCAAGATGCAAACCACGGGTCGCGCCCATCAATTCGTTGATCTTTTCCCATACCTCTAGCCATTGATCAAGCGGTTGCGATGCTGCCATACGCTGCATGGCTGGCAATTCACCGTCAACAATCTCACGTGGGGCTTGGCCAGTCGCGGCAAACCGGATCATTCGTGCCAGCCACCAATGCAAAAGTTCGGTGATTGTCGCGAACGATGCATCCTTATCGGCGGCGGAAAAACGTTCGGCAAACTTGTGTTGTCCGGCGACATCAGCATTGGGGAGTGCAGCAATAAGGGTGACCAACTCGGTATAAAGCTCAAGCCCGCCAACTTCGTGAAGCTGTAAGGCGCGGCCGACACTGCCTTCGGCCAGACCAGACAATGCATCGCGATCGCCAAGATCCATGTCCGGGCAATAACGCCCCAAAAGGTCAACAACTTGATGTTCTTCAAGTGCCCCAAGATTAAGACGGCGACAGCGTGACCGGATTGTCGGCAACAACCGGCCCGGATGATGCGCAACCAGGATCATCAGGGCGTTGGCAGGCGGTTCTTCCAGAACCTTCAAGATCGCATTGGCGGCATTTCGGTTTAGCTCGTCTGCCGCATCGACAATGACAACACGCCACCCGCCCTCGGCCGAGGTTTTAGACATGAAATTGCCAACTGTCCGCACACTGTCGACCGTGATTTCGCCCTGTAGACGCTTTTTCTTTTCATCATATTTGCGTTCAATGACCTTAAGGTCACCGTGCCCACCACCTGCGATACGGCGAAAAACCGGATTTTCCGGATCGACGTAAAGACCATTTGGGCTGTCACCAAATAACCCTGCACCACCGTCAGCCTCGCCGCCCGAAAGGATAAAGCGCGCCATTCGGTAAGCAAGTGTCGCTTTGCCAACCCCACGCGGGCCACACAACAGCCACGCATGATGCATGCGCTTGCTGTTCCATGCATCCAGAATGGTTTTCTCGGCCTCTTCGTGGCCCAGAAAGGCATCGTTTTTGCGTGGGGAGAAAATGTCGTCTTCGGTTTCCGTCTCGTCAGCACGGGCCATAAGGTTAGCTCCCCTGCCCGGTTAGGCCGTTTTTCACCGCGGAAATCATTCGTTCGGCGACAGTATCTATGTCACTATTGGCATCAATCATGCGGCAGCGATCCGCATCAGTTTGCGAAATTTCCTTGAACCCGTCACGCAAACGCTGATGAAATTCGACGCCCATGCGCTCAAACCGATCTTCGGCAGCGCTGACATTGGCAAACCGTGCCCCTGCCCGGCCAAGACCGACTTCAATTGGCAGATCAAAGATCAAGGTAAGGTCCGGCTTGAAATCGCCAATGGCCAAAGCCCAGAGATTGCGGATGTACTCAGCCCCTAAGCCATGGCCATAGCCCTGATAGGCAACTGATGAGTCGGCAAATCGATCACACAGAACAACTTTACCATCGGCCAAGGCCGGTCGAATGGTGCGTTCAACATGATCACGGCGTGAAGCAAACATCAAAAAAGCTTCAGTCACGGCATCCCAGCGACCGGGATCGCCGGTGAGCAGCAGGTTACGGATTTCCTCAGCACCAGGAGCCCCACCCGGTTCGCGGGTGACGACGACATCGCGTCCCTGATGGCGGAACCATTCTTCAAGACGTCGAATTTGAGTGGTTTTTCCGCTGCCTTCGCCGCCTTCAAAACTGATGAAAAGGCCGGGCTTTTCACTCACCCGTTCGCTCCCCACAGCAGATATTTGATCGCAGCCCCAATGCGGCCAATGAACCCAAGGCGACCAACATCATGTGCGGCATAGAGCGGGAATTCACGGGTTTCCTGATCAGCCATTTCGACTTTCAACGACGCGACTTGTGCGCCCTTGGTAATCGGTGCGGGGATCGGTCCCTCGTAAACAACGGAAACTTTCATGTCATTACGCGCACTGCGTGGCAAGGTCAGAAGAATGTCCTTATCCGAAACAAGGTCAACTTTTGTTTCCGCACCAAGCCAGACATTGGCCGAACCAACTGTTTCGTCCTTGGCAAACAGATCGTAATTGTCAAACTCACGGAAACCCCAATCAAGCAGTTTCTGTGATTCGGTACGGCGTTCTCGCACCGACCCAAGACCATTCACGACAAGGATCAAACGACGACCATCGCGCTCAGCTGACGCGGTCAGGCCGTACCCCGCCGTTTCAGTATGGCCGGTCTTAAGGCCGTCAACACCTGCACTGGTTCCCAAAAGCGGGTTGCGGTTGGGTTGACGGATGCCGTTATAGGTAAATTCTTTAACTGAATAGAGTTTGTAGAGTTCCGGGAAATCGCGAATTGTATCGCGCGCCAGTGTGGCAAGGTCATGAACGGTGACAAGATGCCCTTCTGCCGGCCAGCCTGTCGCATTTTTAAACACCGACTTGGTCATGCCGATGTTGCGGGCTTCTTCGGTCATTTCCGTGGCAAAGGCATCTTCTGTCCCGGCCAGCCCCTCTGCAACGACGATGGCGGCATCATTTCCCGATTGAACAATAATCCCGTGAAGCAGGTCGGAAACAGAGACGTCGGAGTTTACCTCAACAAACATCTTGGAACCGCCCTTGCGCCAGGCTTTTTCGCTGACGTGGAACGTATCATCCATCGATACACTGCCGTCCTTGATATGCTTAAACAGCATATGGACAGTCATCATTTTGGTCATGGAGGCCGGTTCGGTCAGCGTATCGCCTTCCTTGTCCAACAGAACAGTACCGGTATCAAAGTCCATGATAAAGGCTTCACGCGCATTGGTCTCAAGGGCATGGGCGCTGGTCATTGACATCGCCATGATAGACCCAAGTATCGCGGCACCTGCCACTACTCGGTTCAGACGTTTCTTGAACGGAATTGGCGGCATCAAAGTCATAGCGTCCTAACCTTGTAAACTAGAATTCAGTTGTACCGGGCGACCGGCGTCTTCAAGCTGTTGCTTATGTCGCAAATCCGGCAAAATTGTGCAACAGTCTGAGAGTTTTCTCATAAAACAAAAATCTGTTTGGCGCATAGACTTCTGAGCCTGTGCCATTCGCAAACAGATCAAAAACCATAAACGATGTTTAGCAAACCGAACTTGATTTCGGCGCCCCACCCACGTTTTCTGCACATTCGACCACAACTTTTGCACCGTTCTGGCCTGTTGCAATCACCCGTTCGAGCAAAATGTCTGCTTCGGGAACGGTATTAAGCGGACCTAATCGAACACGGTAGAATGTCGTCCCTTTAACCTCAATCGGTTCTATCTTGCTTGGGCCCATGTCATACAGACGATTGCGCAGATTAAGCGCATTGTCATAGATCGAAAAGGCCCCTGCCTGAACATAGATCGCCGATGTCGTCACCGGCTCCACGCTAATGACGGCCGCTTCTTCGATTGTACCTTCAAGGGAGTTTTGTTCAACACTGGCCTGCGTGCTTGGTGGTGGTGTCAGGATAATTTTAGATGTGGTTGGCTCGCCACTATCCGTGATTGGACCATCATCAAGACGCACCGTTTCCACGGTATCCCGCGGTGCCGCCGTGACCGTTTTCTGCTCGGCGGCTGAGACTGCAACTGTTGGTGCGGCTTCGCCTTTTGCAATGGCGGCCATCTGTTTGCTGTCGAGTTCGACCACTTCTACAAGGACTTTGGCAGTGCCCTTTTTCTCAAACCCGAGCAATTGGGCTGCACGGCGCGACATATCGATGATCCGGCTATGAGCAAATGGACCACGATCATTAACACGCACTTTTAGCGAACGTCCGTTTTCAAGGTTGGTAACACGCACGACACTTGGCAAAGGTAGGGTTCTGTGGGCCGCTGAAATTTCATACTGGTCGAAAGTTTCACCATTCGCCGTTTTCTTGCCATGGAATTTTGGCCCATACCAAGAAGCAATGCCGGTCTCGCTATATTCATAATCGACTGCCGGATAGTACCACTGCCCTGCAATCTCATAGGGGTTGCCAATTTTATAGTGCCCAACCTGGGTTGGCTGTGACTGACCACCCCCGAGGCGTTTTGCCCCGTGAACTGCAAGCTGGGTTTCGGCACAACCTGAAAGCAGCACCCCCAAGGCAACAGCAGTGATACCAATGCGTCCTTTGGTAAACATCCGTCTAAACGCACTGTTATTCGTATCTGGCATCAAGGTGTCCCCGCTTAAAGATGCTCTGTTCTTTGTAACATCCGGCACTGAATATCACATAGCGTATGCTTGGTCTTAGTACCCGGCGATTGCATCGGCCAAGGTGCCAACAGCAATGGCAAAGTATGTCGACCGGTTCCAATGCATGATGGTGTGGAAATTGTTATAAACCATATATGCGGGACCTTCACCGTCATTTACGATGATAATCGATGCATCCATATCTGCTTTGGGAAGATCACCGCCATTTGGCATTCTAACGCCAACTTTTTGCCATTCGCTGATCGGTTTGCGAATATCACGTCCTTCGAGTTCCTTGTCGAAATCCTTGGGAAGCGTAATTTCACGACCCCAGCGCTCATCAGCATTCCAACCAACCGTTGAAAGGTAGTTCGCTGCGGATGCAAAGACATCTTCCTTTGCGCCCCAGAGGTCAATCTTTCCGTCGTCGTTCCCGTCACGGGCATAGTTCAGGAAGGTCGATGGCATGAATTGGGCTTGCCCCATTGCACCGGCCCATGATCCGGTCATGTCCTCAGCCGCAATATGTCCGGCATCAATGATCGTCAGCGCATTCATAAGCTCTTTGCGGAAGTATTCCGCCCGCCGACCTTCGAACGCCAGAGTGGCGAGTGAATCGACCACCGAGTAACCACCCGTATGGCGGCCAAACCCGGTTTCAATCCCCCAGAACGCCGTCAGATATTGACCCGGCACCCCATATTTCTTGGCGGCGGCATCAATGACGGCGCGGTTCTCTGCATATTTCGCGCGGCCTTCGTTAACACGTGATTGTGGCACGACACGCTGGAGGTATTGCTCGAACGTCAGTTTGAATTCAGGTTGGCTGCGGTCATATTCGATGACCTTCGGGATCGGTTTCGTGTCGGCGAACGCGATTTCAAGCGTCGGTTCTGAAATGCCCTTGGCAGCAGCTTCTTTTTTAAAGGCGACAAGCCAGTCTTCGAACCCTTCAGTGGTGAATTCCGGAAGCTTTTCGTCAGTCTGCGCAAAGGCAGGCGCGCTTGCGGTGATTACCGCAAGTGCGGAAGCGGCAGTCAGGAGTTTCCAGAATTTCATCAAAAGCCTCATCCAAGATATCAGTTACCAGCCTCCTTAGGCATCGGCCCAGGAAACCATTCATCTGTTCGCCCGGTCCAGTAATAGGCGGTCAATCCAGCCCATTCACGCAGACCACGGCTTAGGGATTTGATACCGCCTGAGACGTTAAGACTTGCTAAATGAAGGTCATCAGAAGTGAATCTTCCGACCGGATAGGCAATAATTTTCCATCCTGCTTGGCGGAAAACACCAACAGCGCGTGGCATATGATCCGCTGAAGTCACCAAGACCCAAGGCTTTTGTGATTTTTCCGGCCAACGGCCAAAGACCAATGTGCGCGTGTTCACAGCATTCTCATGTGTGTTACGTGCTTCGGTCTCAAAATACATGTTCGGGGTTCGCAGGCGCGAATCGCTTAGCCATTTTTGCAAGACTTCCGCTTCACTAAACCCTCGATCGACCAATGCGCCGTCCTTTCCCGTAAAAATCACCGGTTTGTCAGGATGACGATGGGCAAGGCGCAACATCGTAAACACCCGGTCCGGGGCGCTTAAAAACTGCACATCGCCACGATCTAGGTAGCTGGCGGGATCAATAGTGCCAGACAATGTAATAACGCCAGCAAACTCGGTATGATCAAGGTCTGGCTTGGCAAACCGTGTTTCAAGCGTATGTGACAGAAATCCCCCAACGGGGATGATTGTGATCAACACCGTAATGACGGTAACGCCAATCAACGACATAACGGCAAATCGGCGGGTTCGCTTCAGGCATATCAACAGCACAAGCAGCAACAGAACAACGCCATGGACCAATCCAATATTGATCAGATAGCCAACAGTTTTGGATAAAAAATAAAACACGAGAAATCAGCCTGATGAAAGTCGATCCAGAGTTGCGGTCACCATACTGTATCGATGCTTTTTAACCAGCTTTTGATACAATACGCGATTGCCCTATTGACAGTAAGGCACTGCCAATTTATTGAAAGCGCCCAGAGCGATATGCTCCAACCGATTTTGCGGAGAGGTGGCAGAGCGGTTGAATGCAACGGTCTTGAAAACCGTCGTGCCTTTACGGGTACCGTGGGTTCGAATCCCACCCTCTCCGCCATTCCTTCCGGCTCAGATCAAACGTCTATAATGCCTTACAGGCCAAACAGCCTGAAAGATGCCGGGCTGTGTTCGTAGCAACGCAAACCACATCACAAAGGCCCAAGATATGAGCGAATTACCACCCTGCCCTAAATGCCAGTCAGCTTACACCTATGAAGATGGTGAATTGTTGATTTGTCCAGAATGCGCACATGAATGGTCTGCAAGCGGTGATGCGGCATCGGAAAATGTCATTCGCGATTCCAACGGCACCCCCCTTGCGGATGGCGATACTGTTTCTGTAATAAAGGACCTCAAGGTCAAGGGATCTTCGTCCGTTGTCAAAGTTGGCACCAAGGTGAAGAATATCCGCCTTGTCGGTGGCGATCACGATATCGATTGCAAGATACCGGGAATCGGGCAAATGGGACTGAAATCAGAGTTTGTAAAAAAGGTCGTGGAATAACACCGATTGATCATTACAGCCTTGATCTCCAAAGAAAAAGCGCACCAGATTTTGGTGCGCTTTTGTCGTTCAGGGTGCTTTGACGGAGGTTAGTCCGCACCACCTGTTCGGAACGTCGTTCCCGGTTTTGGGTTAACGATCCGTTGGATGAAGAAGGTCGCAATGGCAATCCCGATACCGATCAGATCGGTCAGAATGCCGCCTTCGATCATGAACAGGGCAGCTGCCACCAACGCAATACGCAGGAACCAGACCGCGGTTCTACCAAGGAACCAGCCCTGCACGCCAGAAGACAATAAGAACACGCCGACAATGGCCGTTACCAGCGCCTGGCCGATCTGCAGATAGGTACCGTCCATCAAAATGGCGGAGTTATAGAAGAACATGAACGGCACGATAAAGGCAGCAATGCCGATCTTGAAAGATGCCATCGATGTTTCCATCGGATTGGCACCGGATATACCGGCCGCCGCATAAGACGCGAGTGCCACGGGCGGAGTAATTGCCGAAACAACCGCAAAGTAAAACACGAAGAAATGTGCTGTAAGCGGTTCAATTCCAAGTTCAATTAACCCTGGCGCAACCACAGATGCCGCAACCGCATACGCCGCCGTTGTTGGCATCCCCATCCCTAAAAGAATGGCAATCATCATCGCAAACACTAGCGCCAATAGCTGAGATGCTTCGGCCAAACCAAGCAGGAGGTTAGAGAACCGCGCGCCAACACCGGTCAGGGCGATAACCCCGACAATGATACCAGCACAGGCACAAACTGCGATGATCTGGATCGACATTGCCCCGGCCAGCTCGAATGCCTTGGCAACCGATTTAATGCCAACCCTATGGGGTGTCAGCCAGCTGACAACGACCGCTGCCACGGTGGCCAAAGTACCCGCACGAATGACCGAATAGCCCATGAAAAGGGCGATGATCAGGATGATGATCGGAAGGAAGAGAAATACCTTTTTGACCATTTGGTTAAAGCGCGGCAACTCGTCTTCTCTCATGCCGCGCATACCAAGCTTGGCGGCTTCGAAATCGACCATGAAATAGATCGAAACGAAATAAAGGATGGCTGGAATAACGGCGGCAATCGCGATCTCGGTATAGGGAATACCGGTGATCTCGGCCATGATGAAGGCACCTGCCCCCATGATCGGCGGCATGATCTGCCCGCCGGTCGAGGCCGCAGCTTCAATCGCACCAGCTGTTTTCTTGTGGTAACCTACCTTTTTCATCAAAGGAATGGTCAGCGACCCGGTTGCAACGACGTTGCCAGCCGACGTACCATTGATCATGCCCATCAAACCCGAAGCAAAAATCGCAACCTTTGCCGGGCCGCCCCGTGCCCGCCCCGCAACTGAGAAAGCAAAGTTGACGAAATAATCGCCTACCTTTGAAGCCTGAAGGAAGGCTGCAAAGATGATGAACAGAATGATGTAAGTCGATGAAACGGCCGTTGTTGGGCCAAGGATACCTGCATCGGTGTAAACCTGACTAAAGAAACGCTGCCACGTGATGGCAGGTGATTGCAGGAACCCCGGTAGAAATTCACCAACGAAGACGTAACACAAAAAGATCGTCGCAATGATCACAAGTGCAAGACCCGCAACCCGGCGGGTTAGCTCCATGATCAAAAGTGTTCCCGATACCGCCGCAATCGATATGCCGATCGGGGCAAACGGCGTGCCGGTCGAGTTGCGCATCAATGTGCCGTAAATCGTAATCAAATAGAGCGCTACAGCCAGACCACAGACGGTCAGCACGAAATCTGGTGGGGAATATTTTTCGCGACTGGTTTTATGTAACCATGAAAGGACAATGCCCCCAATGGTCGCTACCATCAATGGCGCGCCAAACAGCCATGTTTCATTAAATTTAATGCCTGCATCAATGCCATTCCACATGACCCCATTGTCAATTTGAAAGGCAAAACTGACGGCGGTTCCAACAGCAACAAATGCGGGTACCAGCAAGACATAGGAAAGATACCCCAGGAGCGGTGTCTCACTGGTACTATCTTCGACAAAACTGTTTGCCGAATACCACAGAAAACCAAGTGCCAGCGCACCAGCCACATGAACTATGCGGAAATTCCATGTTTCAAGTGGGAAATCGGGCAAGAATGCAAGATCAACCAAGCCGCCTGTCATGCCTGACAAAGACACCCCATTCAGGGCAAGCATATGAAAGGCCGCATAGATCGCAGCGGCCAGGGTGATGAAGGTTAGCCCCCTGCCCTCAAAAAGACGGCGATTGCTTTCAACCGGTTCATCATCAACGCCTTCAGCGATGAGAGGTTCGTCTTCAACCTGGCTGTTTTCGGTCATCAGGTTTCCCCACACTCTTGGTTCATTGTTTTTGGCCACTTCATGCGGCAATTGAAGAAAAGCGGGCCGCCATCCTTTGACGGCCCGCTTTATCGACATGCTTAGGCGTGATTTAGTTGATCATGTCGGCGGGAATGCTCGCACCATTTTCGTTAAACCACTTCGCAGCACCCGGATGCCACTTCATGACTTTGTTTTTGTTCCAGTTGGCAGGAACAGTCGAACGTGCCGCACGGTGAATTGACACCATGCGATCGTTGTCCGACATCACAACGTCGGTTGCGGCATAGACAAAGCTTTCCGGGAGATCACAATTGGCAATTGCGAAGTTCCACATCGACACTGAACGTGCCGGTGCCGTCAGCGTGGTATAGGTGTCTGCTGCAATATCAAACTCAGATACCGGGAATGCATCCATGATCTTTTGCTGCTCATCAGCAGTGAACTCGATGATGTTTACATCAGTCTGAACTTCAAGCTGGCTCACGGCCGGAACCGGGACACCGGCTGCGAACGCGATCACGTCAAGCAACCCATCCTGAAGCTGACCGCCAAGATCTGACCAGCCCCCATTGCGGCGTTCGAAGTCAACACCGAGTTCTTCCAGCATCCGTGGGAAATAGGTGTCCGAGGTCGAGCCTGCTGGACCAAAACCAATTTTTGCACCAGCCGGAATTTCGGCAACGGACTTAATCCCCGAAGACGAAAGTGCGGTGATCGAGAACGGTGTCTGGTACATCGGGAACATTGCACATGCGTTGGTCATCTGAACGCCCGGTGCAATCGGATTGGTCCCGGCAAGTGATTCTGCCGCTGGGCCCATTGTGGTCATACCAAAAGCCGCTTCGCCGGTGTGAACCAGTGCCATGTTCTGCATTGGGCCACCGGTGACTTCACCACCACCGGAAATGCCAAGCTCTTCGGCAACAAGGTTTGCCCAGCCAGAACCATATGCGAAATACGTTCCGCCCTGTGAAGCGGTGCCGACAGTAAAGCTGTCAGGCCAACCTGCACGATCCTGTGCCACGGCTGCGGTGCTCCCGAACGCGAACGCGACAGCCATCCCTGCAAATAATGCGCGTTTCATTTATTTCCTCCGATTGACGGTAATTTTTAAGACTTTGCCCCCAAAGCCATTTCCTCATATGGGGAAACCAAAGGTTGAAGGCAATGAGCCATATTATCAATAGGTAAAACGCCTCATTTGAAAAGTGATGTCGATCTCTGCGCCCCTGATACTTTGGTCGTACGTCTCGTGTTTCTTGGGGCACACACACCTCATTCTTTTCTTATGTAGCTTTCAAATCAGCCGATTAATGGCTTGCAAAGCCCTGTAATCGACCCAGCCTGAAGAAGAATTGGCATTTTCAAAAGGTTTGGGCGATAGGGTTGAATATTGTTGCCGCCGTCGAACAACAAGGGGCGGTGCCCCAGGAAATCGCCAGTAGTGTATCGCGTGCGGCATCGGGAACGCAGGAAGTCTCGCAAAATGTCGCCGCCGCATCGGATGCATCGACGATGGTCAGTGAAGAAGCTAATTCCCTATTGCCGTCATCAAACGAAATGTGCGAGCAACCTCATCGAATGCATGATGAAGTTCTTCGCTTCTTGCAATCGGTGCTTCCCAATCAGTGATATGTTTAAAGTCAGAACAGGTCAGAGTTCACCAAGCCCTACCCACCTTTAGATAGTGCCGGGTTTGAGATAACGAAGAGGAATTACACGGTATGGACGTTTCGAGGACGGAAAATACCCGTGATATTTAGCCCCCTGTCAAACAATCCAATATTTTTAAGTGGTTTTTTATTGCGTAAAAACACGTACTGATGCACGATTTTTGCGGGAAGATTGCGCAAAGTGCTTATAAAGCAGGCAAAGTCGTAGATTTCTTCATAAAACTGCAAAAACCTGTGGAAATACCTGCGACCGACAGGCAATTATTTACCCCACAAGGAACGCTACTGCGTGAATTGTAGGGGGACATCCGTTTGCAGATGTTAAAGACGAATTCGAATTTCAGAACTTTCAACAGGGGAAATTTTAACTCGATATGAGCAAAAACATACCCGCCTTGCAGGTTGAAGGGATGTTCAAAAGTTTTGGGGACCACGAAGTTCTCAAGGGCATTGATTTGACAGCCAACACCGGCGATGTAATTTCCATTATTGGTTCTTCAGGCTCAGGCAAAAGTACATTTTTGCGCTGCATCAACCTTCTTGAGACCCCGAACGCGGGGAACGTCCATGTTCATGGGGAATTGATCCGCATGCGCACCCTCAAGGACGGCAGTCAGGATGCGGCCGACAAAAAACAACTCCAACGTATTCGCACCAAATTGGCGATGGTGTTTCAGAGCTTTAACCTCTGGAGCCATCTGACCATTCTGGAAAACGTGATCGAAGCACCTGTACATGTTCTGGGCATTCCGAAAAAGGAAGCCATCGAACGCGCGGATGCGCTGCTGCATAAAGTCGGCATGTACGAGCGTCGCGATTACTATCCGGGGCATGTTTCTGGTGGACAGCAACAGCGCGCGGCCATTGCACGCGCACTTGCCATTGAGCCCGAAGTTCTTTTGTTTGATGAACCAACATCCGCACTCGACCCGGAACTGGTTGGCGAAGTTTTACGTGTCATGACAGATCTGGCAGAAGAGGGTCGCACAATGCTTGTGGTGACCCACGAAATGGGATTTGCCAAAGGGGTATCGAGCCACGTGATGTATCTGCATCAAGGATGCGTTGAAGAGTTCGGCGACCCGAAAGAAGTTTTCGAGAATCCAAAATCAGACCGCATGAAACAATTTCTTCAGCGTGATTTCTGATCTGGGGTGACAGCTGCATTGATATGCAGCTGTCCAAGAATAGCCGTAAGAATTGCGTGCTGTTCCAATCAACAAGGGAGACTATGAATGAAAAAATGGATCAAGGTTGCAACCGCTGCTGCGCTTGGCGTGGCAATGAGTGCTTCTGCGGCAAATGCTGCATGGGAAAAAGTGGTTATTGCGACCGAGGGTGCTTACCCCCCGTTCAACGAGATTGATGCCAACGGCAAGGCCATCGGTTTTGATGTTGATATTGCAAATGCTCTTTGTGAATCAGCTGGCTTAACCTGCGAAATTGTCACGCAGGATTGGGACGGCATGATTCCTGGCCTGTTGGCTAAAAAGTACGATGCCATTATCGCCCAGATGTCGATCACCGAAGAACGGAAACGTTCGATCGATTTCACCAACTATTATAGTGCCAGCCCGGCCGTTTTCGTTGGTAAGGAAGGCATGGAAGTCAATGCCTATGCCGATGGCGAAGTTGTTGAAGATGCACTCGATGGCATGGTCGTTGGTGTCCAGCGTTCGACCACGCATTCTTCGTTCCTCGAAGATAACTTCCCGGGCGTTGAAATCCGTCTTTATGACACCCAGGATAACGCGTTGCTCGATCTGGTTGCTGGTCGTATCGACGTGACCCTGGCTGATTCCGGCGTACTTTTGAAATGGGTAGAGTCTGATGACGCCGCCGGATATGCATTCGTATCGGATGCATTTGCACCGGAAGAATGGTTTGGTGCTGGCGAAGGTATTGGTATCCGTAAGGAAGATCAGGATTTGAAAGAAATCTTCAACAAGGCGCTGGCGGACATTCTTGCCGACGGCACCTATGAAGAAATCAACAAAAAATATTTCACATCCGTCAACCTGCATTCGCGTTGATCAACGGATATTTCGGGGCGGCACATAGTTGCCGCCCTTTTCCGTTTCTGTTGGTTCAGGTCATCGCACACGAATGATATCGATGGGCATCAAGGTTTGCTGGAGAAACCATGTTTGATTTATACGGCCGCGGCTGGCAAATGCTTGAAGGGGGATTTGTCACGATTCAGCTTTGCCTATCTGTGTTGCCTTTTATGATCATTATCGGGTTGCTGGGGGCATCGGCGAAATTGTCGTCGTTCCGCCTGCTGCGTATTATAGGTGAAAGTTACACTGTCATTATCCGTGGAATTCCCGAACTTCTTGTTATTTTGTTGATTTATTTTGGTGGTACCATTGCCATTCAGAATCTTGCTGAGTGGCTGTCGGGCGAAGAAACCCGCGTTGATATTCCAGCATTCTGGTCAGGGGTCGCGGCCTTGGCATTGGTTCAGGGCGCGTTTGCGTCTGAAGTCTTCCGCGCAGCCATACAATCCATCCCGGTCGGTCAGATTGAAGCAGCAACCGCATGTGGCATGACACCCCGCCAAATATTCCTGCGTATCAAGCTTCCACAACTATGGCGGTTTGCCCTGCCCGGTTTGAATAATCTGTTTCAGGTTTTGATCAAGGATACGGCCCTTATTTCTGTGGTCGGTGTTGAGGAAATCATGCGCAAGGCCGCAATCGGCGCCGGAACCGAAAAAGCACCCTTTACCTTCTATCTTGTTGCGATGTTGATGTTCCTGGCCTTTACGACGATTTCTCTTTTCGTTTTCAACCGACTTGAAAAGCGGGCTGCCCGCGGGATCGCGAGGGCCTGATAGATGTTTGAAGATTTTATTTATGTTCTGACAAAATATGATGTCTGGTTGTGGCGCGGATTCTTGCTGACAGCGCAGCTTTTGGTGATTTCTGTTGCCTTTGGCACCGTTCTGGCCATTCCGCTTGCGGTGGCCCGGGTGTCCAAGAAAGTCTGGATACAGGCCGTTCCCTTTGCGTTCATCTATATGTTCCGCGGCACCCCCCTGATCGGGCAGTTGTTCATGATGTATTACGGGGTCGGTCAGCTGGTTGCCAACATTGATGGCATTCAGGACCATTGGACGTGGACATATCTGCGCGATCCATACTGGTACTGTCTTCTGACATTTGTTCTCAATACCGCGGCCTACGTCGCCGAAATCATGCGCGGTGGCATTCAAAACGTTCCGAGCGGTGAAATCGAAGCAGCACGCGCATGCGGGATGACTCCGTTCACCACCTACCGCCGCATTATTTTCCCGCGTATGTGGCAGATGATCTGGCCTGCCTATACCAATGACGTCATTTTCACCCTTAAAGCCACATCGCTGGCATCGACGGTGACCTTGATTGAATTAACCGGTGCCGCCCGCAAGATTGTTGCCCGCACCGCCCTGCCCTATGAGGCGTTTATTTCCGCTGGTCTGATTTATCTGATCATTGTGTATGTCCTGACACTTGGCTTTAAGATGATCGAGCGGTACTTACGGCGAAGCGAAAAACGTAAGGATAAACTGCCCGGTAAAATCAAACCCATGGGGGTCTGATTTGAATGTTTTTGGTCAACATGTGCTGTCGACAACGCAGTATTGATATCAAAAAATTGTATAGTTTCATCACGTCATATCGTTGCCAACGCAGGACCAGAAAATGCAAGAAGACCGCATTAACCTTGTGCGTCCGCAGATGGGGACATCCAGAGCACTGACCGTGCGCCGCTATGGCAAGGTCGGCAGTGGGCCGAAAGCCTATTTTCAGGCTGCCTTGCATGCCGATGAACTTCCCGGTGTCATTACCCTTCATCACCTTGAAGCCTTGCTTAAAGAAGCCGACGCCAAAGCTGAAATCACCGGCGAAATCGTTATTGTTCCGTTCGCCAACCCAATCGGCTTTACCCAGTATGTCGATATGAAACCACTTGGCCGGTTTGAAATGCGCAGTGGTCAAAACTTTAACCGGCATTATCCGGATTTAAGCCCGGCCCTGATTGAGGCGGCAGCATCCAAGCTGACGCAGGATGCCGATCAGAATGTTGCAATTATTCGTAGCGAATTGCGACGCCTGATTGCCCTGCACCGCAAAGACAGTGCACCGCTAACCGATCTTGTTGATTTGCGTCTGACCCTTGCGGAACTGGCGATTGATGCAGATTATGTGATGGATTTGCATTGTGACTGGGAAGCCCCGATGCATCTTTACATCAGCGATCACAACTGGCCAGATGCGGCTGACCTCTCAGCCCAGATTGGCTCGGAATGCAGTTTGATTGCCGAAATCAGCGGCGACAATCCGTTTGACGAGGCTTTCAGCCGTCCATGGGTCGAGTTGCGCCGGGTCTATGGCGATAAATTCCCCATTCCAATGGCGACCCTTGCCACAACGATTGAGCTTCGCGGCGACCGCGATGTCTATGATGACTATGCCATCAAGGATGCCGACAATCTGTTTAAGTTCCTGCAGCGTCGCGGCCTGATCAAAGGCGATCCGGGAGCGCTTCCTGATGCGAAATGTGATGCCACGCCTCTTTCGGGTGTTGACCGTGTGATGGCACCGCATGGCGGCATGGTGGTTTTTGGCATTGATGCAGGAGCAATCGTCAAGGCGGGTCAAGAACTTGGATATGTTCTTGATTGCGAAACCGGTCAGAGAACCACATTTTCAAGCCGGACCAACGGCGTTCTTTATTCGCGCATTGGCATTCGCCTGATCGTTCCGGGTGGGTATTTGTGTTCTGTCGCTGGCGCAGAACCATTACCGGGCCGCGAAGGGCAACTTTTACTGTCAAAATAATCCATCAGACGGGTCATTGGCAGGTTCTGATTGAAACTGTGTTTTGGGACGGATTGATTGATTGCTTGGCCAAGGTTGGATACCTTTGTCGCCGGTATTCAGTCTCGATTAGACCGTGATTGAAACCGTCTTTCGTCATCATCGTTAAATGGTGATGCACACCAGAATAATTTGCGTTCTACGCGTTGCAAGGATGACCTGATGTTCGACCCGAAAACCGTTCCCGACGTTATTAAAATGGCCGCGAAAAAGGCCGTTTCTGACGCCGAAACCGCGCGTCGCGCCATTTCCGTTCTGGATCTGACCAGCTTGAATGATGACGATACGCCCGAGGTAATTGAGGCCCTGTGCAAACGCGCGCAAACGCCTGCGGGCAATACAGCTGCGGTTTGTGTGTTCTCACCGTTCGTTGAAACGTCATGGCGGGCACTGGGCCAAAGCGGGGTTAAAACCGCGACAGTGGTTAACTTCCCCGAAGGCGGCACCAATGCCCAGCGCGTTGGCGATGAAACAGCCGACTGCGTTGCCAAGGGTGCCGATGAAGTTGATCTGGTTCTTCCCTATAAGGCGTTTCTGTCGGGTGACTTGGCAAGTGTGGTTGATGTTCTTGACGCAACACGCACGGCCTGCGGCCCCATGACCACCATGAAAGTCATCCTTGAAACTGGTGAATTTGATGACTTGTCAAAGATTTATGACGCCGCACGCCTTGCGATCAAACATGGTGCGAATTTTGTCAAAACCTCAACCGGGAAAGTTCCGGTTGGTGCCACACCGGAATCAGCTGTTGCCATGCTGACAGCCATCCGTGATGCGCGCGATGAAGATGGTGCTATTGCTGGTTTCAAGGCATCTGGCGGGGTGAAAACCACCGATGACGCGGTCCTTTATCTTGCAATTGCTGATGAGATCATGGGCGACGGCTGGGCAACACCGCAAACCTTCCGGTTTGGGGCAAGTGGCGTTTTAACCCCCCTGCTGGAAACCTGCGGCCTTGATCAGAACAATGCACCTGCGGCGACTGGCAACTACTAGAAAAAATTACTATCTGCCAGACAGAATAAGACGGCAGAACATGGTTAAAGGACAACATTAATGGCACGTGCCATCATCATCGTGGCAGACAGCTTTGGCATTGGCAGCGCACCGGATGCGGCCAAATTCGGTGATCAGGGTTCTGATACTCTTGGTCATATTGCCGAACATTGTGCACAGGGCCTTGCTGATAACGATCAACGCAGTGGGCCATTGCATATTCCAAACATGGTCGCACTTGGTCTGGGCGAAGCCGCAAAGGACGCCACTGGTCGCGTTCCACCGGGATTGGATCATGGCGGTGCGATCCTTGGGGCGTTTGGCCATGCCAAGGAACTGTCACGCGGCAAAGACACCCCAAGTGGTCATTGGGAAATTGCCGGTGTGCCCGTCGATTTCGATTGGGGCTATTTCCCGCAAACGGTTCCGACGTTTCCAACGGAATTGACCGATGCCTTTATCAAACAGGCAAAGCTGCCCGGGATTCTTGGTAATTGCCATGCATCTGGCACAAACATCATTGCCGATCTTGGTCAGGAACATATCAAAACCGGCATGCCGATTTGCTATACATCGGCCGATAGCGTGTTTCAGATTGCCGCACACGAAGAACATTTCGGTCTTGATCGGCTTTATGACATCTGCGAAATCGCCTTCAAACTGGTCGAGCCGTATAACATTGGCCGTGTGATTGCCCGCCCGTTCATAGGCGAAAGCCCGGCGGATTTCAAACGTACTGCAAACCGTCGTGATTTGGCCATCCCGCCGCACAAACCCACTTTGCTTGATCTGTTCAGCGATGCGGGCGGTACGGTTATTTCGGTTGGCAAAATCGCTGATATCTATGCCCACCGTGGGATTGCGAAAAAGGTCAAGGCATCGGGCAATATGGCCCTGTTTGACGCCATGATGAGTGAAATCGCCGAAGCACCTGATAACAGCATTGTGTTTACCAACCTTGTCGACTTTGACATGGAATTCGGCCATCGTCGCGATGTGCCGGGCTATGCCAATGCACTTGAAGAGTTTGATGTCCGTATCCCGGAATTGCGCAACGCCCTGAAACCGGGTGATCTAGTGATTGTGACGGCAGATCATGGGTGTGATCCGACCTGGCGTGGGAATGATCACACGCGTGAGTTTGTGCCGGTACTGGCCTTTGGTCCTGCAATTGCGCCCGGCCCGTTTGGAATGCGCGAAACCTTTGCGGATATTGGCCAAACGGTCGCCGATCATTTAGGGATTGCGCCGCTTGCAACAGGCACGTCTTTTTTAAACGGATAACGCAATGAATTGGCATGCTGGACAAAACGAAACATCATTGATGCCGATCCGTATCGAGGCAATCGTCGATACGATTTGTCCATGGTGCTACATCGGTAAAAAGCGCCTTGAAAAGGCATTGTCGCGCGAACAGCTTGATAACCTGATTATCAACTGGCGGCCTTTCCTGCTTAACCCGGACATGCCAAATGGCGGCATTGACCGGAAACTTTATCTGTCGGCCAAGTTTGGCGGGGCTGAAAGTGCCACGCGCGTTTATAAGGCCATCGAAACGGCCGGGGCAGCCGTTGGCATTGATTTTAAGTTCGACGACATCAAAATCACACCGGATTCAACAGACTCACATCGCCTGATTTTCAAGGTGTGCTCAGAACGCCCTGCCGTTGGCAATGCCTTGGTCGAGGACCTGTTTGTGGCCTATTTCCTTGAAGGTCAAAACATTGGCGACCTTGATATTCTGGCGGAAATTGCCGTAACACACGGCGAAGACCGAAATGAAATCCTGGATTACCTTGCCGGCGATATGGACCGTGATTTCGTTGGACAGGAAAACCGGGTTGCACATCAGATGGGTGTGACCGGTGTTCCGTGCTTTGTCTTTAACGGTCGTCATGCACTGTCGGGCGCACAGGAACCTGAAATTCTTCAGCGCATGGTGCGGCTTGCCCGACAAGAAGAAACACCCGCATTATAAAGGTGGATCGATAAAGAAAAAAGGCGGAATAACAATTTTTTACCCGCCTTTTCTTTATGTTTTTTCTGCGATATCCGAAAGCCGTTTCATTAAGCGTTTCAGACCTTCCAACCGATCGGTCGGTCCATCCCAACCCGCGGCATAGACGATCTTATGGTCGGGACGCAATCGGGCAACACCGACCTGTTGCTGAATAAAGCCGACCAGTCCGCCCGGATTTGGGAATTCATTGTTACGCAGGGTAATCAATGCCCCTTTTGGCCCGGCATCAAGCTTTTCAATATTGGCAACACGACACCATTGTTTGATGGTCACAACATCCAGAAGGTTCTCCACCTCTTTGGGGAGTTTGCCGAACCGGTCAATCATTTCTGCTGCAAACTGATCGACTTCTTCCCGTGATCGCAATTCAGAAATCCGCCGATACAGCCCCAGACGCACGCCCAAATCAGGCACATAGCGATCCGGGATCAGAACCGGCATACCGATATTGATCTGTGGAATGAAGCTTGCCTCGTCAGAGGCCTCGATCTCACCCTTGGCTTCGGCCACAGCTTCTTCGATCATTTGCTGATAAAGTTCGATCCCGACTTCCTTGATATGGCCGGATTGTTCTTCGCCCAAAAGGTTCCCGGCCCCACGAATATCAAGATCGTGGCTGGCAAGGTTAAAGCCAGCACCCAAGCTATCAAGGGTCTGCATGACCTCAAGCCGCTTAAGCGCTGTTGCGGTCAGTTTCTTGCCATTCGGCAGTGTCAGATAGGCATACGCACGTTGTTTTGACCGCCCAATCCGACCGCGCAGCTGATAAAGCTGAGCCAGACCAAACATATCCGCACGGTGAATGATCATGGTGTTGGCGTTGGGCACATCAATGCCCGATTCAATAATGTTGGTCGCCAGCAACAAATCAAACTTGCGATCGGTAAAGTCGGTCATCACCTGTTCAAGGTCACGTGCACCCATTCGACCATGGGCAACATCAAACTTGATTTCCGGAACAAGCGCTTCGAGTTCCTTGGCAACACGCGAAAGCTCATTGACCCGTGGGCAAACATAAAACACCTGCCCGCCACGATGGCGCTCGCGCAAAATTGCCTCACGGACAACCACCGGATCGTACGGTGTGATGTATGTCCGCACGGCAAGACGGTCTACCGGCGGTGTCGCAATGATCGACAGTTCCTTAACCCCGGTCAGAGCGAGTTGCAGGGTGCGCGGGATAGGTGTAGCCGTCAGGGTCAGAACATGGACGTCAGATTTAAGTTCTTTCAGACGCTCTTTATGTTTAACGCCAAAGTGCTGTTCTTCATCGACGATCAAAAGACCAAGGTCTTTGAAATGAACACCATTGCCAAGCAAAGCATGCGTGCCGCAGACGATATCAACATGTCCGCTTTCAAGGTTGTCCTTGACCAGCTTGGCGTTTTTACCGGTCACAAGACGCGACAGTTGCTCAACACGCACAGGGAGCCCGTCAAAGCGTTCCTTGAAGTTCAGGTAATGTTGACGACACAACAGTGTTGTCGGGGCGACGATGGCAACTTGTTTGCCTGACATCACGGCTGTAAAGGCGGCCCGCATGGCGACCTCGGTCTTGCCAAAGCCGACATCGCCACAGACAAGACGATCCATCGGCTTTCCTGCCGCAAGGTCGTCGAGCGTATCGACAATTGCACGTGCCTGGTCTTCGGTTTCGGCAAAAGGGAACCCGGCACAGAATTCGTCATAGCTGCCTTCAGGCGCGCTGAGTACGGCACTTTTGCGCAAATGACGTTCAGCCGCGACCTTGATCAGTTTGGCCGCCATATCGCGAATACGTTCGCGCAGCTTGGCCTTACGCGCCTGCCAGGCAACGCCGCCCAGCTTATCAAGGATTGAAAGCCCCTCGTCCGAGCCATAGCGCGACAGGACTTCGATATTTTCCACCGGAACGAACAGCTTGTCACCGCCGTCATATTCCAGCTCTAGACAGTCGTGCGGTGCACCACCAGCCGTAACGGTCTTTAGGCCAAGATACCGTCCGATCCCATGTTCAAGATGAACCACAAGATCGCCTTCGGAAATCTCGGAGGCCTCACGCAGGAAATTATCAGCCTTGCGACGGCGCCCACCCGGGCGGCTCATCCGGTCGCCAAGGATATCCTGCTCGGTGACGAACCAAAAACCTTCTCGGCGAAAACCGCGTTCCATATCAAGGATAACAACCGCAACCTGCTCAAATGTCAGATCATCGGTAATGTCTTCCCAGCATTCTGCGGTAACGACTTTACCAACACCATGTTCACGCAAAAGCGAAACCATACGATCACGCGATCCATCAGAATAGGCCGCAATGGCGATCTGGTTTTCTTTGCCACGTTGTTCGGTAATGAAGTCCCGCAACGCTTCGTAAAGGTTGGTATCGGCCCGTGCGCGCACATCACCAAAATCACGCCCTGCACGCGCGCCAATGTCGTAAATCCCGCGTTCGGGATCTTCGGCCTCGTAATAAGGGGAAAATTCAAGGACAACCCGGTCCGACAGCATACGGTCAAATTCGGCCTGATCCAGATACAGCCGTTCGGTTGGTACCGGTTTATAGACGTTGTCGCCCGAAAGTCCACCACCCTTGATGTTCAAGCGCGCCTGATAGTAGTCATCGATCATCTCAAGACGGTTTTCAAGGACTTCGCCGTATTGGTAATCAAGGCTAATGACAGTACCGGGCAGATAGGCGAAAATCGTATCAAGCCCATCATGAAACAGCGGCAACCAATGTTCCATGCCGCCATATTTCAGGCCGTTACTGATCGATTCATACAGCGGATCAGTTTGCGAAACCGCGCCAAACAATTCGCGATAATTGCTGCGAAACCGTGAAATGCTTTCGGGGTCGAGAAACACTTCACCAACCGGCATAAGAGCGATTTCCTTGACCTTGCCAATCGTGCGTTGGCTTTCAACGTCAAAACGCCGGATGCTTTCGATCTCATCGCCAAAGAAATCAAGCCGCACTGGTTCATTCATGCCCGGTGCGAAAATATCGACGATATCACCACGCACGGCATAGTCGCCCGGCTCCATCACCTGTTCCGACCGGTTGTAGCCCATCCGCTCGAAATAAGCGGTCAGTTCCGCGCGGTCATATTCCGCCCCTGCCTTAAAGGCCAGTTTTCCGGCACGCATAACATCAACGCGCGGTACGCGCTGCAGGATCGCAGCCGCCGTTGTCAGGACAATTCGCCCGTGTCCGGCTTTGGGGGCGTCCCCTTCGGCCAAAATGGTCAGTGTTTCCACGCGACGTGCGGTGACTTCCGAAATCGGCGAGACACGGTCATACGGCAGGCAATCCCACGCAGGCAGTGTCAGGACTTCCACCTCACCAGCGAAAAAGCGTAATGCTTCTGCCAGCTGCGCCATGCGTTTGTCATCGCTTACAACATGCAAGATCGTGCTGTTCGATGCCTTGGCATCAAGCAGTTCACGCAAAACAAGTGCGTCCGCACCTTCGGGGACACCACCAACGCGTTTTCGGCCTTTGGATGATAAGATTTCTTTGATTTTTTTCAATGTTTTATCAGGCGTTGCTCAAATCCTGAATCATATGCAGCACATCGGTATCATACTCCGCCGGTGCTGCTTCCTTACGCGTCGCCCATTTGAAAAAATCAGCATCGGGAACGTCCACAATCAGGGCTTCAAATGTATCAAGCTGTTCTGCGGTCAACGTCGCAAGATGCTCGTCCATAAAGCGACCGATCAGGATATCGTTTTCCTTGGTACCACGATGACCACCACGGAACAGCAGCTTCTTGCGCCGCATTTCAAGTTCCGAAATGTTATCTGTCATAATCGATCTCCTGACTTAATTCTGCACAGCAGCCTTTTGCACGGCGCTATATGATATTCTGTGGCATGGTTTGTACGGTAAAATACGCTTTTGGTCCATGCCGTGATCAGGTGATTTTGCATCAAAGGGTGACTTGATGGTTGTTGCGCGATAATTTTGTTGTATACCCGTCCGGTAAACCTATTTGTTCTATTAACGTTCTCGTCGAAAGTTGCAACGAAAACCGACATGCGCCCGGAAATTTTATTCCCGCTTTTTGCCGAAATCGAAACCCTGCCCGGTATCGGGCCGCGGTTAAAGCCACTGGTCGTGCGCTTGATCGGTGGTGAACATGTTGCCGATTTACTCTGGCACCTGCCATCGGGGATCATTGACCGTCGTTTTTCGCCACCACTTGATGAAACAATCGATGGTTCGGTTGTGACCATGGATGTCTGGGTCGAACGCCACGAGCCATCCCCAAACCGGCGCCGGCCCTATCGCGTGATTTGCAAAACGCTCAGCGGTACTCTGGTCCTGTCATTTTTTAATGCGCGGGCCAAATACCTCAATGATGTGCTTCCCGTCGGGGAAAAGCGCATCGTGTCGGGCAAGGTCGATCATTATCGTAACGAATATCAGATCACCCACCCCGATCGGATTGGCACAGAAGCCGAGCGCGCGGAAATTCAAACCGTCGAGCCGGTCTATCCGATGTCTGCCGGTGTGACGGGCAAAACCCTGACCAAGGCAATGCGTGCCGCCCTTCAATTGGTTCCAGAACTTCCGGAATGGCACGACCCGGCATTGGTTGCGCGTCATAAATGGCCTGATCTCGCCAGTGCGCTTCGCACAATTCATAACCCCGAAGACGCCGCTGATCTATCGCCTGATCATCCGGCCCGCCAACGGCTTGCCTATGACGAATTGCTCGCCAATCAACTGGCCTTGTCGCTGATCCGGGCAAAAATGCGCAAGCTTGGTGGGCGCGTGACCAATGGTGCGGGTGATTTGCGACAAAAGCTTGCCGCGAACCTGCCCTTTGCCATGACAGGCGCACAACAACGTGCACTGGCCGATATCTATGACGATATGGCCAGTGAAGGCCGGATGTTGCGCCTTTTGCAAGGCGATGTTGGTTCGGGCAAGACCGTTGTTGCGCTGATGGCCATGCTCAATGCTGTGGAATGCGGCCGCCAAGCAGCCATAATGGCACCGACCGAAATCCTGGCCCGTCAGCACTTTGAAACGATAGGTCCATTACTCGAACAAATCGGGATTAAATGTGCGATCCTAACCGGGCGTGACAAGGGTAAAGCCCGCAAGGCAACTCTTGAAGGGTTTGCCAATGGTGATGTGCAGATTGCCGTCGGTACCCACGCGCTATTTCAGGATGATGTTGTTTTTTCTGACCTTGCATTTGCCGTTGTAGATGAACAGCACCGATTTGGCGTTCATCAACGTTTGATGCTGGCTGGCAAAGGCCAAGCTGTCGATGTTCTGGTCATGACCGCGACCCCGATCCCACGCACCCTGACCTTGACCGCATTTGGCGATATGGAAGTATCGCGGCTTGATGAAAAGCCACCGGGACGAAAACCGGTAGATACCCGCGTTTTGCCGATTGATAAGGTCGATGACGTCATTTCGGGCATAGGGCGCGCTATGCGCACAGGCACCAAAATCTATTGGGTCTGCCCGTTGGTCGAAGATTCAGAAATTCTCGACCTTCAGGCTGCCGAGGAACGCTATCGCATCTTGGTTGAGTTGTTCGGTGACGCCCGCGTCGGGCTTGTGCATGGCAAAATGAAGGCTAAGGAAAAAGATGAAGTCATGGAGCGCTTTGCCCATGGCGATACATCGGTCCTTGTTGCGACCACCGTTATTGAAGTCGGCGTCAATGTACCTGATGCCACCATCATGGTGATTGAGCACTCCGAACGATTTGGCCTGGCCCAGCTTCATCAGTTGCGCGGGCGTATTGGTCGTGGGGATGCGGCGTCCACCTGCCTGCTGCTTTATGGCAGCCCGTTGGGACAGGTTTCCAAGGCGCGCCTTAAGATCATGCGCGAAACAGAGGACGGCTTTATCATCGCCGAAGAAGACTTGAAACTTCGCGGTGCGGGCGAAGTTCTTGGTACGCGTCAAAGCGGACTTCAGGAATATCGCTTGGCCAATCTGGAGTTACACGGCGATTTATTGGCAATTGCCCGCGATGATGCCCGTCTGATTGTGGATCGTGATCCAGATTTACAAAAAACACGTGGCGAAGCGTTACGTTTGTTGCTGTATCTGTTCGAACGCGATGAGGCCGTGCGATACTTCCGGTCCGGATAAAAAGACGCCGCGAGTAAGAACCGTATAGACAGACACAACAAAGGACGCAGCCAGCTTGGCATGCGCCCTTGTTTTAACTGTTAGTCACCGGCAACGGCCAAGTGATCACGCGTCTTCGCGATGTTTGTCATCTTCGCCCTGCCCGGCCTTCCCGGTATCTTCGGTACTATCGGACTTTTGACGGGGGGCAATGTCACGCGAAACCAAAATGGGGCTGTTTTCTTTTTCGCGCAGCACATCAAGGTCTTCGTAGGTTTTCGACGAAACCCGCGGCTGTTTCTGTTCTTCGGGCGAACGGCGATCCGGTGGGGTTACAATACCGCCAGACATCACCATCTTGATGGCCTCTTCGACCGACATATCAAGAATGACGACATCCTGACGCGGCACAAACAACAGGAAACCCGATGTCGGATTTGGCGTTGTCGGCAAAAAGATGTTGATGACCGTATCTTCGGTAAGGTGTTGAACCTCGCCCTTGGTTTCACCAGTAATGAACCCAATCGCCCACATGCCGCGGCGTGGATACTCAAGCAACACCGCCTGGCGGAATGCATTGGACTGATTGGCCAGAACCGTTTCAAGAATTTGTTTGATCGCACCATAGATGCTGCGCACTGCCGGAATACGGCCCAGAATGCGCTCATACAGCTTAATCAAAGCACGACCGGCAAAGTTGGTGGTAAACCAGCCAACCATGGTGATGAACACCAGCATAACCAGAAGACCAAATCCCGGAATACCGTATTCCTGGTAGCCGTCAGGAAGATATGCTTCGGGATTGTAATGTGCCGGGATCAGCGGCATCACCTTGCTGTCGACAAACTCAATAAACCACCAAGCCAGTCCAAAGGTAATCGCAAGTGGTGTACTGATCAGAACACCGGTCAGGAAATAGGCGCGCACACGCGCAAAGAAACCCGGGCTCGGCAGTGCGGAGCCGTGCTTGTCCGCGTCATGTTTATCGTCGCGCTTGGCGTTCATTGGTCACCTGTGCTGATAAGCCGCATTAGAATACCCAAACCGTAAGAATAGCTTTTGGCATTCACCATTTATCAGTATGAATATGGTACTACTGCGACATTGGATCAGGGATAACTCCCTATTTTTAAGTGATACCAGCATTCAAGATTGCGGTGCAACCAAACAAACAGCAAATCATCAAATAGCAGCCCGATGGAGTTATTTTGAAGGTCTGGATTGTCGAATACATATACGACGACAATGGGTCAGTCGGCATCAAAACATCCAAAGTACGCGCACCTGACTATGAAACAGCGCGTCAATTTGCGGTTGGAGATGCCCCGGCGGTTGATTTTGTCATGTCGTTGCGTCCTGAATCAGAAGAACAGTTTTTGGGCACCCCAACCATTCGCGCCCGCGAAATGACCGGGAAAATCGTTCACGAGGTCCCCGACCCCGATGATGATCTTGAAGACGATGAAGACGATGAAGACGATGAAGACGATGTCTGACCCCGATGTTCGTACATTCCTGCCGCGCCCCATCATCGGTGTCGGGGCTGTGGTCTGGCATGACGATCATGTCTTGCTGATCAAACGGGGCAAAGAACCCAACATTGGTAGCTGGAGCCTTCCTGGCGGGGCTCAGGAACTTGGCGAAACGCTTGAACAAGCGGTCAGGCGTGAAATTCTTGAAGAAACTGGCATCGAAATATCCCCCCCGGTTCTTGTCGACACGGTGGACCTGATTTCACCCGCACCGGATGGCATCATCCAGTATCATTATACCCTGATTGATTTTACTGCCGAGGCCGTTGGTGCGGATTTATGTGCCGGCGGAGATGCCGCCGACGCGCAATGGGCCGATGCAACAAGACTTGCCCCGTATAAGCTTTGGAACAAGACGATTGAAATGATCGAAAAGGCAAGACGTGTTCGCGGTAATGCGCAGCCGCGCTAAAGGCTCACGTCATGAGACCATAATGCGCCCGACCAAAGCGACCTGTGCTGATACCAGCAATGCCCCTATTCCTCATACAAAAAGGCGACACCCATTGGATGTCGCCTGATTTTGTCGGATGATTGAACTGATCACGCTGCGGCGTGTTGGCTCAGAACGCTTTCCTGAATTTTCTTAAAGGCACGGGCCTCAAGCTGGCGGACACGTT
The DNA here is from genome assembly GCF_000751115.1 of Thalassospira sp. GB04J01. NCBI lineage: Bacteria > Pseudomonadati > Pseudomonadota > Alphaproteobacteria > Rhodospirillales > Thalassospiraceae > Thalassospira > Thalassospira sp. GB04J01. The sequence continues at coordinate 70,898 of NZ_CCDX020000005.1, read as the reverse complement.
CACGGCTAACACCGAAACGTTCGCCGAGTTTCTCAAGCGTAATCGGATCGTCGCTGAGGAAACGGGCTTTGATGATTTCCTGTTCACGTTCCGGGAGTTCACCCATCGCGTTTTTCAGCATACCATTATTAAGCACGCGTTCTTCTTCGTTTCCGACCAAGGCTTCCGGGCTTGGCGCATCCGATGACAGGGTATCGAGATACTCCATGCCTTCGTCTTTGGGCATCGGCGTATTGAGCGAGAAATCACGCGCCGCAAGACGGCGGTTCATATCAAGCGCTTCACGATCCGTAACGCCAAGGCGTTCGGCAACCTGAGATGCCTGTTCTGGCGACAATTCACCATTGTCATAGATGTTAAGCTGACGTTTGGCTTTGCGCAGGCTGAAGAACAGCTTTTTCTGTGCAGCCATCGTGCCAAGCTTAACCATCGACCAGCTTTGCAGGACGTATTCAGTTACGGCAGCACGGATCCACCACATCGCATAAGTCGACAGGCGGAAACCACGTTCCGGGTCAAATTTCTGAACCGCACGCATCAGGCCGGTATTGCCCTCTGCCACAAGATCAGCCATCGGCAGGCCATAGCCGCGATACCCGAATGCGATTTTGGCAACAAGGCGTAAGTGACTGGTGACAAGCTTGTGCGCAGCAGCAGTATCGTCATGATCCTGATAACGGTGCGCAAGCATGTATTCTTCGTCCACGGTCAGCATTGGAAACTTCCAAACTTCGCGGAGATATCCCGAGAAACCATCTTCCTGGGAAACAGCTGGTAATTTAATGGCGCTCATTTTCTGTCCTCCTGAGAGGTTAACGCGTCGACACCTGTATATGCATACGGAGCCAGTCAGAATTTAGATGACGCGCAAACACTGTCGTTTGTGAACTTATTCACGTGGATGACCGGATTAAGACCAAGAAGGCCAAAGTCGTCCGGTCGCATTTTCATCCCATTGAAAGGTCTATGGGAGAGGACAGCTGATGCGAAAAGAGTCTGTATTCATGGTGTCTCATCCTTACTTGAAGCAAATCGACAATTTCATTGTCCGCCAATAGGCCGGACTTCGATCCGGCGGTGCCTTTGGGCCCCCACCCGCACAATTAATATATCTAAACCCGACCAAATCCGTCAAGAACTTCTGACCAGCGTTTCAGTTATATTAATCACTCGATATCAGCGTTTTAATTTCTATACCCGACTTTTCCTGTCGGGAATGAAAAGCGCCAATAACTCACGGTATAAACGATATAAGGCGAAACAAAGGCAAACGACCCAAATTGCGCAGCAGAGTTGACCATCAGTCACGTACTAGGGTTTCCAACGATCCTGACACAGAAAATGTTCCCCCCGAGCTGGAAATCACTACGATGGCGCGATACCATTATGTTCGCCCGCAAACGATCAAGACCGGAAGCCAAACCATGCCCGATTCCTCAGAAACAGACCTTTGCCCGTGCGGCAGCTCACGCAGATTTGATCACTGCTGCGGTCGGTTTCTATCCGGCGCAGATTATCCGAGCACAGCGGAAGAATTGATGCGATCCCGCTATTGTGCCTTTGTTCTGCGCAATGGCGCCTATTTGTCCGATACCATCGCCGCTGAAAAGCGCGGTGCGTTCGATGCAAAAAGCATTGAACACGATCAAACTGATTGGATCGGGCTTGAGATCATTGACCGCAAAGCAGGTGGATTGCTCGATCAGACGGGACAGGTCGAATTCATTGCCCGATTTAATGAAAACGGGCAGCACCATCACCTCCATGAACGGTCAAACTTTGAACGCCGTGCCGGTAAATGGGTGTATGTCGATGGTGATTTCCCAAATGCGAATGGTATCAAACCGAGCGCAGCGCCCCATCGGGCCGGACGTAATGATCCCTGCCCGTGTGGATCTGGCAAGAAATTTAAAAAATGCTGTGGATAAATATACACTGGCTGAGAAACTGAGGGTTCGTCAGCTTTTCCCGACGACTTCGAGTGCCCATTGGTGAAATAGCCTTATAAGCTGGCTGTGCGCGTCGTGATAGGACAGCCAAATCAGTTCATGATCATCTTCAAGTGGCGGCCCAATACGTTCGACCATTTCACATTGAAAAAACGTCGCGCGCTTTAGTCGGTAACGGCCCTTGCCGGGATTATTAATATACTGGGATGCAAAGCCAATCCGGGACAGGATCCGAACCCGATAGCCAGATTCTTCATAGGCTTCACGGTGAAGGGCATCACGTTCGCTTTCGCCCGGCTCAACCCCGCCACCAATCAGGACCACACCCTTTGGCGTTTTGGCCACGGCAACCCTGCCCTGATCATCCTTGATGACCGCATAGGCACAATCCTGGACTGTGTAACTTTGCCCCATGCGCGGGGTTCCAAATATCGGAGCGACCAAAATGGGCAACCTTGCCTTCGACCTGTGGGTGCGAACCCTGCTGCGCAGGATCGTATAATTGTTTTATATCGCAATAGCGCGATCAAGCATTCCTTGGCAACGAGTGACATCAAACCGCAATGACGTTTCTCGTGCATTATCGAAATACGAATGTAATTCCGCGTCGCTTGCCGGGGTTACACACGCCCCACATTCAGCGACAAGTTTTTCATGGTATGGCGTCGGTAGCTCAAGCGCCTTGCGTTTGTTCCTGAACAGGAATTTCTCGGATAATGCAAAATCATACTGCATGTTGCGGTACAAAATTGTCTGGTAGTTCGCATGCAGGCCGATATTCCCGTCTGGCGTAATCAGGAATAACGGAAACATCACGGCAAGATCCGGAAACACGCGATTTGGGTAAACCTGCCCTTTCCAGTATTTCTCAGCCAAATCCGTGTAGCCATCATAATCGTTAATCGGAAACACTCTGGCTTTGGAAAGTGGCAATATTTCCACTTTATCCTTGCGGATGTCGACCGTGTCATTTGAGACATCGACATATAGACTGCCAAACTGAAAAGCGTTCTGAAAATACTGATTTCGCAGATTACCCCAGACACGTTTTGCCAAGCCACCGTTGCGTACAAAGTCACGTATTGCAACTAGTCCGGGACTTGTTGCAGAATCAACCTTTTGCTCAAGAAGGCTTTTAACCCCAAGGGTGATTTCCTGACAAAACCCTTCCGGGTACGATTTGCCGCCCTTGTTGAGCGACACATCAAAACTTTGGTCATACTGCTGGCGCAGCAAAAGCATATCGTTATGCAATTCCTTGATCCGCGGCAGAAGGTATTTCTTGGTTAATTTGACCTGCTTGAAATTGACGGGTGATATCTGTTCGTCTTCTGCCCGTGCGGTGATGTCTTCAAGCGTAAGCTTTTGAGGTGTCGTCATTATGTGATCTTCTTATTCCAACGTTGGATCGCATTAAAATGGCATTGGATCGGCATAAAGAAAACACCCCAAAACACAGATCGCGTTTTGGGGTGCCTGAAAAATAACTTTGGAGTCTGACTTAGAACGGAATTTCGTCATCAAGGTCCGGGGCGCCAGTCGGGGCAGAACCGCCACCAGAGGACGAACCACCGTTGCCCCAACCTGCGTCAGAACCGCCGCCACCGAAGTTGCCGCCGTTGTCCTGTCCGCCGCCGCCATAGCCGCCGCCAGACGACGATCCACTACCCATTCCGCCACCTTCACCGCCACGACTATCAAGCATGGTCAGGTTGGAGTTGAAGCCTTCCAGGACAATTTCAGTGGTGTAATTGTCTTTGCCGTCCTGCCCCTGCCATTTGCGGGTCCGAAGAACGCCTTCGATGTAAAGCTTGCTGCCTTTTTTAACAAAGCGCTCCACGACATCTGCAAGACCTTCGTTGAACACAACAATACGGTGCCATTCGGTACGCTCGCGACGCTCACCAGACTGACGATCTCGCCACTGTTCGGAGGTCGCAATACTGAAATTGGCGATTTTCTTGCCAGCCTGGGTGAACCGAATTTCAGGGTCGCGGCCGAGGTTTCCGACGAGAATGACTTTATTGACACTGCCAGCCATGGGTTATCTTCCAAAGTTTGTGTTTGTCCGTGGCCCTGTATGCACAGGACTTGTGAGTTATCATTGCGCAAAAATGCGCTGCATTAAAGTTTCAAGTTCGACGCGGTCTATTTCATCAAATGAATTGAGTTCGACACTATCGACGTCGAGCACAGCAATCAACTGCCCATCCGCATTAACAACCGGCACGACGATTTCCGAATTGGACCGACTGTCGCACGCGATGTGTCCCGGAAAGGCATGCACATCGGCAACCAATTGCGTTTCGAGCGTTGACGCGGCTGTCCCACAGACACCACGCCCAATCGGGATGCGTAAACAGCCAAGCGTGCCTTGATACGGCCCGACAACCAGTTCATTTTGTTTATTGGGATCAACAACATAAAATCCCGTCCAAAAGTAATAGTCGAACTTTTCGGACAAGATGCAAGACACTGTTGCCATCAACGCAGTGACGTTTGTTTCGCCTTCGGTGATGCTAACCAGTTCTTTTGTCGCCTCTTCATAAAGCGCCTTTTTCTGATCTGCCTGCATGATGGTCTCCTGAATTCTGAGAGACTACGAACTACCCGCTCGTCAGGCTTGAGACAAGGTTAAATTGATCCATATCCCAAAACAAAAGCACCCCCGACGACAGATCATCGCCGGGGGTTCATCAGGCACAAATTAGATATGTTCAAATACGCTTGCCGGTTTCGGAGTCAAACAGATGGATCATGTCTGGGGTAATGGACAACGTAAGCACCGTGCCCTTGGCGAACTGATGCGTTCCCTGAACACGCAATGTCACGTTTTCATTCCCGATGCCAAAATCAAGATACACAAGCGTTTCCGCACCAAGCGATTCGACCATCCGCACAGAGGCGCTTACCGGCCCGGCATCATCGCCACACAGGCGGAAATGCTCGGGACGAATGCCAACCGTCACATTGCGTCCGGCCTCGACATCGTGATCAAGGTCAAGTTTGACCTTATCACCGACAACAACATGCGTGCGATCATCTGATACTTTGCCGGGCAGGAAATTCATCGCAGGTGACCCGATGAAGCCCGCAACAAACAGGGTTTCGGGCTTTTCGTAAATATCGATCGGGCTTCCGATCTGTTCGGCAACACCCCCATTCATGACGATCAGGCGATCCGCCAGTGTCATGGCCTCGACCTGATCGTGGGTTACGTAAACCGATGTAATCCCAAGGCGTTGCTGAAGATTTTTGATTTCAAGGCGCATATCAACGCGCAGTTTGGCATCAAGGTTGGACAATGGTTCGTCAAACAGGAAAACCTTTGGTTGCCGGACAATGGCACGCCCCATAGCCACACGCTGGCGCTGGCCACCCGAAAGCTGGCTTGGTTTACGCTCAAGATGGTCTTCAAGTTGCAGGATGCGCGCAGCTTCACGCACTTTGCTGTCGATTTCCGACTTGCTATGGCCCCGGTTGCGAAGACCATAGGCCATGTTGTTGTAATTGCTCATGTGTGGATAGAGCGCATAGTTCTGGAAAACCATCGCGATATCGCGATCGGCTGGCGCAACCTTGTTGACGACCTTGTCATCAATGCTGATCTCGCCGTCCGAAATGCTTTCAAGACCGGCAATCATGCGCAGCAAGGTGGACTTGCCACATCCTGACGGCCCGACAAGTACAGTAAATTCACCGTGCTGAATCTCAAGATTAATCCCATGGATCGCCTTGTAGCCATTCGCGTAAGTTTTTTCGGCCTGATTAAGTGTAACAGTTGCCATCGTAGTATCCTGTATGCGGACAAGTTATTTTCAATTCTGAGGATCAAGGGAGACAGAGCTTATTTTTCTGTCTCGACCAGACCTTTGACGAACATGCGTTGAAAGACCACCACCACCAGAACCGGCGGAATGGTTGCCATGATTGTCAGTGCGAATGCCTTGGGGAATTGCGGAATCTGCCCGCCTTCATAAAGCGAGTTATAGACCTGCTTGATCCCGATCACGATGGTGTAAAGCTGATCATCGGTGGTCATCAAAAGCGGCCAGAGATACTGGTTCCACCCAACAACGAACATGATGATAAAGATCGCCGCAATCATCGTGACCGATAACGGCACAAGAATATCGATGAAAAATCGAATGGGCCCTGCTCCATCCAAACGGGCTGCTTCAAGCAACTCATCTGGCACCGAACGGTAAAATTGCCGGAAGAAAAATGTCCCGGTTGCTGACGCAATCAACGGCAATATCAATCCCGTATAGGTGTTCAGCAAACCAAGGCTTGCGACGACTTCATATGACGGTACGATACGCACTTCGAGCGGCAATAAAAGGGTTGAGAAAACCACCCAAAACAGCGGAACAGCGAGCTTAAAGCGGAAGTAAACAATGGCATAAGCCGCCATCATCGAGATGATGACCTTGCCAATGGCAAAGCCAAGGCCAAGCACCATGCTGTTAAACAGCATCTCAAGGGCGGTCACCCTGCCCTTTGTTGCTGAGGGATCAAACAGGATTGCACCATAGTTTTCAAAAAAGTGCTCCCCCGGCCAAAACTGTAATCCGTTTTGAAAAACAAATTCACGGGTGTGGGTGGAAGACGCAAACGCAATCCAGACGGGCATGATCATAAAGAGCGCGCCGAGGATCAAAATTGCGTGGTTGGTAAATATACGCCATTTCGACTGATACATGACGGCCCCCCCTAGTAATGAACTTTGCGTTCGATGAAGCGGAACTGGAACACGGTCAAAACACTGACCATGATCATCAGCAAGACCGACTGGGCCGAACTGCCGCCCAAGTCCGCACCAAGGAACCCGTCGACATAGACCTTGTAGACAAGCGTTGCGGTCGCCCCGCCGGGCGATCCTTTGGTCGATACGTCAATGATGCCGAACGTTTCAAAGAAGGCGTACGTCAGATTGATCACCAGCAAGAAGAAGGTGGTTGGCGCCAGTAATGGGAACGTAATTGTCCAGAACCGGCGTTCCGGGCTTTTGCAATCAAGTGTGGCTGCTTCCTGCACGGATTTGGGAATGCCCTGAAGCCCGGACAGGAAAAAGATGAAGTTCACGCTGACCTGTTTCCAGACGGCAATCAGAATGACGACAAATGCTGCGTCATTGGCATTCTCGATATGATTGAACTCAAAGCCAAAGCTGTTGAACGCCATATAAAGGTCCCCCATCAGGGGATTAAACAGCATGTTACCCAGCAAGCCGGCCACCGGTGGTGCAATCGCATAGCCCCACATCAAAAGGGTTTTGTATGATTTGGCACCGCGCACAACTTCGTCGGCGCGTACCGCCAAAAACAAGGAAATTGCGATTGATAAGACCGAGACAAGAACGGAAAAGACGACCGTAAAAATGGCCGACCGCGTCCATGAGCTGCTCGACAGGACGTCTTCAAAATTTCTGAACCAGACAAACTGCGAAGACATGCCAAACGCGTCTTCAAGCAGGAATGACTGATACACAGCCTGGGCCGCAGGCCACAGGAAGAATATGGAAATAATCAGAATTTGGGGTGCAACAAAAAGATAGGGCACCGCGCTATGTTCAAATTGTACGCGATTCATCGCCTACGCCACCTTCAAGCAAGTCCGGAAAATGCAAAACAGGGCGACCAACAAGGGCCGCCCCGCATTTGCGAAAAGTAGATTAGTTCGAATAGGTGTCGTTGAAACGCTTCAGAAGACCGTTTGCTTCTTCTTCAATCGTTGCAAAGGCTGCATCGATGGTTTCTTCACCGTTCATCATCTTGTCGACTTCGCGGTAAATAACTTCACGGATCTGAACATAGAAACCAAGGCGATAGCCTTTGGTCCACTCACCACCTTCTTCCGAAAGCTGCTGAATGCCAACTTCTGCATCCGGGCTTTCCGTGTAGTAGCCGTCTTTTTTCGCCAACTCATAAGCAGCGTTGGTGATCGGAACGTAACCGGTTTCTTTGTGCCAGTAGTACTGGGTTTCCGGTTTGGTCAGGAATTTAAAGAACTCAGCAACGCCGGCATCCTGTTCGGCACTATGACCGGCAAAGGCAAACAGTGCTGCACCACCGATAAAGGTGGATTTCGGCGCGTCGCCGACACCTTTCCAGTATGGAAGGGTCGAAGTACCAAAATCAAACTGTGCGGATTTGCGCAAACCACCGAATGAGCCGGAAGAACCGATCCACATTGCGACCTGCTGCTGAACGAACGCATCCTGGTTCGCACCCCATGCACGACCGTAGTAGCCGTAGTAGCCAGCATCTTTCCAATCCTTGACGTGCTGCCAGTGATCTTTGAGCGCGTCATTATTGTAAAGGACTTTGGCATCGGTGCTGTCGTAACCGTTGTTGGCGGTTGCCATCTGCAGGTTATGACGCGACATGAAGTTCTCAAAGAAAATCCATGGGCTGTGCGACTGCGCAAGGGCGGTATAACCGGCTTCTTTGAGCTTCGGTGCAGCCGCTTCGAATTCCTGCCAGGTTTTCGGAACATCTACGCCCGCTTTGGCCAACGCATCTTTGTTGTAATACAGAAGCGGGGTCGAGCTGTTGAACGGCATGCCGATCATTTTGCCGTCTGAATCGGCAAAGAAGTAACGCACACCCGGGATGTAGTCGTTGATGTCGAATTTGACATTGTTGGCTTCAAGCAGATCCTGAACTGGCTTAACCGCGCCCTTTGCATTGATGATGGTAGCGGCACCGGCATCAAAGATCTGGATGATGTTTGGCTGGTTTTTCGCGCGGAACGCTGCGATGCCAGCCGTCATGGTGTCTTCGTAACCGCCCTTGTTGACAGCCACGAGATGGTATTCATCCTGGCTTGCGTTGAAGTCTGCGGTGATCTGATCAACCACGCCACCAAGTGCCCCATCCATTGCGTGCCACCAGGTGATCTCGGTTGCGGCCTGTGCGGTGTTGCCAAGGGCAAACACTGCGGCAGCTGCCATTAGAGTTTTGCGAAACATGATTTGTTAGCTCCCAAATAAAAATACGTCTGCGTCAAACCGCCTGTTGTTCGGTTGAGCGCAACACGTCTTTTTTCTGTCGAGAACCGCATTTCCTCAAGTGACAGTTTTCGGAAATTTACTTTTTGAACTTATAAATACGCAATAATGACTATTTAACAGGGGTATTCTGCACGATATCCATAAACTAAAATGTTCAAGTGAACAGACATCAGAGCCATTTAGGTGTCCTTGATCACGAATACTTTGCCTTGAAACCAATACGGGTGAAGATATTTTATCGTTTTATATTTGATGCTTATGTTAAAAAACTATGACTCTGCAACATTGTAGAAACATACGCAGTGACGGCAAACAACAACTTGAACGTAAAGAAGGGCGGCAAATCTGCCGCCCTTCCAATAGTTTCATTTGTGAACATTAAGTGCGTTAAATGATCATGACGTCTTGTCGCGCTGCACAAACACCGACAGCAACGCAAGCCCGCCAGACACCACCATCAGCAACAACGACAATGCATTCAACACCGGCGTCGACCCTTGTTTTAACCGGTCAAACATCGCGATTGTCAGAGGGGCATCCGACCCCACCAGCATCAAGGTCGTGTTGAAATTCTCAAACGACATTAAGAACGCAACGATACCTGCCCCCACCAAGGCGGGTTTCAGGAACGGAATGGTCACTGTCCAAAGGGCTGCACGCCGGGACGCGCCAAGATTTAAGGCCGCCTCTTCGAGGCTGACGTCAAATTTGCGCAGGCGGGCTGAGATCACCAAGGTCGTGATCGTTGTGATAAAGGCAAACTGGCCAATAATCACAAGGAACAGCCCCGGACGCAGGAATTCAAGATCCCATCCAATAGCCTCCTCTACGCCATTGGCAATGGCATTGGAAAAGACAAGTATCGAGATGCCGAGAATAACCCCGGGAATGACCAGCGGTGACAGCGAAACAATATACAGCAGGTTCTTGCCCGGAAACTGGCTGCGTTCAAACAGGAACGCATTACATGTACCAACCGTGACCGACAGAACAGTCACCCAAAAGGCCACAAAGGCAGAGACACCAATACTTTCAAGCAACTTACTGTCGTTGAAAATCCCGATATACGGCCCTTCGGTTCCAAAGAACCATGCAAGTGTGGCTCCTTCCCATGGCATAGATGGGAACAGGCTATCATTAAACGCAAAAACACCAACAACAATCAGCGGTGCACTGAGATAGATGAAAAATAGGGTGATATAGCCCGAATAAAGACCCTTATAGAATTTGGGCTGCGGAATACTTGGAATCATGATGCGCCCCTAGCCCACGGTTTCTGAAAGTGTCTGTTTGCTGAGCTTCAACCCGACCCAGACAATCAATGAGGAAAGCACCAGCAACAAGAAGCCAAAGGCAGAACCCGATTCCCAGTTAAAGCGCGTGATGAACTGGGTGTAAATTTGCTCGGTGAACCACAGACTGTCTTTCCCGCCCAAAAGGTTCGGTGTCAGGTAATTGCCCAACGTCAACATAAAGACAACGATACAGCCCGATGCAATACCGGGCATTGCATGTGGGATGACGATGTCGCGGGTGACCGTAAAGCCATTGCCGCCAAGGTCATATCCCGCCTCGATCAGGCTATCATCGAGACTGTCGAGGACCGACACCAGCGGCACGATCATAAACAGCATGGATGTGTAAACCAGACCGACCATAATCGTCGCATCATTATACAGCATTTCAACCGGCCCATCGGCAATTCCGGACCACTGCAAGAAGTTGCTGACCACACCGCTTTCACGCAGCAGGATCATCCAACCGAATGTCCGGACAAGTTCTGACACCCAGAACGGAATCAAACACAGCAGGAACAAGACGTTCTTGCCTTTTCCCCGCATGAATTTTGCAATGTAGTAGGATACTGGAAAGCCGATTACCAACGTCAAAAAGGTCGCAAAGATCGACATGACGGCGGTGCGAACGTAGGTATTCCAATACAGCGGCTCTGAGAAGAACTCGATATAATTGATCAGGCTGAACTCGTATTTTCCATACGAAATGCGTTCGCGCATCGACACCAGAAACAAGTCGATGTGCGGCAGAACCACCAGCAGGAACAACCATAACAGCAACGGGAATGCTAATAATAGCAACCCAAAGCGAAATGTGCCGCCTCCTTTCACAGAAGTGCCATTGCTCATGCCGTTGCTCCACCATCTGACGCGGCAAAGCATCTGGTCTGCTCAAAGCTCCAGGACAGATTGATGTTATCGCCAGCCTTGACCGATGCGAACGCACCGGTTTGCGGCAATGCGACGGTCATCTCGTGACCTGTGGTGGTTTCGCGGACCTGAAGACTGCTGGCAGCACCATTAAACAGCACGTTCTCAACCTTGGCCGACAGAGTGTTATCAACCGCCCCTTCGCCGTCAATGGCGATGGCCTCAGGGCGGACAAAGACGTCAACCGCCTGCCCGTCTTTCAGGGCCGCATTCGCGTCGCGCTTGGCGACAACCTTGCCTCCAGCCGCCAGATTGATTTCGACTTGATGGTCATTCCCGCCACCGACAACACCGTGCCATCGGTTGCTTTCCCCAACAAATCCGGCAACAAACGCCGTTTGCGGATTGTAATAAAGATCTTGTGGCACACCGACCTGCTCAAACCGGCCCGCATTCATCACGGCAACCTGATCAGACATCACAAGTGCTTCGGACTGATCATGGGTGATGTAGACAAAGGTGGTGCCTATTTCGTGCTGCAATTGCTTGAGCTCAACCTTCATATGTTCACGAAGCTTTAAATCAAGTGCGCCAAGCGGTTCATCAAGCAACAGCACCGCAGGATCAAGCACAAGACAGCGCGCAATCGCAATACGCTGTTTCTGCCCCCCTGAAAGCTGGCTGATCTGTTTTGGACCGGAATCGGGCAACCCTACGCGTGCCAGTGTCTCATTGACCTTTTGCGCGATGGTGGCCTTGTTTACGCCGCGACGCTTTAAACCGTACGCCACGTTTTCCGCCACATTCATCATCGGAAACAGAGCCAGATGCTGGAAAACCATATTCACCGGGCGACGGTTTGGTGGAACGCCCAAAACCGATGCCCCCTTAATCAGAATATCGCCCGATGTCGGTGCCTGAAAACCGGCAAGCATTCGAAGCAACGTGGTTTTCCCACAGCCACTTGGTCCAAGAATGGAAAAGAACGACCCCTTGGGAATGGCAAGCGAGATGTCATCCACAGCAGTAAAGTCGTCAAATTTTTTGACCACATTGCGGCATTCAAGGTCAAACTGATCAGCCATGGGAGCCCTGTTCTCGTTATATTTTTTAATGAAATAACCATGACGGCAATTGCCATCGTAAAAAGCAGAATGTCCCCGGCATAAACCCATGCCGGGGACCAGAATATTGGCGTCGTCTCGGGTCTTAGTTCGACTGTGCGGCTTTCACACGATCAAGCGTCTTGCCTTCAAGCACTTCCAGACCCGCCGGAACGGTCGGATACCACTTGATGTTATCAAGGTCTTTTGCCGGGAAGCTGCCCTGGAACTGAGCTTTGAGCTTGTCATCAGCAAACTCGTCAGCTCCTTTGGACGCGGTGAAGTTGCCGACATCCGCCGTAATCATTGCGGCAATTTCTGGCTGCATCACAAAGTTGATCCACTTGTAAGCGGCATCTTCGTTCTTGGTTTTGCTCGGCAGAACAAAGGTATCGATCCAGCCAAGGGCACCCGATTTCGGGGCGACAAAGGTGATATCGGCATTGTCGTTGTTCAATTTCCACCCACCGGTATCCCAGGCCATGGCGGCAACAACTTCACCAGAACGCACAAGGTTCAGCAGCGCATCGTTGCCTTCCCAATAGGTTTTGACGTTTGATTTGCAATCGATCAGTTTGGCTTCAACCGCATCAAGGATTTCCTGATACTTTGCTTCGTCGCCGTAGGCCGCAAACGGATCAAGACCCATCGCGTAGGCGAACCCGATCAAGGTTGGACGTTTCAGGCGATAGGAAACCTTGCCCGCAAGATCATCCGCACAAAGATCGGTGTAATCGGCAACGTTTGCAGCCTTGGCTTTATCAACAATCAAACCGCTGGTGCCCCAAACGTGAGGCACGCCGTAGACTTCCCCATCAACCGTTGTGTTGGTCTTGGTCGCAGCAAGCATGGACGGAATGAATTTCGCGCTGTCGACTTTCGACAGGTCTATTGGTTTATAGATGCCGTATTCAAGTTGCGCGCCAGCAATACGATCCTGTGAAGGCTGCGCAAGGTCAAAGCCCCCGCCACCGGTGGCGCGAAGTTTGGAAATCATGTCTTCGTTGTTTGACAACGTCACTTCAACATCGATGCCAGTTTCTTTTTCAAATGCCTCGATGACGTCATCGGGGGCATAGCCACCCCAAGTCAGAAGACGAAGTTCATCAGCCTGTGCAGCCGAAACAAGAGAAACCATTCCTGCAATTGCCGTAAGGCCGAGCAAGGAACCACGCAATGCGCCGTGTTTTTTAGACATTTTGAACCCTCTAAATGAACGTGATGGCATTTCCCTGAACCCGGAGCACACCCTTTTTAGGCTTGGCGACATCCAGGCGGGGGCATTATCGCAAACTCATTTGTTGATACGAAAGGAAAAATGAACTTTTTTCTTTCCTTTGAACACCTCGAATTCATTTTTGCGCCATGCGTCCATCAAGGGCAAGTTAAAGTTCTGCAACAGTTTTTCCGCCGCAACGCAACATTTCAGCCCACTCTAAGGCCCTTCCAAAAGCAAAGGGGTGCCGCATGCGACACCCCTTCTTGCTCTTACCACCAGAACGCGGTCGGTTATTCGTCCGCGCTATATTCCGCCGGGCAATCGACCTTGGCAAAGGCCTTGCCGTTACCATTAAACAGATGCGCAGCCCCTGCCGATGCGGATGCTGTGACGGTTTCACCGATCTTGACCCGGCTGTGGCCCGGTGCGCGTACCGTGACACGATCGCCATTGGCAAGTTTCAGATAAAGATAGGTCGAATCGCCCAGTTTTTCGACAACATCGACCTCGCCGTGGACTGTCAACTCACCCGTGTTGCCAAGAGAAAGATGTTCGGGACGAATGCCAAGCTCGACCTGATTACCAACCTCGTTCTGGTCAACATCAAACGGCAGAACGGACGGTGTGCCGCCCGGGATTGAAACGGTTACCTTGCCGGGTTCAACCTTGTCGATCCTGACATTGGTAAAGTTCATCGCCGGCGATCCAATGAAGCCTGCGACAAAGCGGGTCTGAGGATGATGATAAAGCTGCATCGGGGAGCCAACTTGCTCGACGTTACCACCATTCATCACAACGATCTTGTCAGCCAAGGTCATGGCTTCGACCTGATCGTGTGTGACATAGACAATGGTTGATTTCAGTTCCTGATGCAGCTTGGCGATTTCAAGGCGCGTCTGAACACGCAGGGCTGCATCAAGGTTTGAAAGCGGCTCGTCAAACAGGAACACCTTTGGCTGGCGCACAATGGCGCGGCCAATGGCAACGCGCTGACGCTGCCCACCCGAGAGTTCCGACGGACGACGGTCAAGCAACTGATCAAGTTGCAGGATACGGGCGGCTTCGCGCACGCGCGCATCAATTGCGGCCTTGTCCTGTTTGTCGAGTTTCAGGCCAAAGGCCATGTTCTTATACACCGTCATATGCGGATAGAGCGCATAGGACTGGAACACCATGGCAATGCCACGATCCCGCGGGCTTTTGGTATTTACCAGATCGCCGTCGATCATAAGATCGCCACTGGTGATATCTTCAAGCCCGGCAATGATGCGCAGCAAGGTTGATTTGCCGCAGCCGGACGGTCCGACAAAGACAACGAATTCACCATCTTTTACGTCCAGATCAATGCCGTGAAGCACATCAACAGCGCCATAGCTTTTGTGGATCTGGTCAAGTTTCAAGTCAGCCATTTATTCAAAGCTCCTGTCAGCCAACACTTATTTCACCGCGCCAGACGTAAGGCCGCGAATGAGTTGTCGGGAGAAAATCAGATAAAGGATCAGGATCGGAATGATCGCGAGGCTAAGTGACGCCAGAACTGCGTTCCAGTCCGTCACGTACTGCCCGATGAATTGCTGCACACCCAGCGTAATGGTCTGTTTGCCATCACCCGGTGCTAAGATCAGCGGGAACCAAAGATCGTTCCAGATCGGGATCATCGTAAACACAGCCACCGTCGCCACAGCCGGACGGATCAGCGGCAGGATAACCGCGAAGAAAATCTTGAATTCCCCGACCCCGTCACAGCGCGCGGCTTCTTTCAAATCCTTCGGAATTTGATGCATGAACTCAGTCAGGATAAAGATCGCCAAGGGCAATCCTTGGGCGACATACACCAGCACAAGTGCTGTCAGCGTATTTATCAATCCCAAATCAACAATCAGATTAAGGATCGATACCGAACCAAGGCGGATGGGCACCATGATCCCGATGGCAAGATACAGCGCAAGCACCGTATTGCCGGGAAACTTGTATTCCGACAACGCCCAGGCTGCCATCGCAGCAAGCAACAGGACAATCGCGATGGTGATAACCGTGACGGTGAAGCTGTTGTAGAAAAACACCTCGAAATTCGACTTGGCCAAAACCTTGGTAAAGCCTTCAAGGCTGAAGGTTTCCGCATTCGGAAATCCCATCGGATCGCGAAAAATGGCTTTGCGCGTTTTAAAAGCGTTAATCACCACCAGGAAAATCGGATACAGCGCGACCAGCGTGTAGGTCAGTAGAATACCATGCACGATGACAGCGCGGCTTGCGTCTTCTCTGCGTATGTTTTTGAAACTCATCATCGCCCCCGATTACAACTGATAGCGCGAAAGACGGCGCTGCACGGCGAACAAATAGAACAAAACACCCGCCAGAATGATCAGGAACATCAGTGATGCAACCGTCGCCCCAAGATGCGGATTGCCCAGCTGCAGCTGATAACCAAAGAACGTGCGATAGAACAACGTCCCCATGATATCGGTTGCAAAGTTTGGCCCCGCCAGCGCACCCTTTACGGCATAAATCAGGTCGAAAGCATTGAAATTACCAACAAATGTCAGGATCGAAACCATGGCAACCGTTGGGAAAACAAGCGGCAACTTGATGTGCCAGAACACTTCAAAATGGGTCGCGCCATCGACAACGGCGGCATCAACCAAATCATCGGGAATGGCAAGCAAGGCGGCATAAATCAGCATCAAGGGAATACCGACCCACTGCCAGACTGAAATGAATGACAGGGTAATCAGCGCACTTCCTTCTTTGCCAAGCCATGGGCCAAACAGCGATTTCAACCCGATGATATCAAGCAGGTCCGCACCCACCCCCCAAACGGGGCTTAGGATCAACTGCCAGATAAAACCGACAATCACCACGGACAACATTGTTGGCATGATCATCATCGTCCGATAGCTGTTGCGAAAACGCAGGCGCGGCAAACTTAAAATACCGGCAAGCGCAATCCCGATCGGGTTTTGGATCAACATGTGAACAGCAAAGAACTTCATATTGTTCCAGAAACTGTTCCAAAAGGTCGCCGCCCAGTCCGGGTCAGCCAGAACGGTGCGATAATTGTCTAGGCCGACAAAAGCCGCCTCGCCGCCACTTGGCGTCGCATAGAAGCTAAGACGGATGGAATCAAGTAGCGGATAGATCATAAACAATGTGTAGATGATCGTTGCTGGAGCCAGAAAGGCAATCACAGGCAATTTTGCCTTGCGCCAATCGGTCATGGGGCCGGAATGCGCCATACCCTGTCCTGTATTTCCAAGATTAAAAGGTTGAAGGCATTTTGCCTTCCAAATGTGCTGACCGCGCAATCATGCCCGGCGGTCAAAACAGTCTGGTCTAAGTGCGACCATGACTGAACGGGCAATAAAGCAAGGATGGCAGAAACCAGACGTTCCCGCCATCCTCTGAAGTCTTATTGATGCGGAGCGTACCACTTCGCCAGACCAGCTTCGGCTGCGCCAGCAGCTTCTTCTGGTGTAAGGGTGCCGTTGATCACCTGTGCAGAAAGGTTCCACAGATCATTTTCAAGATTCGGCGTGCCGCGCGACAGGATCTGATACGAGTTACGAATGGTCGACTCGCATTCTTGACGCCAGCTGACAAACTCGTTTGCAACCGGATCGGTAATTTCGACCTTGTGGTTGGACAACGAGAAGAAGCCCGGCAGTGCGTTAGAATAAAGTTCCGCGAACTCTGAGCCTGTCATCCACTCAAGGAAGATTTTGGCTTCTTCGGCATTTTTGGAATCCGCATTCAGACCCAGTGCAATGTCGGTATGGTCACTGATGTAACAGGTATCCTGACCCGCAGGTGCAGGCGGCGGGAATGCGCCGAATGCGAAATCAGCCTGATTGTTAAACAGCGAGATATCCCACGAACCTGCCGGATAAACGGCCGCACGACCCAGCGTGAAGAGGTTCTGCGCATCCGGATATGAAATGGCTTCATAGCCATCCGGAAGATAGTTCTTCCAGGTCGCAAGCTCGGTAAAGGTATCGACATATGGCTTGTCGGTGAATTTCGCGCTGCCGTCGATCAGGGCTTTACGGCCCGCTTCACCTTTCCAGTGGTTCGGACCAATGTTTTGGAAGCCCATGGTTGCAGCTTCCCACTGGTCGGCCGTTCCCATTGCCATTGGAATGTAGCTGCCCTCTTCCTTGATTTTATCAAGGGCGGCATAGAATTCTTCGCTGGTTTGCGGAACTTCAACGCCAACTTCTTCAAAGGCTTCTTTGTTATAGATAAAGCCATGAATAACCGATGCCATCGGCAAGCAGAAGGTCGCTGATCCGTCATCCGTCTGCCATGCCGATTTGGCAACGTCAGAGAAGTTGTCGATTCCCTTAAGGTCGTCAAGAGCAGTAAGGTTACCCTGCTTGTAAAGCTCAAGCGACGCATCAAATGGACGGCAGGTAATCAGATCACCCGCAGTACCACCGGCCAACTTGGCATTGACCGAAGCGTTGTATTCAGTCGGCGGGGTCGGTGTGAAGGACACTTTAATGTCCGGGTGTTGCTCATTGAATGCCGGAATGATCTTGTCGTTCCAGATATCAATATCATCGTTACGCCAGCTTTCGATAACAAGCTCGCCGGCCGATGCCACCATCGGAACCAGGGCGACACTTGCCGCCAGGGCCCCGGCCAGGCCTTTTGCTAAGACTTTATTCGACATTTATGCCTCCTCTGATCAATGTCGGCGGACCAGCACCCAAAAGATGTTAGTCCCGATACTCAAGTGCTGCCCGGAGATTTCCATTAGACAGTCCAAGAATTTCTTTTGCCCGTGCGATACTATGGCCCTTGGCCACCAGAACGGCGGTGCGAATATCAAAACCTGATTGTGTCAGCGCGTCTTTGGCGCGCGCACCATCACAAGATGCGATGTGCGCAACAATGCGGATGGCGCGCTCATGCAGTTTGATGTTTTCTGCGCGCATGCCAACCATCAGGTTATCAAACAATCGACCAAGCTTGTTCATGACAAGGGTCGAAAGGATATTAAGCGCGGCCTTTTGTGCCGTCCCTGCCCCCATGCGGGTTGAACCGGCAACAACTTCAGGCGCACTATCAAGGAAAATGCCACTGTCGGCGATGTCGATCAATTTGCCATCCGGATTATTGCAAATGGCAACGGTGAAGGCGCCGCGTTCACGCGCCAGCTCAACCGCACGCACGGTATAGGGCGTCGATCCACTGGCTGCGATGGCGATCACGGCATCGTTTTCGCCGATCTCATGTTGATGGATTTCGCGCGCAGCAAGATCAACGTCGTCTTCCGCACCGTTAAATTCATTCGGCGCGCTTTGCAACCCGCCTGCCAGCATGACAATGGTATGCTCTTCGGGCCAACCGAAGGTTCCGCCAAGTTCCTTGGCGTCCTGCCATGCAACAGTACCAGATGTGCCTGCCCCGACATAAACGAGACGCCCGCCGCCCCCCAGGCGACGCGCTATCCCGTTTGCGGCTGTCGCCAAATCCGTAAGGACTGGACCAACCGAGGCCACAGCACGCATCTGGCCTTCCCACAAGGCCATAAGGAAATCGGCGTCGGACCATTGATCCAACCCGGCAAATCGCAAATCAAATTCTTCGGTGCGTGATGCCATTTTTCCGTCTCCCTCTCCAAATTAAATACCATTGTGATACCAGCGACGCAAGATACTTCGTAAATATTTTATGCGACGACACTGCATAGAGGCATATATTTAATATAATTCAATTTTTTATGAGGATTTTTAAATCTCTCGCTACATATTCTACGTGTATCTACGGATTCCAAAGACAGACCATTCACATCTACAGTGGCGTTATATTGGTATTGATTTTTAAGATACCACTCTGGTATGGTTCGGACAGCAACAAGAAGACGGTTACACAAACAATGCAAAACGAACGGCTTTATCTTGGTATTGATGGCGGCGGCACCCGCTGTCGCGCGCGCATTGTAAATGCGTCCGGCGATATACTGGGAGAAGCTGTTTCTGGTGGAGCCAATACCCGACTTGGCATGGACCACGTCTTTGGTGAAATTGTCGCGGCCGCCTCCCTTGCGCTTGAAAAAGCAGGCATGGATGACTCTAGACTGGGCGATCTTCATGCTGGGTTAGGACTGGCCGGGCTTCCACTTGAACGTGAACGTAAACTTGCCCATGCCTATCCTCATCCTTTCGCCAGCATATGTTTTGCCACTGATGCCTATACGGCCTGCCTTGGCGCCCATGATGGTGCAGATGGCGCAATCCTGATTGTCGGAACAGGTACCTGTGGTCAGGCAATCGTCGGCAACCGGGAGCTGTCGGTCGCGGGCTGGGGGTTCGAGGTTTCCGATATCGGAAGTGGCGCACGCATTGGCCGTGCCGCGATCGAAACAGCCCTACTCGCCCATGATGGATTGACCAGTCAAACCGATCTGACAAAACAGGTTATGGGGAAATTTAACCACAACCCCGAAGATATCGTCGCCTTTGCCGAAACGGCACGTCCGGCCGACTATGGCAGTTTCTGTCCACTGGTGTTTGACGCCGAAGCAAAGGGTGACGCTGCGGCTGGCGCGATCATTGATATCGCGGTTCAGGCGAATTTGCAGATTTTGCGCAAACTGACGGCGTTTGGCGCTTCGCAGATCACTCTTATGGGCGGACTGGCCGATCAAATGGCCAGCCGCATGCCCCGCGACATTGCGGATCAACTGGTTTCGGCCAAGCACGATGCAATGCATGGCGCAATTCTGATGGCCAAACAACGTGAAAGAACGGCGGCATGATCACAACCCCGGACATTATTGAGAACCTGCGCACGCGCGACATCGAAAACACTGGAAATGGGCCGCTTTATCGCCGCCTTCAATCCGCACTTAAGGCCGTGATTGATGATGGGGTTTTGCAAGTTGATGATGCGCTGCCAAGCGAGCGTGACCTTGCCAACGAACTGGGCATTTCGCGTGTCACGGTACGTAACGCCATGCGTTCATTGGTCGATGAAGGCGTTCTGGTTCAGCGCCATGGCGCGGGCACGTTCGTAGCCCCGCGTGTTGAACAGGCGCTTTCACGTCTGACATCCTTTACCGAAGACATGATCACACGTGGCATGGATCCGGGGGCGATTTGGCTTGAAAAAACAATTGGTCACGCATCCCCGGAAGAAGCCATGGCTCTGAATTTGTCCCCTGGCACCGAAGTCACGCGCTTGCGCCGTCTGCGTACCGCCAACGACAAGCCAATGGCACTGGAATATGCGGTCATTCCGCGCGCATTTTTGCCAAGTCCTGATGAAGTGGACAAATCACTTTATGACGCGCTGGCAAAATACAACAAGAAACCCGAACGCGCCCTGCAGCGCCTTCGGGCTGAACTTTTTGATGGTGAAACCGCAAAAATTCTGGGTGTGCCGGACGGCAGTGCAGCACTTTATATCGAACGCCGCTCGTTCCTTGCCAATGGGACACCAGTCGAATTCACACGGTCCTACTACCGTGGTGATAGTTATGACTTTATCGCAGAAATGCAGGTAGATGCCCGCTGATCAAAAGATCGGGCACCTTGCAGAAAATGAGGGAACACTGGATATGACAACAAGCTGGCGCCCGAAAACCCAGATGGGCCGCGAATTGGCAGAATCCCCGGATGTTGTTGCCAAACAACTCGTCCACAACAAGGCAGCAATCGACACGCTTGCAACGGAACTTCGCGCCAATCCGCCGAAATTCGTTGTCACATGCGGTCGTGGTAGTTCAGATCACGCCACCCTTTACGCGAAATACCTGATTGAAAGCCAGCTTGGCATTCCGGTTGTTTCTGCGGCCCCGTCGATTGTGTCGATCTATAACCGTACCGTTGCCAGCAAGGACGCACTTTTCATTGCGGTCTCGCAATCTGGCAAGAGCCCGGATCTTGTCAAAAACGCCCAAGCTGCGCGGGATGCCGGTGCGCGGACTGTCGCCTTGGTAAATGTTGTCGATTCCCCACTGGCCGATACGGTTGATCACGTTATTCCGCTGCTTGCCGGACCGGAAACAAGTGTTGCCGCCACCAAGTCCTATATTGCGACCCTGTCGGCGATTGCTCAGATTGTTGGCGCATGGACCCAAGACACCAGCTTTAACGACGGTCTAAGCAAACTTCCGAACCTGCTAACGTCCGCACTTGATCAAGATTGGCTCGGTGCGTCTGATACCATTGCCAAGTCTGATGGTCTGTATGTCATCGGGCGTGGCCCGGCCTTTGCCATTGCGCAGGAGGCTGCCCTGAAATTCAAGGAAACCAGTAGCTTGCACGCCGAAGCGTTCAGCGCAGCTGAGGTAAAACATGGCCCAATGGCGCTGGTTACCAAAACGTTCCCGATGCTAGTGTTTTCACAGCAGGACGCATCGCGTGACAGTGTCGAAGATTTCCTGACTGAAATGCGCGGAAAAACAGATAACCTGTTTGCAGCCGAAACCGGCTATGCCGATATCAAGGGACACCTTCCGGTGGTCGAGGATATCCACCCGCTTCTCGCCCCGATTGCCATGATCCAGACGTTCTATACCCTGGCTGAAAACGTGGCACTCGCGCGCGGCTGCAATCCCGATGCGCCGCCGCATCTTTCGAAAGTAACGGAGACCCACTGATGTCTGCATTTGCCATTACCAATGCCCGTATCTTTGACGGCACAGATTTTCTGAACGGCAAGTCGGTCATCGTGCGCGATGGCAATATCGATACGATTGTCGACGCGGCCGCCCTGCCCGCTGACCTCACCGTTATTGACGGTAACGGACAGATGCTTGCGCCCGGTCTGATTGATGTTCAGGTCAATGGTGGTGGCGGCGTGTTGCTTAACGATCAGCCCACGGTCGATGGCGTGCGCGCCATCATGCAAGCGCATCGCAAATATGGCACAACCGCCATGCTGCCAACCTTGATCACCGACCATCGAGGCAAGATGGAAATCGCCATTGCTGCGGTAACAGATGCGATTTATGCAGGTGTTCCGGGCATTGTCGGTATTCACCTTGAAGGACCGTATCTCAATCCTGAACGTAAAGGTGTTCACAGTGCAGATATCATCCGGCCGATGGAAGATGACGCGATTGAGCTTCTAACCCGGCTGCCAAACGGTCGCATTCTGGTCACAATGGCCCCGGAAAAGGCCGCCAAAGGCACCATCAAGGCCCTTGCGGACAAAGGTGTTCTGGTCTGTGCCGGGCATACGGCCGGAAATTACGCTCATATTCAAAGTGCCATTGACGAAGGCCTGCGCGGTTTCACCCACCTGTTTAACGCCATGAGCCCGATGACCCACCGGGAACCGGGTGTTGCCGGGGCGGCAATGGCCGATGACACAACCTGGTGCGGCCTGATCGCAGACGGATATCATGTTCACCCCGCCGTGCTTAAGGTTGCCATTCACGCCAAGGCCACGGGCAAGATCATGCTGGTGACCGACGCCATGCCAACCGTGGGGGCCGATGACAAACGCTTTATCCTTGGCGGTGAAGAAATCATTGCAGCTGATGGTCGCTGTGCGTTGGCCGATGGAACATTGGCCGGGTCGGACCTTGATATGATCAGTGCCGTGAAAAACTGCGTTGAAATGGTCGGGCTTGATCTGGGCGAAGCGCTGCGTATGGCGTCCCTTTATCCGGCAGAATTTTTGAAACTCGATGACAAAATGGGCCGGATTGCACCGGGATATCAGGCCGATATGATCCTGTTTGATGACGCATTCAATGTGTCGCGCAGCTGGATTAACGGCGCAGAATAATCATAACAATCAATATATTATCAGGTTTTAAGGAGGCACAAAATGAAGCCCGTTCGTATTCTGGTTATCGGTCTTGGCAATATGGGCCTGTCGCACGCAAAGGCCTATCATGCGCTTGATGGATACGAAATTGTTGGCATTTGTGCCCGGTCAAACATTCCTGCGGAAAAACTCCCCGATGGGTTTGCTGATTACCCGCAGTTTACCGATTTTTATACCGCATTGGCGCAAACCAAACCCGATGCCGTGTCGATCAACACCTATACCGAAACCCATGCTAACTTTGCCGTTGCCGCCTTTGAGGCTGGTGCGCATGTGTTTATCGAAAAGCCACTTGCCGCCACAGTGGAGGACGCTGAACGGGTTGTTGCCGCAGCCAAGAAGCATGATCGCAAACTGGTAATTGGCTATATCCTGCGCCATCACCCGTCCTGGGAAAAGTTTGTTGAAATCGCCAAAACGCTGGGCAAACCACTTGTTATGCGCATGAACCTCAATCAGCAAAGCAGCGGTGCCTTTTGGGAGACCCATAAACGCCTGCTCAACAGCGTGTCACCGATTGTCGACTGTGGGGTGCATTACCTTGATATGATGTGCCTGATGACGGCGGCCAAACCGGTGTCGGTCAATGCCATGGGCGTGCGACTTTCCGAAGACGTCGCACCAGATATGTATAACTATGGCCAACTTCAGGTCCGCTTTGATGATGGGTCCATCGGCTGGTACGAAGCCGGATGGGGCCCGATGATCAGCGAAACCGCCTTTTTTGTGAAAGACGTCATCGGACCAAAGGGCAGCGTTTCCATCACCGATGTCGAAGAAAAAGGCGCTGGTTCAGCCGATATTGATACCCACACCAAGACAAATGCACTCAAACTTCACCATGCTGCCACAAACAGTGCCGGAGAATTTACACAATTGGACGAGATCATCAAAACTGATGACGAGCCCGATCATGACGGCCTGTGTCTGCGTGAACAGCAATTTTTCCTAAAGTCTATAACGGAAAATCTTGACCTTACGCAGCATATGGAAGATGCATTGGGCTCTTTGCGGATTGCCCTTGCTGCGGACCAGTCGGTTCGGACGGGGGCACCTGTTTTACTCTGACCCCCAGGAGGAGTACCCACATGCCTTCCGTTAAACCCGGTGTTGTTACCGGTGCTGCCTATCGTGACCTTGTCGCTGCTTGTAAGCAGGACGGTTACGCCTTACCCGCTGTCAATATCACATCGTCAAGCACGATGAATGCCGCCCTTGAGGCCGCTGCAAATGCCGGTTCTGACATTATCATTCAGCTTTCGAATGGCGGTGCACAGTTCTTTGCCGGCAAGGGCATCAAGGACGCCGCGGCTGCCCGCGTTGTGGGCGCCGTTTCAGCCGCACGCCATGCACAGCTTCTGGCTGAGTATTATGGTGTTGCAGTTGTCCTGCATACCGATCACGCGAACCGCAAGTTCGTGCCATGGGTCGATGAAATGCTGAAATGGAGCGAAAAGGCCTATGCCGAAGAAGGCAAAGCGCTTTACAGCTCGCACATGCTTGATCTTTCCGAAGAACCACTCGAAGACAATCTGTCGACCTGTGAAACCTTCCTCAAGCGTATGTCCGCCATCGAAATGAGCCTGGAAATCGAACTGGGTGTCACAGGTGGCGAAGAAGACGGGATCGGCCATGAACTCGATACCTCGATCGAGGAAATTGATCCGCGTCTTTACACCCGTCCCGAAGAAGTCGAAGAAGCCTATCGTCGCCTGTCACCGCTCGGCCATTTCTCGGTCGCAGCAGCGTTCGGTAACGTGCACGGCGTTTACAAGCCGGGCAACGTCAAACTGCGCCCTGAAATCCTTCTCGAAAGCCAGAAATTCGTCGCCGAGAAGCATGGTCTTGGCGACAGCCCGTTGGACTTCGTGTTCCACGGTGGTTCGGGTTCGGAAAAAGCGAAAATTGAAGAAGCTGTCGGCTATGGTGTTTTCAAAATGAACATCGATACCGACACCCAATTCGCCTATGCCCGCCCTGTTGGCGAATATGTCGAAGCAAACGACCGTGCCTTTAAGTATCAGGTCGATCCGGAAACCGACAAACCGTATAAAAAACAATATGATCCGCGTGTCTGGATCCGCGAAGCTGAACTTTCGATGGCCGCCCGCCTCGAAGAAGCCTTCAAGGATCTTGGTGCGACCGGTCGTTCGGTGACCAAAGGCTAATCCGCCTGAAACGGTCAAAAGATTTGTGAAGCCCGCCGGACTTGTTCGGCGGGCTTTTTCATGCATCCATGTGGACCTTGGTTGCGAAAAAGATCTCTCCTGACAAATACTGACAGGAACTGTCAGGGGCATGCTTGCGTATACAGGTTGCCTCCTCTATACACTTTCGAACAATTCAGGAACAAAAGGCCCGACATGCTGACGAAAATTTCGGTTCGCGGTGCGAAAGAACACAATCTGCAGAACATTGACGTTGAACTGCCCCGTGACGCCTTAGTTGTGATTACCGGCCTGTCAGGATCGGGTAAAAGTTCACTGGCATTCGATACAATCTATGCCGAAGGCCAGCGTCGCTATGTCGAAAGCCTGTCGGCCTATGCGCGGCAGTTTCTTGAATTGATGCAAAAGCCCGATGTCGAATACATCGATGGCCTGTCGCCTGCGATTTCGATTGAGCAGAAAACAACGTCGCGCAATCCGCGCTCGACCGTTGGTACTGTCACCGAGATTTATGACTATATGCGTCTTCTCTGGGCGCGTGTTGGCATCCCCTATTCACCGGCCACCGGATTGCCGATTGTCAGTCAGACCGTATCGCAGATGGTCGACCGCGTGCTGGAGATGGAAGAAGGCACACGCCTGTATCTTCTGGCCCCCATCGTGCGTGGCCGCAAAGGTGAATATAAAAAGGAACTACGTGATTTGCGGTCGCGCGGTTTCCAGCGCGTCAAGATCGATGGTGAAATGTATGACATCGACGATGCCCCTGACCTCAACAAGAAACTCAAACACGATATTTCGGTTGTTGTTGATCGCCTGATCGTCAAGGACAGCATCGGAACGCGCCTTGCGGATAGTTTTGAAACCGCCCTTGAACTGACCGACGGCATTGTTTTGGCCGAAGATGCCAAAACCGGCGAGACCACCGTATTTTCCGCCAAGTTCGCCTGCCCGGTTTCTGGCTTTACGATTGAAGAAATTGAACCACGTCTGTTCTCGTTTAATAACCCGTTTGGCGCCTGCCCGGCCTGTGATGGTCTTGGTACCCAGATGGAATTTGATCCGATGCTGGTTGTGCCTGACGAAAGCAAAACGCTTGACGATGGCGCGGTTGCCCCGTGGGCCAGCACAACATCGAAATATTATCTGCAAACCCTGAAATCTGTCGCCAAGCATTTTGGCTTTAAAACCAACGTTGCGTGGGAAAAACTGCCCAAAACCGCACAGGACACCATCCTGTTTGGCTCTGGCGACGAAGACGTCACCGTGACCTATGACGATGGATCGCGCAGTTATAAGGTTTCACGTCCGTTTGAAGGCGTTATTCCCAACATGTCGCGTCGTTGGCGCGAAACCGACAGCCAGTGGGCCCGTGACGAACTTTCCAAATACCAGATGGTGTCAAACTGCCCAACCTGTAACGGTCAGCGCCTCAAACCCGAAGCCTTGGCCGTTAAGGTCGATGGGGCTGAAATATCGCGTATTACCGACCTTTCAATCGCCAAGGCGGCCG
Source organism: Thalassospira sp. GB04J01 (assembly GCF_000751115.1). Lineage (NCBI taxonomy): Bacteria > Pseudomonadati > Pseudomonadota > Alphaproteobacteria > Rhodospirillales > Thalassospiraceae > Thalassospira > Thalassospira sp. GB04J01. The sequence goes on along the minus strand of NZ_CCDX020000005.1, from coordinate 43,980 downwards.
ATTGGTTCTTGGCCCTTGAAGACAAACTCAACCCCAAGGAAACCGAAATTGCGCGTCGAATATTGCGTGAAATCAATGATCGCCTGCGTTTCCTGCGTGATGTTGGTCTGGATTATCTGTCGATGTCGCGGACATCGGGCACCCTTTCGGGCGGTGAAAGCCAGCGTATCCGACTGGCATCGCAAATTGGTTCGGGGCTGACCGGAGTTCTTTACGTCCTTGATGAGCCTTCTATTGGGTTGCATCAACGCGACAATGACCGTTTGCTTGAGACGCTTAAACGCCTGCGGGACCTTGGCAATACGGTTCTGGTCGTCGAACATGACGAAGACGCCATTCGTGCCGCGGACTATGTGGTCGACATGGGTCCGGGCGCGGGTATTCACGGCGGACGCATCGTTGCCGAAGGTACGCCTGAGCAAATTCAACAGAACCCCGACAGCCTGACGGGCAAATACCTTGTCGGAACCGAACAGATTGCCGTGCCAAAGGAACGCCGCCAAGGCAATGGCAAATCGATTGCGATCAAAGGCGCCACAGCCAACAATCTGCAAGGTGTTGATGCTGAATTCCCACTGGGCAAATTCATCTGTGTTACCGGTGTTTCAGGTGGTGGCAAATCAAGCCTTGTGATCGAAACGCTCTATAAGGCGCTGGCAAAGCGGATGCACAATGCACGCAACCATCCCGGCGCCCATGACAGCATCACCGGTGTTGAGCATATCGATAAAATCATCGATATCGACCAAAGCCCGATTGGCCGAACACCGCGATCCAACCCGGTGACCTATACTGGCGCCTTCACACCGATCCGTGAATGGTTTGCCCAACTGCCCGAAGCCAAAACGCGCGGTTACAAACCGGGACGTTTTTCGTTTAACGTCAAAGGTGGTCGCTGTGAAGCCTGTCAGGGCGATGGTGTTATTAAGATTGAAATGCACTTCCTGCCCGACGTTTATGTCGAATGTGATCAGTGCAAAGGCAAACGATATAATCGTGAAACGCTCGATATATCGTTTAAAGGCAAGTCGATATCTGACGTTCTTGATATGACCGTTGAAGAAGGTGCGGATTTCTTTAAGGCCGTACCATCGATCCGCGACAAGATGGAAACCTTAAAACAGGTTGGTCTTTCCTATATCCATCTGGGTCAACAGGCCACCACCCTGTCGGGCGGTGAAGCACAGCGTGTCAAACTGGCCAAGGAACTGTCAAAGCGTGCGACGGGTCGTACGATTTACATTCTTGATGAACCCACAACCGGGCTTCATTTCCATGATATTCGCAAGCTTCTTGAAGTGCTCCATACCATTGTCGATCAAGGCAACACAGTTGTCGTGATTGAACACAATCTTGATGTCATCAAGACGGCCGACTGGATCATTGATATTGGGCCTGAGGGTGGTGACGGTGGCGGGAAGCTTGTCGGATGCGGGACGCCCGAAGACATCATGGCCAATAAGAAAAGCTATACCGGACATTACCTTAAGCGTCATCTGGGGCTTAAATAGAACCAAAATGGGGCAGAATATCACTGCCCCGTTTTGCTGTGATCAATCTGTACGGGCAACCCTGTCTTCAACGCGCTTGACCAGTGCTGTGCTGAGCCGTTCGCTGAATCCTGACAGGAATGCAAACACCAAAACAATCGAGATTTGCTGCCCTGCGGCGGCTGAATTACCAATCTGGTCAAGATCATCAAGATTGTGCAACTGATCAAGCGGGATTGGCAGGATTCCTGCGCGCAGTGCTAGCAGAACCAGAAGCGCAAAGCAGAACCCCATGCAGGGCCGGAACAGGAAATTAAAGAACACCGAGGCCGGTTCCATCTCGTTCCATTTCACATCCTTGCCAAGCCGCATCATCATGCTGGTCAAAGCCCCAATCGCGCCAAAACTGCCAACAAAGAACAACAGGTCATAACTAAAGCCAAATATCTTGCCCGAACTGCCGCTGATCAGGGTATCGACCTGAACAAACAGCAAAACGGCGAACACAAGAAAAATCGGCGACAGCGCCAATGCGATGGCGGCAATCCGAAGGCTGCGATAAAAAGCTGCTTCGACCGGATTAGGTTGCGATTTCGGTACGGGGCGACGGCTATCCCCCTGCAGGTCATGCAAATACCCTTGCACAAACCCTTCCCGTCCCTGATTAAGGGCCAGCAACATGATCATGGCGTCAGACAGTTTTCGTTCTTCGGGAATATCGGAAACCGCGTCATTTGCCCGCCACCAACGCAGGAACGACCGCATCACCAGCGACGCGCGCCATCCCTGACGGGTGGTGATGATATATTCAATCATGGCGTCGATATCTGCTGTTGCAAACACACCATCGCCGGAACTGGCAAAGGGAAATCCGATATGATGGCCGATGACCAATGGCTTGGGGCTGGCATCAGGTGACGTGCCCTTATCTGGGACGTCAGGACAGTCGAGGTCACGACGCCAACGGCGACTGGGCACCAGACCGATGACCGGACAATGGGTCGGTTCATATCCATAGGGATGATGCGGGTAGCTCATATGTCTGCCATTTTCGCCTGTTTCGGGATAGAACGGCTCTGTCCTGAATGACGCGCCTGATGTGGCATTGTGAAAAATTCATATCCACATGCATGAAACCGGCACCACAGTTACGTAATTGACTTGAAATCTGCCCCTTTGCACAGCTATGTGTGTGCCAGGTTTTAAAACACATTCTTCGCGAGGAGTTCGCACACGTGAGTACGGTCAAACCTGTTCATATTATTGGTGCCGGTCTGGCCGGTAGTGAAGCCGCCTGGCAACTGGCCGAGACTGGCCTGCCCGTCATCCTTCATGAAATGCGCCCGGTGCGACCAACCGATGCCCACCATACCGACAAATGCGCCGAACTGGTCTGTTCGAACTCGTTTCGGTCCGATGACAAGGAATACAATGCGGTTGGCCTGATCCATGATGAAATGCGCCGTGCTGGTTCCATCATCATGCGCTGTGCCGATGAACACAAGGTTCCCGCCGGTGGTGCGCTTGCCGTTGACCGTGAGGGTTTTTCTGCTGCTGTAACAACCGCACTGGAAAATCATCCTCTGATCACGATGGAACGTGGCGAGATTGATGGCCTACCGCCCGTGGAATGGGAACACACCATCATTGCTACCGGCCCGCTGACCTCTGGCCCGCTTGCAGAAGCCATTCGGACCGAAACCGGCGAAGAAAGCCTCGCCTTCTTTGATGCGATTGCGCCGATTGTCTATAAGGAAAGTATTGATTTCGACAAGGCATGGTTCCAGTCGCGCTATGACAAGGGCGACGGTAAGGATTACATCAACTGCCCGATGAATGAGGCCGAATATAACACCTTCATCGATGCCCTGATCGAAGGTGATAAAACCGAGTTTAAAGAATGGGAAAAAGACACACCCTATTTTGATGGCTGCCTTCCGATCGAGGTTATGGCTGAACGTGGCCGCGAAACCCTGCGTCATGGCCCGATGAAGCCGGTTGGCCTGACCAACCCGCATGATCCAACCAACAAGCCACGCGCTATTGTTCAACTGCGTCAGGATAATGCCCTTGGTACGCTTTACAATATGGTCGGCTTCCAAACCAAACTGAAATACGGGGCACAGGCCGATGTCCTGCGCACCATTCCGGGGCTGGAAAAGGCTGAATTTGCCCGTCTTGGCGGCATTCATCGCAATACGTTCCTGAATTCACCACGTCTTCTGGACGGCAACCTGCGCCTTAAATCACGTCCTGATGTGCGGTTTGCCGGTCAAATCACCGGCTGCGAAGGCTACGTTGAAAGTGCGGCTGTCGGGTTGATGGTTGGTCGCTTCACCGCCGCAGAAAAAAGCGGAAAAACACTTCCCACCCCGCCGCTTGCAACCGCGATGGGTGCATTGCTCAACCACATCACAGGCGGTGCGGATGAAAGTACGTTCCAGCCCATGAATGTCAATTTCGGCCTGTTCCCTGACCTTGAACTGACCAAGCGCGTTAAGGGCCGGGATCGTAAAAAGCTTTATTCAGATCGCGCAATCCCGCTGTTTGACGCATGGTTATCGGAAATCGCCGCTGCCTGATAAAACGACAAAAGCCGCTTCATCCGAAGCGGCTTTTTGATTGGGCAGCAGCCCTTTGATCAATAGCCCTTTTTTTCCTGACGCAGGAGCTTTCCGGTAACATCGCGGATCGGCTCCCCATTGCGGAACCGCTTGAAGATCAATTCCATATTGCCTTCATCATCGAGCTTGCGTTCATAGACCTGCATCTCATACCCACCGTCATCGGTGATATAAAGTGCATGGATCGTCAGTGTGCGATCAACAATCCGCGCCCAAAAGAACGGTTCCCCCTTAAGCGGATCATTGGGAACCCGTTTACCAAACAAACCGGACCGCATGGCGCTTCCGTAGATGTCTGGTCGATCCGTGCCATAGAATTCGATGTTCAGTGAAGCGGTCTTTTCGCGACCGTCAGATTTGTGAATTACTGTGGTCCAATCGACGATAAAACCGCGGTCTGCTTTGACGATTTTGACATCAAGATCACGGGCCTGCAATTCCCCTTCGGCGTGTTCAATGGTTTCACCATGATACTCACCCAAAAACGGTTCAATGCTTGCGGCCTGCGCCGAAATTGGCAAAAAAAGCCAGCTCAGCATCAACAAACTAACAAACCACTGATATCTTTTGCCGATGTTCTTATGTGCCATTCGGGTCCTCGCCTAATAAGATCAAGCCGCCTTTGCGCCCTGTTATCAAAGCGTTTTTAACGCTAGCACGGCCAGATCAGAACTGCCTTATTCTTTTGCTTAATTTAGATGACATTTTCGCAATATCCAGCAACACCGCGAAATTAATTCAGTATCTCTTGAACATCCCGTTCAATGTCAGGCGCAAACTTGCCGGACGGGCAAGCCCGAACTCTGCAGAAAATGGATCATAACCAGCCTTTGCCAACTTGCGAAGATACCCATCGGCCAGCACAACCGGCAGTCCTACGGCCAGGGCACTTTTGGGCAATGCTTTGCGGGCAGAACGGGCATCTTTGATCCGTTGACGTGCAAGCTCAGCCAGCGCACGGACAAAGGTTTTGACCTCATCTTTTTTGCGGAACTCAAAAATATCACCTTGGGCAACGTTATGGAGTTCCATCTGATCTTTGGGCAGATACAAGCGTTTTGCACGACCGTGAAAAACAATTGCGCGCATGATACCGACAAGACCATATGCATTTCCGGCCAGCCGGGCGGCATATTCAGCATCCTCACCCTTAGCACCGAGCAAACGGGCAGCAAGCACAGAAAGATGACCAGATGTCTGATCGATATAGCAATCAAGCTCGACCTGATTTTCCGGCTGACGATCTTCAAGATCAAATTCGCGTGCTGTCACCAGTGCGCCAAAGTCCTCAACAGACAGATCACCAGATTTGACCAGCTCCGCCAGTGGTTCGATCACCTCATGCTTGCGTACTGTGCCGTCTGCCAGATCAGACAAGGCATCATGCCACCATTGCACACGAATGTGCCCCAGCATCACTTCACTGACCATTTCGCGGGTTTTCGACACTTCCTGATTAAACGCATACAGGGTGAAAAGGTCGTCACGCTTGTCGGGACTTGCGAAAAGCGCACACAAGAAACGATCGCGGTCGTGGCGCCGAACATAGTCAGCGCAATAAGGCAATTTTGGCGTATCAGTCATCGTCATTGTCTTCATCCGATCTTACGCGTTTCGCGCTGATCGTCGCTGCTGCTTGAAGGATTTTCTGGCATGGTTTCGACATACAGCGACTGCGACGGGAATGCAAATCCGGCCCCCGCTTCTTCGACAATCCGCTTGAATGCAATGATATGACGGTTGCGAATTTCACGCCACGTCACCCAATCGGTCGTGGTGGTGAAATAGTACAGATCAATATTTATCGAACTTGCCCCAAAATCAGACAAATGCACCATCTGTGCGACTGCCGTTTGTGCAACGTCTTCATCATTTTTCAGAAAATCACGCAACTGGTCAACAATGGCTTCCATCTGCTTTGCAGTGGTCCGGTACTCTAGGCCAATCGACATTTTGATACGGCGATGCGTCATGCGTGACCAGTTAATCACCGGTGAATCGACGATTTGCGCATTTGGCATGGTGACAAGTGCCTTGGCAAAGGTCCGGACCTTTGTGGCACGTAGACCGACGACTTCGATGGTGCCTTCAAAATGCGGCGTTTCGACCCAGTCACCCCGTTTGTAAAGGTTATCGGCGAAAATCGTCAGGCCACCGAAAACGTTGGCAACAGAATCCTTTGCCGCCAATGCAACAGCCATCCCCGCAAGGCCAAGACCACCGAGGAACGCCGAAACATCGATGCCCCACCCTTCGAGCAAAATGACAATCCCGATTACGGCAATCAGGGTTTTAATGCCACGGATAAAGAACTGCCTTAAATCATCACCCAACCCCGCACCGAACCGGCCAATCAGGCGATTAAACGACAGTCCAAGCGGCTCGACCGCGCGAAACATCGCCCAGAACACGCTAAAGCCTGCCGCAAGGCTGGTGGCATCAAACAACACCGTTTCGATGTTCAGGGAAAGGTCAAGCAGCTCAATGGCAAAATAAATGCCGACAATCATCACGAGAGCCTGGAGCGGCAACGCAAAAGCATCAAGTACATTCGCAACCGTGCTTTGCTTGTTCTGATGCGCCAATCGGCGCATGCCCCCCAGAATAGCGGCGGCCAAAACCCGTTTGAGGATGAAAAACACAATCAGGACAACAAGCGCACCAATCCATCTTCCGATGTCACCACCACCAATCATATCGACCCAGTTATTCAGTTGGCCAATGACTTCGGTGTTCAGGCTGTCGAGTTCTGTCGAAATTTCATCCATGACTTCTAAAGCGTTCTACTGTTAATGTTTATTGACGATAGGCCTTGCGCGCAAAAGCAGCGACCTGCACCTAGAAGGCCTTTGTATAACAATTAAAATGGCACAGGCATATGGCATCATTGACATCTGGCCGACTACACGTGATTGGCGGCGGCTTAGCCGGTTCCGCCCTTGCAACACTGATGGCAGAAGATGGTGTCGACGTTACCCTTTACGATCAGGCAGAACCATTTGAAAGCCGTTGGACGCGCGGCATGCAAACATCTCCTGAAAGCCACAAGGTTTCTGAACCGGAAATATTTTACGATCCCGAAGGGCTCGTCGCAGATTTCTTTGCCCGCTTCCCTGAAATTCCGGGAAAACTTGTCAGACCGGCACATGGTGTCCTTGGCCTGAAACGCGGTCGACGCAAACCAGCTATCGTTACCCTTGACGAGGGCCTGGCACATGCCTTGGTCAACCGGCGCAGCGGCCCACTAATGCGTGCTATCACGGCTTTTGGTCTTTGGCAAAAGCGTTACGCCAGTGAAGACAGTCGCGTTGAATTACCCAAAGGCATGGGCAATGCTGGCATAGATCCCGACGATGACCGCCCGAACCCCGGCACTTACCACCGGGACGGCTTGGCGGTTTTGGCCGAAGTTCTGTTTTCAATGCCTGCACACCGGTGTTCGAACGCCCTGCTTGGCCGGGTTATGTTGCCACGGATAAAATCCCTGCTTTCCAAAAATCATAAACCGGTTTTTTCAGCCATTGACCCGATCATCTTAAATGACATTGCGCTACCAACCCTGCGCGACCGGTTTATCTGTGCAGGTGGTAGTGTCGCGGCGTGGGCGCCACTTGGCGACATCGACAGTACATCGGAATACGCAACGGATTTGCTGTTTGGCGAAGATACTCAGATCGTTCTCAAACCTGATGATGCGGTCGTGCTTGCGCTTCATCCAAAGCAACTATGTGACACGGTTCCCGACATCGGCTTTGCCCCGGCCCCGGCCCGTCGCCAGACAATGGCATTTGAAATGCGTCGGCCATTTGCCGAACCACGCTGCCTGTTTACGTCTGACGATCTTGTTCGGGCGATTTACTGCAACCGTCGCCATATTCAGGTCAGCCTAAGCAGCAATGTTCATCTGCCATCTGATGGCACGGCGGATCAATTTGCCCACCGTATTTGGCAAAAGTGCATCTGGCTTAGTGATCAGTACTTGAACCTTGACCTTAGTGCGCGGTCGGAAAACACCAATAATCAGGGCTGTCCTAAGTTCAGTTTTGTAGACGCGGAAGCCCCGTTTCCCGAACTCACACCCGGCTTGGCGGCTCTGCGTTTTCGGCTACAGCCCCCTTGGAAGAACCTGTTTCTATGTGGGGATTCGTTTCCCGCAGAATACGCACCCGGCCCCGCCGCCGTTTTTGCCAGCGTCAAACAAGTCCGAAGCCAGTTACAGACATTTTTCGCCGTTTAAACGGCGATAATTGCCGCAGCAACCCTACGTCCTTCAGACAGAAGAACATTATAGGTCCGGCACGCAGCACCGGTATCCATTGGTTCAATGACGATGCCATGTTCTTTAAGAGCGCGGCGCCATTCCATTGGAACGCGGGTTAAGCGGTTCCCCATGCCCAGCAGAAGGATTTCAACAGTATCGGCGGCATCAATAACGCGGGCAAACGAGTCTACCGTAATGTCATCAACGGATGTCACATTCCAAGAGTAGACCGCTTCAGGAAACATCAGGATTGATCCGGCAACAGAATCTTCGCCAAAACGAAACAGACCGTCACCATAACTGGTAACCATTTTACTGCCTTCGGCGACCATCGGATTTAGTTCAGTAGCCATACGGGCCCTCTTTTCGTCGTTCGCTAAATTTTCTCTGGATTTAGGTACATATCAGCGCGGGGCAACCGGTTGCGCCGTAACTTTTCCGCGCCACAGAATGAACAATCCCGATAGAACGACGATACCACATCCGATCATCATCATCATGTCGGGTTCTTCCCCAAACAGGGTCATCCCCAAAGCAATACCAAACAAAAGCCGCGTATATCTAAACGGCGTAACTGCGGACACATCGCCGCTGCGCATTGCCTTCATTAAGGCGCTATAGGCAAATGCCCCCATGAGCACCGCGCCCAGGAAGAAGAAAACACTTTTCCCATCAAACCAGGTGAACGCTTTCCCATCCCAAATCGAAAACAACACACCGGCCAGAATGATGGCAACGAATCCATAAAACCCTAAAAGCGATGTGCTGAGTGATACTGGCGCAGCACGGCTTGCCAGATCCCGTCCGGCAAAACCGATTGTTCCAATCACCGCCAGTAACGACAAAGCCGAAAAGCTGTCGGTGGTCGGACGCAGAATAATTAAAACACCGATCAAACCAATCAGGATTGCGCCCCATCTCCGCCAGCCAACCTTTTCGCCAAACAGAATAGCTGCACCAAGAACTACGATAATAGGTGTCGCCTGAAGAATGGCCGTGGTCGAGGAAAGCGGGGTCAGTGCCAATGCGAGCACGTAAAACAACCGGCCAATAACTTCAAACACGACCCGTATCCCCATGGCGCGGGACAGAACATCAGGGTTCAGCAGACTTTTCTTCTGGATCCGCGCGATAACCGCAAACAGAAGCGTTCCGCCAAGACCAAAGACAATAAGAACCTGCCCAACCGGATGCGTTTCCGAGACCGCTTTAACAAACGCATCTTCAAAGGAAAACGCCACCATGGCCGCCATCATCCAAAGGCTACCGATCAAATTGGCGCGATGAACGTTGCGCGCATCTGCGTGGGGCGTCATGTGCAGCAGCCTGTTTTTGAAGGATTTTTACCGAGCTTTAGAAGACACTCGTTAGGAACGGACCAAAAGGAAGGCCGGGTTTGTTGTCGCACAAACCCGGCCTTTCTGTAAACGTCTATCGATCAACTGTGGTTGATCAGGCGTTGGCTTCCTGCCCTTCTTCGCCTTCTGGAATTTTACGCTTAAGGCGCAAAACAACCAGCAATGGCGACGCGACGCAAATCGATGAATATGTGCCGACAACGATGCCAAAGATCAGCGCCATGGTGAAGCCACGTATCGCTTCCCCGCCAAATGCAAACAACGCAATCAAGGCCAGCAATGTGGTAAATGACGTCATTGTCGTACGCGACAGGGTCGAATTGATCGACAGATCCAAAAGATCCGTGAGTTCCATTTTGCGGAACTTGCGCAGATATTCACGAATGCGGTCAAACACAACAACCGTATCGTTAATCGAATACCCGGCGACCGTTAGAATGGCGGCCAAGGTCGCAAGGTCAAACTGAACACCGGTAATGACAAAGAAGCCAATGGTGATCAGAACGTCGTGCAAAAGTGCGACGACGGATGCCACTGCAAACTGCCATTCGAAACGGAACCAGATATAGACCATGATCAGCAAAAGAGAGATCACGACCGAATAAATCCCGGCTTCCTTAAGCTCGTCACCGACCTTCGGGCCGACAAGTTCGCTTCGGCGAATGGTGACACTGTCGCCAAGGGCGTCAGTCACCTGGGCCAAGGCGGTCATCTGGGCTTTTTCGTCCCCATCCTGACGCTGCAACTGAATCAGGACGTCATCGGGTTCGCCGAATTCCTGAATAGACACATCACCAAGACCAAGACTGCCAAGATTATCACGCAATGCGCCGATATTTGCCGGGCCGTCCGTTTTGATTTCCACAAGAATACCGCCGCGGAAATCAATGCCGAAGTTAAGCCCCTTGGTGAAGAACAGGCCAACAGAGACCAGCACCATCACCAAGGACACGATGTAAAAGATCTTCCGGAATTTGAGGAACGGGACGTTCACGTCATCCGGGATAAGATGCAAAGGTTTCATATCTTCCCTGTTCCCTTCCTCAAAGTACCAACTCGTTCGGACGACGACGCTTGATCCAGACTGCAATCAGCAGTCGAGTCAGCCAAATCGCCGAGAACATGGATGTGATGATGCCAATTGCCAGCGTCACGGCAAAGCCCTTGATCGGGCCAGAGCCAAAGCTAAACAACACCAATGCCGCAATCAGCGTGGTGATATTGGCATCCAAAATGGTCGACATCGCGCTGCGATACCCGGCATCAATCGCATTAATGATCGTCCGCCCGTTACGCCGTTCTTCACGGATACGCTCAAAAATCAGCACATTGGCGTCAACCGCCATACCAACCGTCAAGACGATCCCGGCAATCCCGGGCAACGTCAACGTCGCCTGAAGCACAGACATCACCGCCAGCACAAGGATCAGGTTCATCATAAGCGCGATATCGGCATAAATACCAAACCGGCCATAGCTGATGACCATAAACGCGATAACAAACACCAGACCGAGAACTGCAGCGATTTCACCTGCCTCAACAGAGTCCTGACCAAGCCCCGGACCAACCGAGCGTTCTTCAAGGATTTGCATCGGTGCAGGCAGTGCACCAGCGCGCAGCAGCAGTGCCAGATCATTTGCTTCCTGCACACTGAACTGGCCGGTAATGATGCCGCTGCCACCAAGGATCGGTTCATTGATCCGCGGGGCTGAAATCACTTCACCATCAAGCACAATCGCAAGGCTGCGTCCGGCACTTTTGCTGGTGACGTCACCAAACCGTGCGCCGCCTGCCGCATCAAAGCGGAACGAAACCACTGGGCGGCCGTCGCTAAAGGTTGGTTGGGAATCAACAAGGTTGTCCCCCGACACAACAATACGGCGATCAATCAGATATTCCCGAATGCCTGCGGCCTTGTCCCCTTCGTCCGCAGACGGAAGGATCATGGTCCCGGGCGGTAAGCCGCTGGACCGCGCATCAGCAGCCGTTTTCTGGCCATTGACCAGATGGAAGTTCATCTTTGCCGTACGACCAAGAATCGCACGCAAACGCGATGGGTCATCAAGGCCCGGAACCTGCACCACGATGCGGTTTGTACCCTGACGCTGAATGGACGGCTCGGTTGTGCCAAGTTCGTCGACACGACGGCGTACCACCTCAACCGATTGGCTAAGCGCCCGATCGATCAATTCCTTCATCGCAACTTCGTTATAGGAAACAATGATATTGTTCTCCTCGCCGCTCATGACGGTATTGGGTTCGATATTACGCACCAGCTCGCGGGCCTTCTCGGCATCCTCGGCTTTGAGAACGGTAACTTCCGCACCCTGCAAAGTCGCTTCACGCGGACGGTTACGGATCTGTGCCTGACGCAATTCTGATCGAATAGAATCTGCCAATGCATCATAGCGTTCACGCACAACGCTGTCGGTATCAACCTCCAGCAACATGTGCGACCCGCCGCGCAGATCGAGGCCAAGATTGACCTGTTTGCTCGGCAGAAGGCTCGATTCTGTCGGAAGAACGTCCTTAGGCAAGAAGTTCGGTGCGGCGTAAACCACACCCAAAGCACACACCAAAAGAACCAGTGCTGCTTTCCATTTTGTAAAATAAAGCATGTGTTCTTTGACCGGATTTGTCTGGATCAACCTTGGTCTGGTTCCAAGGTCCTTGGAACAACGGGTATTTTGTACCACTCAGGCCACCGGTAAAATGCAAGAAGGCGGAGCCAGATGCTCCGCCTTGCTTTGCTCGAAGAGATTAGTCTTTTTTGGTCTCTTCTTCGTCTTTTTCTTCTTTTTCTTCTTTGGCGTCGCCCTTGGCCGGTTCAGTTTTTGACAAAACCGTTGAAACCATGCCGCGTGCGACTTTGACTTTTACACCATCGGCAATCTCAACCGACAGCTCGTCGTCACCAATAACTTTTGCAACGGAGCCAATAAGACCACCTGCGGTAACGATTTTATCGCCACGGCGGATCGCCCCAAGCATTGCTTTATGTTCTTTCTGCTTTTTCTGCTGCGGACGAATAAGCAGGAAATAGAAAACAACAAAAATAAGGATCAGCGGTGCAAATTGCATAAGTGCGCCAGCACCATCAGAACCACCTGCGGTCTGCGCAAAAGCAGTCGAAATAAACATTAGTAACTCCTAATCCCTCAGGACAAAATATATCAACTGCCGGAATATAACGGTGTCAAACGTCAAAGCAAGGAAGAACCGGATTTTTCCGGGTTAAATCACCATTTATGTGGTCTTGTTCACCAGCTTTCTCGCCTTTCTGGCGTCAACATCCTATTCCTTTACGCCACGGGTATGCTAGCTTTCGCGCCATAAACCACCGTCACCAAGAACAAGAAACATCCAAGAGGCCTCAATGACCACAGATTTTGACAAATTATTGCCGACCCTCGAACGAATTGCGTCCGCACTTGAACGCATGGCCCCACCTGCACGCACGCAAAATGACTTAAGTGCCGCAGATGCCTTCGTCTGGCAGGCCGAAAACAGCTATCTTCAGCCGGTTCGCAACGTCAACCGCATTGATATCGATCTATTGCAAGGCATCGGCCAACAAAAAGAGATTCTTTATAATAACACCAAACGCTTTACCGATGGCCTGCCCGCCAACAACGCTCTTTTATGGGGCGCACGTGGAACCGGTAAAAGCTCCATCGTCAAAGCCATGCATGCAAAGATCAACGCTGAAACACCTGCTGCACTGGCACTGGTGGAAATTCACCGCGAAGACATCCCCAGCCTGCCCGACTTGCTGCATATCCTTCAGGAAAGCGGCCGAAAAACCGTGCTGTTCTGCGACGATCTGTCGTTTGACTTGCATGATGAAAGCTATAAATCGCTCAAGGCCGTACTTGAAGGCGGTGTTGAAGGGCGGCCAAAGAACGTCATCTTTTACGCGACATCAAACCGTCGCCATTTAATGGCCCGCGACATGATCGAAAATGAACGATCAACCGCAATCAACCCGTCAGAAGCCGTCGAAGAAAAGGTCTCCCTGTCCGACCGGTTTGGTCTGTGGCTTGGCTTCCACAATATTTCCCAGGATATCTATTTCGAAATCATCGAAGGATACGCCAAGGAATTCAACCTCGACATTACCACCGAAGAACTCCATGCCCGCGCAAAGGAATGGACCGTCACGCGCGGCAGCCGGTCGGGTCGTGTCGCATGGCAGTTCATTCAGGAAATTGCAGGCGAACTTGGAAAATCAATCGACTGATTTCAAACACTTATCAAATCATCATACAAAAACACCCGGTTTCGCACCGGGTGTTTTTTATCGTGATACCATAACGCTTGGTAGAAACTTCATCGGGTCCGATGATTCCCGTCCTCGCCGTATTTCAAAGTGTAATTGCGGGAAGGTCACAGCCCCGGTTGACCCGACACTTGAAATGTGTTGGCCACGGGTCACAACATCACCACGTGCCACCATGGGGTTTTCCGTATGGGCATAGGCCGTCACATAGTTATCGGCGTGCTTGATCAGGATCAGGTTACCAAACCCGCGCAACTCATTACCTACATAGGTCACAACACCGTTTTCCGCTGCTGTAATTGGTGTCCCGCGGTTGGCTTGAATATTGATGCCGTCGTTAAACAAGCCGCCATTGCCCGCACCGTATTTCAAAACAACCTTGCCCTGAACCGGCCAGATGAAGCCTTTTCGGCCTGTTGGTTCGGCCAGAACAACATCTTTGCGAACATTACTGCCCTGCCCGGCTTCGGGAGTCGACTGGCGATCTGATTGCCAACTGCGCGTTGTGGCGAATTCCTGCTCGGCGGCTGCGGCATAGTCCCGTGGCTTGATGCCGGGTGTGGGAATACTTCCACCCCCTGTTGGCGCAACACGTGCAACAACGGTTTCTGGCCGTGAAGGCGTACTTGAAGGCGGCGTACTTTTGGTCGGAACATTAACCACCTGTCGCTTACCACCAATGGTTACCGTTTTGGTTGGCGCACTGGGTGTGGACGACGCAACAGCGGTCGGCGGCATGCTGTTATAGTCCGATTGCCACGGCGGCAACACCAAGCGCTGCCCCGGGTAGATCACATAGGGCTCACGCAAATCATTGCGCGATGTAAACCGACGAAAGTCTGTGCTGTAACGTGCCGCGATCTGCGAAACCGTGTCACCGGGTTCAACGGTAACGACGCGTTCGCCGTTTTTGAGTTTCGGCATGCTATACGGGCTATAGCTTGCGCCATCGCCATACACGACCGGCACAGGAACAGAGTTCAGCAAACAGCCGCTCAGGGCCGCAGTTGTCATACAGACAAGCAGCAGACTTTTCCCACGTTGGACAGCCTGTGTGACACAATTTTCCATCATGGGGCCTAGTGTCCATGATCAGCGGTTAACAATCAGTAAGCACCGACCGCATTTGGAAAATTTTACTGTAAATTCGGGGTGCGTTTTGACAGAAAGCCTAGAATTCTTCCGTACCAGGCAACATCGGCACAAAACGGACTGGCATCAGTTCAGTAACCTCAACACCGCTTGGCGTCCTTAACACACGCAACAGCAACTGCGTATGCGATACCTCGCCAACCGGAACAACCATAATCCCGCCAACCGCAAGCTGATCAACCAGAACCGGCGGCACATCCTGCGCTGCTGCGGTCACAATGATCCGGTCAAACGGCGCTTGTGCTTTCCAGCCCAGCCCGCCATCGCCATGCAAAGTCGAAATCGTATGCAGGCCAAGCTCACGGAATTTTTCCTCCGCCTCGCGCAAAAGCGGCTTGTGCCGTTCAAGAGTGTAAACCCGGCGTGCAAGTTTGGCCAAAATCGCCGCCTGATACCCAGACCCTGTACCGACCTCAAGAACCTTCATCCGATCATTAAGCTCAAGTGCCTGCGTCATGAGTGCGACGATATAGGGCTGGGAAATGGTTTGCCCCTTACTGATGGGCAAGGCGACATTTTCCCACGCACGCTCAACAAAGGGGTCCGCAACAAATGTCTCGCGCGGGACATCGGCCAATGCCTGCAAGACAGTCTCGTCATGAATGCCATCATGACGAAGCGCCTCTAGCAGATTGGCTATTTCTGTTTCACGGGTAATGACCGGCTCGTTCACGGAAATGCTTTCGTCAATTTTTCGTGCGTTTCGTAGTGGGTAAAATCAAGACTGATCGGTGTTACCGAGATATCGCCTTGTTCGATCACCCGCAAGTCTGCATTTGGATCTTCGGGAAGTTCCGACAGGATTGCGCCAATCCAGTAATAAGGCTCCCCGCGCGGATCATGGCGTTCGGCAATGTGATCGCCGATTTTACGCTGCCCCTGCTTGGAAATCCGCACACGCGCGCCACCGTCCGCCTCGTGCTCGGGGAAGTTCACATTGATCAAAACACCCTTTGGCCAGGTTGTCTTCACCAATGTTTTTGTCACGTCATAAAGGTATTTTTCGGCAATTGTCCAATTGATCATGTCACCGGAAAAATACTGTGAAAACGCAATTGCTGGCACATTAAGAAGCGTTGCCTCCATCGCAGCAGCAACCGTCCCGGAATAGGTCACATCCTCGCCAAGGTTTCCACCCCGGTTAATGCCCGACAGAATAATGTCCGGCGGTGTATCGCGCATGATCTGCTGCAGCCCCAAAAGGATGCAGTCCGTTGGGGTGCCATCAACCGCGTAGTGGCGTTCATCACGCTTATGAATGCGAAGCGGGCGGCGCAGGGTCAATGAATGCCCTGCACCACTTTGTTCCGTCGACGGTGCAATAACCCACACATCATCGGAAAATTCACGCGCCAAGCGTTCAAGCAGCTTGATCCCCGGCGCGTCAATGCCGTCATCATTGCTGATCAGGATACGTGCGTTCGATAGATCAATCATACCGTGATGCCTTAACCGCGCGGTGAGATAACCTCAAGTCCGCCCATATAGGGTTTCAGCGCATCCGGAACACGGATGGAGCCATCTGCCTGCTGATAGTTTTCCATGACCGCGATCAGGCAGCGGCCAACAGCAAGTCCCGACCCGTTCAGGGTATGAACGAAATTGGTCTTTTTGTCGCCAGCCGCGCGATACCGCGCATTCATGCGACGGGCCTGGAAATCACGGGTGTTAGAACAAGACGAAATCTCACGGTATTTACCCTGGCCTGGCAACCAGACTTCAATGTCATAGGTCTTGCAGGCCGAGAACCCGATATCACCCGTGCACAGGATAACCGTACGATACGGCAGACCAAGACGTTCAAGAACCGTCTCGGCACAACGTGTTTTACGGGTAAGTTCCTCGTCGGACTTTTCCGCCTCAACCACCGACACCATTTCCACTTTGGAAAACTGGTGTTGCCGGATCATGCCACGGGTATCGCGCCCGGCCGAACCGGCTTCTGACCGGAAACACTGCGTCAATGCGGTAAAGCGCAACGGAAGCTTTGCCTGCTCAATGATGTCGCCAGCAACCTGATTGGTCAGGGTGACCTCGGACGTCGGGATCAGCCAGTAATCATTGGTGGTCTTAAACGAATCCTCGGCAAACTTCGGCAATTGCCCTGTGCCAAACATGGCATCATCACGCACTAGCATCGGGGTGATGGTTTCTTCATATCCATGTTCGGTGGTGTGCAGGTCAATCATGAACTGCGACAGCGCACGTTCAAGCTTGGCCAACCCGCCGCGCAGGATGACAAATCGCGAACCCGACAGCTTGGCTGCGGTTTCAAAGTCCATCATGCCAAGCTTTTCGCCGATTTCGAAATGTTCGATTGGCGTGAAATCGAACGTCGCAGGTTCCCCCCAACGGTTGACCTCGACATTATCGTCCTCGTCGTCACCGACTGGCACTTCAGGGTCAAGAATGTTAGCAAACGATGACAGCAGAAGATCAAGCTGCTCGTTCAGGCTGGCCTGACCGTCTTCCGCATCCTTGATCTTGTCCTTGAGCGTGCCCATTTCGGCCATCAACTCGTCAGCATCTTCGCCATTTTTACGAAGCTTGCCGATTTCACCGGAAATCGTTTTGCGGCGTGCCAGCATTTCCTGATGTTCTGTCATCAGTTTGCGACGCTCAACGTCGATATCCATCAGACGTTTCGCAGTAATTTCCTGCTTGCGCACGGCCATCGCCGCGTCGAAAGCCTCGGGGTTGTCCCGAATCCATTTAATGTCGTGCATCGAACAGCACCCTGTCAGTCAATTATTTGTGGCTTTATACGATGGGGTGGACACAAGGTCCACCCCATCAAATCAGACGTTTGAAGGCCGATGATTTCAATTAACGTGCGTTATTGAAATCGTCTTCCCCGTCATCATCGCGAGACGGTCCCGACAAGCGCGGAGAACCATCTTCAGAAGAAGATGAACGGGTCAGAGATGTCTGGCCATCATCATAGGATGCACCTGCCGCAGCCGCCCCTTGTTGATCAACCGTATCATCGGTTTTGGCAACAGAACTACCGCCAGAAGGATCATCTTCCGGATCATCACCATCTTCTTCGTCTTCTGCCTCGGCTTCCGCAGCACGCTTGGCGCGCTTGCGTTCAGACATCCGGGCCATGATGATGGAAATCTCATAGAGAATAATGATTGGAATCCCCAACCCAACCTGCGAAATCAGGTCGGGTGGCGTCAAAACGGCGGCAAAAACAAAGGCAATAACAACAGCATATCGGCGTTTCTTCGCCAAGCTATCGGCCGTCACGATCCCTGCGCGTGCCATCAGCGTAAGCAAAACCGGCAACTGGAAACAAAGACCAAACGCAAAGATAAGCTTCATTACCAAAGACAGATATTCATCGACTTTGGCTTCAAGCTGAATTGCTAGGTTGGATGCGTCACCGACCTGCTCAAAACTCAGGAAAAACTTCCACGCCAGCGGCATGATGAAGTAATAAACCAAAGCCCCGCCTGCCAAAAACAGAACAGGTGTTGCAAACAGGAACGGCATGAAGGCCGATCGTTCGTTTTTATACAGACCCGGAGCAACAAATGCCCAAAACTGCGACAAAAATACCGGGGTTGAAACGAAACAAGCAGCAAAGAACGATACTTTGACATAGGTGAAGAATACTTCGGTCAAAGCCGTATAGATCATGCGCCGATCCGGCCCCATGATTTCTGCCAGCGGTCGCACGAGGAAACCATAGATATCCTCGACGAAATAATAGCAGAGCCCAAAGGTCAGAAACAGCGCCAAGACAGCCCATGTCAGGCGATTTCTTAGCTCTATCAGATGCTCCATAATCGGCATCTGCTCGTCATGCGATTGCATGTTCACGCCTGGCTCTCCGGGTGGTCTTTCTTTTTGCTATTAGCAGCTGACGATTTGGTATTTGACGACTTGCTTTCGGCGGCAGCCGGTTTTTCGTCCGAGCCACCAGTGTCCGCCGACTTTGCCTCAGATGCCTTCGCATCTGTTGCTTTACCGTCGGCTTTGGGTGCGCCAATCGTCTTTTCCATAAAATCGGTGGGGTTGGTACTGGCACTGCTCACCTGCTTGCGCAGATCATCAAGTTCCGCTTCGCGGATGATGTCATCAATGCCACTTTGGAATTCGCGCGCCATTCCGCGCACTTTTTTCCAGTACCCCGCCAACTTGTACAGAAGATGCGGAAGCTCCTTGGGGCCGACGACAAATAATGCCACGACGGCCACAAGAGCCAATTCGGTCCAGCCGATATCAAACATATGACACGCCTATCTGAAGGAAACCCGACAGACGATCAGGATTTCACTGAATCCTTGTCTTTGCTCTCGGTCGAAACCGATGCAGAGGTCGTGTTTTCGATGGTCTTGGCCGAAGCGCCAGCATCGTCATCTTGTTCTTTTTCGTTAATGCCCGCTTTGAAGCTCTTGATGCCCTTACCCATGTCGCCCATCACTTTCGGCAGTTTACCTGCGCCAAAGATGATCAGGACAATCGCCAGAATAAGAACAATTTGCCAAACGCCAATACCCATAACTTCTTTCTCCAAAGATCCGTTCTGCCTTCCGGCGTTATGCACGGATAATGGCAGAAAGCCCCCCACTGTGCAATGCGACGGATGGGTTAATACCCGTGATTGCAATCCAATTGTAATTTAGCATTCTGTCCCGGTTAGATTTCAAGGGACAGTTGGCCGTATCAGGACATAGGAAACACGAAGGTCATCTCAGGATCAAGCGTAATAGCGACCGAATTCTGATTTAATGTTGAAAAGCGCCGTGGCACGCGTGCATGAATGTGCCCGCCCTTTTCCAGCGTCAAATGCATCAGGTTGACTTCACCCAATGCCCGCACGGCATCAACATTGGCCATGATATCGTGACCATTCACGGAATCACCGACATGAAGTCCTTCGGGACGCACCAATACGTCAACCTCGGTTCCATCGGCAAATTCATCGGTGGTGATCTGACCGACCGGTGTTTCAATAATGCCATTGCGCACGGTTGAGGAAAATTGGTTCACTTCGCCAAAGAATGACGCAACAAAACGGTTTTCCGGCTGAAAATAAAGCGATTCCGGCGTCCCGTCCTGCATGACCTGCCCTTCGTTCATCACGATAATACGGTCGCCCATATACATCGCTTCCTGAGGATCATGGGTCACCATGATGGTTGCAATACCGGCATTTTTCAAAACATGAAGGGTCGTATCGCGCAAATCTGCGCGCCGTGCGACATCCAGTCCGGAAAACGGTTCATCAAGCAACATGATTTGCGGGGTTGGTGCCAATGCGCGGGCCAATGCAATCCGTTGCTGCTGACCACCTGAAAGTTCGTGCGGATAGGCATCAAGGTATTCTGACATGCCAACCTGTGTCAGCGCACGTTCAACCGCCTCACGGCGCTGGGCGTCGCTAAAATGCTTCAGGCCAAAGCCAATATTCTTGGCAACCGTTAAATGCGGAAACAGTGCATAGTCCTGAAAAACCATACCAACGCCGCGTTTTTCCGGTTCAACATAGTCACCCGGGTGGGCCACGATCTGATCATCAATGGCAATTTGCCCGAACTGAAGTTTTTCAAGCCCCGCCGCCAGCCGCAGCGCAGTTGTTTTTCCGCAACCAGACGGGCCAAGCAAACAGACAATTTCTCCTGGGGCGACATCGAAACTAATGTCGTTCAGAACCCGGTTGGAACCGAATTCGTGACTGACATTCGACATCCTCAAACCGTCGGGCATCAACAAACTCTTTATCTGGACGTGGTCAACGCACGAAAGGTGCAAATGATTAGCGAAATCTTTCACAGAACTTAAGCGCCCGCCGCCCTTCTTGCAAGGCGCAGAATAACTTCGGTTACCGGGCCCTAAACGATCAGGTGTCCGATACCTCTTTTTCATCAAGAAGATTGGGATTGTCGGAATAAATCGTCTCGTCGAGTTCTTCGAGATTGCGCGTCGTCAGGGCTTCTTCGACAACAGAATCGGTCACTTCACCGTCGTCAACAAGGTCAGGCAATGCTTCGTCATCAGAATTCGCCCCATACCGGCCCATTCCCGGACGGCTATCAAGCAGGCCCGCGGCCTTAAGGTCCGCAAGACCAGGCAAATCATCACGGTCTTCAAGACCAAAGTGGTCAAGAAATTCATCCGTTGTCGCCCAAAGAACCGGTCGCCCCGGCACACGTTTACGCCCACGAGGCCGGATCCATTTGGCCTCCAGCAGAATATCAAGCGTGCCCTTGGACAGCGCCACACCACGGATTTCTTCAACCTCGGAACGGGTGACCGGCTCGTGATAAGCAATGATCGCAAGCGTCTCGAGCGTGGCACGCGTCATTTTCTTGGCTTTTTCGACCTCGATATGCAGATCACCGGCAAGATCAACAGCGGTACGAAACGCCCATTTATCGCCAACCCGGTTCAGATTAACGCCGCGTGATGCGTATGTGTCCTGCAAAACCGTCAGTACGTCTGAAATATTGGTTCCTTCGGGCAAACGTGCGGCAATGACACGTTCGCTGATCGGGTCTGCGGATGCAAACAACACAGCCTCGACAATGCGGACATGCTGAAAATCGACTTGCGGGCCGGTTTCGACCCCATCGATTTTAAGCTGCGCGTCACCGGTTACATCATTTGGCATTCACTTACCCCTGCCCCTTATTCTTCGATCAAATTATCATAGGGTCGATCATTGCGGGGCAAATCGCCCTCGCGCGGTTTTTGGGGCGACCGCAACATGATCGGACCAAACGTTTCTTCCTGCGAGATTTCCAGTTCCCCATCCCGACACATCTCAAGGCTGGCGACGAAATGGGCCGCCAAGGCCGACCGGGCTTTTAAAGGGGACCCAAGGCCATGGGGCATAAACTCAAGTAATTTGGTCCAGGTTGGTACAACACGCCGCCCAAACAGATCGCGTAACCGCCGGATTGCATCATCCATCGCATAAAGGTCAAACGCCTCAATCTCAAGCGTCTTGGCTTCTGACGTCAACATGATCTGGGCATAGGATTTCAAAAGATCATAAAGCGACGCATCATAGACCGATGCCGTTGTCACGCGGATGTCCTCAGGTGCGCCCCGGGCAAAGAAATCACGCCCCAGATTGGGCTGTGCCAGCAACTTTTCACCGGCCGCCTTCATCGCCTCAAGACGTTTTAGCTGGAAGGCCAGTAGCTCAGCCATTTCTTCGGCGCTGAGCTCGTCCTCGTCGTTGTCTTGCTTGGGCAACAGCAATCTGGATTTCAGATAGGCCAGCCACGCTGCCATCACCAGATAATCCGCCGCCAGTTCAAGCCGAAGCCCCTGCGCGTTATTGATAAATTCAAGATATTGTTCGGCAAGATCAAGGATCGAAATCTTGATGATATCGACCTTTTGGTCGCGTGCCAGTTCAAGCAGAACATCAAGCGGGCCTTCAAACCCGTCCAGATCAAGTATCAGGCGTTCGGCAAGGCTCGGTTCATCATCGTCGACCGGTTTCTTGTCGAACACCTCATCTGGAATTTCCAACTCGAACTGGTCTGCCATCTATCCCCCTGCCCAAACCCGCGCATTACGCCGAGCGTCAGGCAAATATCGCTGCCAGAAAATGGACCAACGCATTGGCCGGTTCAATCACCAACCACTGAAAGATCGGAAGGTAGATGCCAAGCTTTGATGTCACATATGGCAACAAGAATACCAGACCGATTAAAATGATCATGCCGGTTTTTTCCATACGCGCCAAGACCCGTGCAATCGGAAGCGGTGAAATCGCCGTAAGGACCCGCCCGCCATCAAGTGGCGGGATCGGCAGCATGTTAAACACCGCAAGAATACAGTTCAGCCAGATCGACTGGTTGAGCATCGTACCAAGCCAGTCATTGACCGCCGGGGAAAAGCTTGGCAACCACACCAAAAGCAGGATCGATACAATCGCCAACAAAACATTGGTCAACGGCCCGGCAACAGCAACGCCAATAACCCCAAGGCGTTGGGGATGCAGACGATGAAACGCCACGGGCACCGGCTTGGCATAGCCAAACAAAAACGGTGCCGCGGTGATCAACAACAACGCCGGGATCAAAACCGTACCAACCGGATCGATATGGCGAATAGGGTTCAGGCTTAACCGGCCAAGCCGCTGGGCGGTATCATCGCCAAACAATTTCGCGGCAAACCCGTGGGCTGCTTCATGCAATGTCACAGCAAACAGCACCGGCACAACCCACGTTGATGCCGAGATAATAAATTCAATCGCGTTACTCACGTGCCGGTATCCTCAGCCTGCCAAACAGGCGCAAGAAGATCGGCAAGACGCATCCGCCAATCTGTCAGTTGGCTTGATGATGGTTTATCGATTTTGAAACTGGAAATCTGATTGGTAAAGTTTTGTGATCGCAGAAGTGCCGCTCCGCTCAACAACGGCGTCATGGAAACAACTTCTTCCATCTCGGTGCGTTTGCCATTGCAATGAAGCGCAATGTCACAGCCCGCACTCAGGCATTCATGGGTGCGGCTTGCAATCGAACCACCCAGTGCCTCCATCGACAGATCATCACTGATCAAAAGGTTCTCAAAGCCGATATCACCCCGAATGACATCATTGATGATCGTCGCGGACACCGTGCCCGGCCGTTGATCATCAATCGCGGTAAACAGCAAATGGGCCGACATCGCCGCCATAACGTCTTTCATCTGACGAAACGGTGCGAAGTCAAACTCGGACAACTCAGCCCGCGTGGCACCAACAATCGGCAGGTCCTTGTGACTGTCGACCGCAGCACGGCCATGTCCGGGGATATGTTTAATGATCGGCGCAATCCCGCCGTCGAGCAACCCGGCGGCAACCGCACTGGCCAGAACCACAACGCGGGCCACATCCGCCCCATAAGAACGATCACCGACAACATCGCTCATGCCCGGAAAACGTAGATCAAGAACCGGCGCGCAGGTGGTGTTAAACCCGGCTTCGCGCAAATCCATCGCCATCAAACGGGCATTGATATAGGCCGCTTCACGGGCGTCTTCGGGGGATTTATCAACCAACTCGCCAAACACACCGGCCGCCGGGATTTTACGCCAATGGGGTGGCTTAAGCCGCATCACACGGCCACCTTCCTGATCGACAAGGATCGGGACGTTGTTTTTGCCAACAACATCGCGCAGCTGATCGGTCAGGGTGCGTATCTGATTGTGGTCTTCGACATTGCGCGCAAACAGGATAAAGCCATAAGGATCGGCTTCGCGAAAGAAGCCCTTTTCCCAATTACTCAGTTCCGTTCCGCCAATCCCGAGGATACAGGCGCGCGGCTTTTTAACTTCAAGGCCGGACAATCAGGCACCCCACTTTGCGTTGTTTCAAATCACCACACAGCTTTTCTGCCGCCGAGGCATCGGCAACCGGGCCTGCCTGCAGGCGATAGTAAACCCCCTTGCCTTCAATCTCGGTACGCTGCACGAACATCTGAAGGTTACCCAACAAGTCTTTGTTTTTCGACGATAATCTTTTCCATTCCGCCGATGCTTTGTCTTCCTCACGAAGTGACGCCAGTTGAATGCGAAAATCGCCGGTTGCCGTGGTTTTCGCTTGCGGCTTTTCCGGGGACGTTGCTTGCGGTGTTTCTTTGGCCCGCGCATCAACCGCGGCAATCGCCTTTTCGGCATCACTCAGCGTATCAGGCGCCTTAATTTCCGGCGCGGCCATGCCCGAAGACGTATCCGCCGCATCCGCTACATCAGCAGCTGGGTTTTCGGCTGCAGGGTCGACTTTCACGTCATCCGCATCGGCACCGCCATCATTC
Organism: Thalassospira sp. GB04J01; assembly: GCF_000751115.1. Taxonomy (NCBI): domain Bacteria; kingdom Pseudomonadati; phylum Pseudomonadota; class Alphaproteobacteria; order Rhodospirillales; family Thalassospiraceae; genus Thalassospira; species Thalassospira sp. GB04J01. The sequence continues at coordinate 19,049 of NZ_CCDX020000005.1, read as the reverse complement.
GATGCCACCGTATCGGAAGATTTCGGTGCTGTTGGCATCACATCCGGCGTGCGCGGCATATCTGGCAGTTCCTGAAGCACGACATCCGAGTCCGGATCAACATCGCTTAGCTGGTCATAGACCGTCGTATTTCGGTGTGGCACTTCCATACCGCCCGGATCTTCGGGCCGTAGCTTGATCGGCGCTGGATCAGGCAGAAGGATGGGTAATTTCCCATCATCCTGAATGGGTTGCCCCTGATTGTAAAACCAGTAACCTGCCCCGGCAAGGCCGCCGATCACAACAGCCGCCCCGAAGAACACGGTCATAATTCCCTTCAACTTGCTTTTGCCAGCACCCGGCTCGGCTGCATAGTGTGCTTCGCGCTCGGCATGAAGGTTGTTACCGTGTTCTTCGTTCATATTTTACATCTCCTCGACAGGCGTGACACCAATCACATCAAGACCCGATGCAATGACAGTGGCCACAGCACGGATCATCGCAAGACGCGCCAATGTCGTCGCCAAATCATCGGCGATGATAAAGCGAAGTTCGGTATTGTCGCGTCCCTTGTTCCACAATGCATGGAATTCAGCTGCAATTTCTGTCAGGAAAAAGGCAATGCGATGGGGCTCATGCGCGGTTGCGGCCTGCTCGACAATACGCGGCCATTCTGCCATCCGGCGCACAAGAAGCTTTTCCTCGTCTGAAGACAACAACGACAGGTCTGCCGTCTCAAGCGTTGCCACCGAAAAATCCTGCCCCGGGAAGGCTTCTTTGGCCTGACGGAACACAGAACTTACCCGCGCATGCGCGTACTGAACATAAAATACCGGGTTGTCTTTGGACTGTTCGGTCACTTTGGCAAAATCAAATTCAAGCGACGCATCGTTTTTGCGAGTCAGCATGATGAAACGGACAACGTCCTTACCAACACGTTCGACAACATCGCGCAGCGTGACAAACGTCCCGGCCCGCTTGGACATCTTAACCGGCTCGCCCTTATCAAACAGGCTGACAAGCTGACAAAGCTTTACGTCCAGATCGCCTTCGCCACCGGTAATCGCCTTAGTTGCCGCCTTCATGCGTTTGACGTAGCCACCGTGATCGGCGCCAAACACGTCGATCATCAGGTTAAATCCGCGCTCATACTTATCAAAGTGATACGCGATGTCGGATGCAAAATAGGTCCAGCTGCCGTCGGACTTCTTCAACGGCCGGTCAACATCGTCACCAAAATCGGTTGCCCGGAACAGGGTTTGCGGGCGCGGCTCCCAATCTTCGGGCGTTTTGCCCTTTGGCGGCTCAAGGACGCCGACATAGATATCGCCCTTTTTCTCAAGGTGCTCAAAGGCCGATTGAACCTTGCCCGCCTTGACCAGCCCGTCTTCGGACGTAAAGACATCATGTGCGACGCCCAGAAGACGCAAATCTTCCTTGATCAGCAACATCATCTCGACAATGGCAAAGGTCCGGAACTGCTCAAGCCACTCGGCTTCGGCGGCGTTGCCCCATTTATCACCTTCGCGCTCGGCCAGCTTTTTGCCCGGCGCCACCAGATAATCGCCCGGATAGAGGCCTTGTGGAATTTCGCCAATGTCTTCACCAAGTGCTTCGCGGTACCGCATATGAAGCGACCGTGCGAGAACATCAACCTGCGCGCCGGCATCGTTGGTGTAATATTCCTTGGTAACGGCATAGCCCGCCTTAGCCAGAAGATTGGCCAAAACGTCCCCGACCACAGCCCCCCGGCAATGACCAACATGCATCGGCCCCGTCGGGTTGGCTGAAACATACTCGACGTTGATTTTTTCGCCCTTGCCCAGATCGCTGCTGCCATATCCGGTGCCAACTTTTAGCACTTCGGACACCTGTGACAGCCAGAACTGATCGGCCATGCGCAGATTGATAAAGCCCGGACCGGCGATTTCGACCGTGTCGATGTGATCAAGCAATCGAAGTTTTTCAGCCAGTTTTTCGGCAAGGTCGCGTGGCTTCATGCCCGCAGCCTTTGACAGAAGCATGGCGGCATTGGTCGCGGCATCCCCATGAGACGCATCGCGCGGCGGCTCTACCGTCACGCGCGCGGTGTCACTTCCCCTCGGAAGAACACCATCATTCTCAAGGGCGAGAAGCTGTTTCTCGATGTCGCTTTTCAACAGGCTGAAAACATTCATAACTTTGGTCTTTGCATATTTTTGTTTGTGGTCAATCGGACCATGTGACTGCGGCTGTTTTGGGACATTTCCGACCAAAAGGCAAGCAACGGGTCTTTTGAATGCCTACAGGTTTTGACATTTCAGCCATGCACGCTAAATAGTGACTTAAATACTATGATCTGACCGTGCTATGATGTCGCCAAGGATCGTAACGACCCCCGCCATAAATCTGGCGGGTTGAAGATCAAGGAGTGTTGAATGACCGAAGCTTCACAGCAAGTCCAGATGACCGAAAGTGCTGCAAATCGTATTCAGGAACTGATCGTAAGCGAAGGTGCATCAAACACGATGCTCCGCTTGCAGGTTTCCGGCGGCGGTTGCAGCGGTTTTCAGTACGAATTTTCACTGGATGCTGACACCACTGACGAAGATTGCGTTTTCGAAAATCACGGTGCGAAAATGGTGATTGACGAAGTCTCGCTCGATCTTCTGGGCGGTGCAGAAATTGATTACGTCCGCGAGTTGGTTGGGTCCGCATTTCGTGTGAACAATCCAAACGCCACGTCATCATGTGGTTGCGGATCGAGTTTCTCGATTTGATCCGTACCGACAAAACGATTTATAAAACGGGGTTCGTTATTGCGAACCCCGTTTTGTTTGACCAAACTCATCTGATCCCATTGGAATCGAGGCCTGAATGAAAATCGCTACCTGGAACGTCAATTCAATCAAGGCCCGCCTGCCCAATGTTATTGAATGGCTGCAAGAAGCCAAACCCGATGTTGTCCTGTTACAGGAAACCAAGACGGTTGATGACGGTTTTCCGGCAATGGAAATCGAGGATCTTGGCTACAACATCGCGATTCACGGCCAAAAAACCTATAACGGGGTCGCCATCCTGTCGAAATATCCGATCGAGGATGTTGAGCGCGGCCTGCCTGGCAATGACGACGACGAACAAGCCCGCTACATCGAAGCGACGATCAGTTCCCCCCATCCGGTGCGGGTCGCGTCCATCTATGTCCCGATGGGAACGGCTGTTGGCGATGAAAAGTTCCACTACAAACTGAACTTCCTTGATCGCCTGATCACGCGGTTTGAAAAAATTCGCGCAGAAGGCGAAGCTGCGGTCATGGGGGGCGATTACAATATCGCGCCGGACGATTCGGATGTTTATGATCCGGCAAAACTGCATGAAGCGGTCTTATGTTCGACAACCGAGCGCAAACGTCTGCGCACCATGATGAACATGGGCTACACCGACGCGTTCAGAACCTTCAACCCAAAAGGCCATCAATACAGCTGGTGGGATTACCGCGCGGGTGCGTGGAACAAGGACAATGGTTTGCGCATTGATCACCTGCTTCTGACCCCGGCTGCCGCAGATCGCCTGAGTGCGTCGGACATTGACCGTGACCCACGTGGCAAGGAAAAGGCATCCGATCACACCCCGGTCTGGTGCATGATCGACGATTAACGTCTTTGGCTGGCACCATACCGCGCCAAAACCACTGTTAAACATCATAAAGGGCAGCACCGAAACCGGGCTGCCCTTTGTGTTTTGTCTTTATCTTCGCCAATCGCCAGACTGGCGTGCAGGTTCTATTCCGCTGCCTTTTGCATGGCGGTGCGATAGGCAACGATATCTTCGATGCTGATCACAACCATATCATGCTGTTTGGCGTAGGAAATCAGCTCCGGCAGGCGCGCCATCGTTCCGTCAGGGTTTGTGACCTCACACAACACGCCAGACGGCTTAAGCCCGGCCAAACGCATCAGGTCAACCGTACCTTCGGTGTGGCCACGACGTTCCAAAACACCACCTGCCCGCGCACGCAGCGGAAACACATGGCCCGGACGCGCAAGATCGGATGACTTTGCACCATCGGCAATTGCTGTTTTGACCGTGGTCACACGATCCGCCGCCGACACCCCGGTCGTCACACCGACCTTGGCCTCAATCGTGACGGTAAAGCCCGTCCCCATACTTGATGTGTTATCCGCAACCATCGGCGGCAAATCAAGTGCCGTGGCCTTTTCGTCTGTCAGACACAGGCACACAATGCCGCTGCAATCGCGGATCAGCATCGCCATCTGTTCGTTTGTCAGATTTTCTGCGGAAAAAATAAGATCGCCTTCGTTTTCGCGATCTTCGTCATCGACAACCAGAACACCTTTGCCTTGACGGATGTCAGCAAGTGCGCGTTCTAAACGCTCTTGCGGATCGCCAAAGGTCGAAAGACCTGATTCCTGATGAACACTCTGATTCATAACCGTCCTCCTCGGATGGCGGCTTACGAATCAGGGCACAAAAGAAAGGCCCGGCATATTGGCACACTGCACCAGATACCGGTCGTAGACAAAAAGCAATTAACACCCAACCGGGTGATCTTGCCTGTCACGCTTTATCCTCTCCCATCCGGACTATTACCGTCGGCTCCGGATTTACACCGGATCTGCTGACCCTGCTGACCCAGATGGATCAACAGGCGCTCGCGGGCTTTTCAGTTTCCTGAATTTACCGCCGGTAGGGACTTGCACCCTGCCCTGAGAATAAGCGCCGTGTTTCAACGACAAACCTGATCAAAATTGATCAGGTACGCGCGCACTTTAGAAAAGCTCTGCGCGCTTGTCAAACCTGTTAAAACACGACCAAACGCATGCTAAACGCACGGTTTAGATTTCTGAGAGAACCTTCCCCAGCCGGAAATGGAAATCGCATCCGTTTTTACGGGCCTCACGCGGTGCCCATTGGCAAACCGCGCAGCGTTTGTCTGATGATCGTTTTGGGGTTTTGCATTCCTGCTTAAGATACGGGCCAAGCACCGCATCGATGTAGGTTCCCTGAAACGCTTCAACGCCAAGACTGCGCCCCATACGAAGGGCCGTGCGGCTATCACACCGCGTCAGGATAAGACTCTGATCAACAAACAGATTGGCAAACTCCCGAAGCCGTTCGGTAACTTCTGTGCGGCGTGACCCGATAATGTTCTGATCCCAGATCACCTTGACGAAATCGACATTCATTTTTCTGGGCGACAAAAATTCAAGTGCCGGAAGTGTAATGCGATCTAGGCCAACACGAATCCCAACCGATTGAAGAAACGCACAGGCATCTTCAAATTCCCACCAATTGGCAATCGCATTTTCCATCGAAAACTCAATCGCCAAATTCTCAATCAGCTTGCCATTCCCCGACCCGATAAAATCACTGAATGTTTCACTCAAAACAGTTTGCACCTGCATATTCAAATGCAGCCGGTCGGGGAAAATCGATGACGCGATGGACTGCGTCACATCCATGACCTTTTCATCGAGAACTCGCGACAGGATTTCAAGCTCTCCGGGACCTTCAAGCAGAAAACTTGCAAGGTGATGCTGACGCAAATAATCAAGCGAACAATAAAGTTCATGGCCGAGAATTTCGCGACTGTTGTCGTGGACGCCAACGATGGCTTGGCGACGGCAGGAATCGAAAACCGCATCTACCGTCACGGCACCACGCAACATTTCTGCCATATCAAATCGTTGGGATGGCTCGTTTGAAAAATGCCCTACGGCAGGCAATCCCAGTAGTTCCAAGACCTGTTTCTCGTCAATTGGCCACTGGAACCGGTTCCAAAGCGTGTCGGGTATATGGCCAAGACCTTGCCGTTCAATGACATCGGAAAGAGTTTCACGAACATGGTCGACAAAGTTATCGTCACCTTCCGCCCATTTCCCGCCACGCACAAAGGCAACCATCCCGTTTTCAAGACGATGGACCTGCGTGTTTTCTGGCAGATGGTGAAATGCATCACGGGTAATCGCCCGATAATCTTCTGTGTCCAAGCGCAAATCCATCGGGATATTAAGAATCCCGAGATGCGGCTTTTTTCCATTTGCGGCATGCTTGCGCAGGCTATCGACAAAACGGCTTAGGGGGACGGCGGGTTTGGCAGCTTGGGCGGTCATCGGCAATCCTGATCTTAAGGCAAGGACGCGATACTGACAGCCGTTTATTAACTTACTCTAAACTCTTATACCATTGCATAGATTACCCTCCACCATTCGTGTCAGCATGGTAAAGATATCTTGGGGCTGTTTGGCATTCCCGATCGGTGCCCTATCCAGGGCCATGACCGGCCTCATTCCCTGCAACGCATTGGCCGTAAACAGCATATCCATCTCGGACAGCTCAAGTGGTGTTCTCGGGTCAAAACGGGTTTCAATACCGTTTGCCTTGGCACAATTGATCACAAAACTACGTGCCAGCCCGCACAGAATGCCAGTAGTACCGTCCGGGGTCCAAAGCGCCCCATCCTTGATCCCAAACAGGTTTGCAATCGTGGTTTCGGCCACAGAACCGTCCACCGACATGATCAATGCGTCATCTGCCCCGGCCTGTTGGGCCTCCTGTTTGGCAACGATGTTATCAAGATAATTCAGGCTCTTGATTGTTCCGGCAACCGACCACGGATTACGGCGGATTTTTTGCGCCGTTATCAACGTCAATCCGTCAGATGACGGGGCTGGCGTAAAGGGTGCTGTTGTTACCATGATGGTTGGCGTTGGGTTTTCCGGCGGCAACAGGCCGCGTTGACCACTTCCGCGCGACAAAGACAGGCGAACAACCGCACTTTGCAATCCATTGCCCTGACACAGCGTGGCAATAATTTCGGCAATATCATCACCAGATGGCAACATCTGTGACGACAGCCCGATCACAGCGGCATGTGCCGCCAGCCGCTCCATGTGCGCATGAAGCCAGGCAACCGTGCCACGATGGGCACGCATGGTTTCAAAAAAGCCATCCCCCAAGAGAAACCCGCGATCCGTTGCAGGAATAACCGCATCTTGCGCGTTTAAATATGTGCCGTTCAACCAGACTTGCATATGGCACTCCGCTTTGTGGCTCTGTGATCTGCCGCAAGTTTAAGGAAATTGGCCAGCAAGTCATGCCCCTGTTCGGTCAGGACCGCCTCTGGATGGAACTGAACACCATAAATTGGCAACGCCCTATGGGCAAACGCCATCACCTCACCGTCCGGCCCTGTCGCCGTTTGCGCCAGACTGCCATCAACAGGCAAATCGACAATCAGGGAATGATAGCGCGTTACGCGCAACGGCTGCTTTAAGCCGTTAAAAATGCCATCACCATCATGGTCAACATCCGATGTCATGCCATGTATTGGTCTTTTGGCGCGCGTGACCTTTCCACCAAAGGCCTGTGCAATCGACTGGTGCCCCAAACACACGCCCAGCATGGCAAACTCCCCGGCCAGATCCCGGATCAGCGCAAGGCTGTTACCAGCCTCATCTGGCCCACAAGGACCGGGCGAAAACACCAGCGCATCCGGACAGCGTTCGCGTACCATATCGGTGGTGATTTCATCGTTGCGGACGACCTCAACCTCCTGATCCAGCTCGCGCAGGTACCGGGCGAGATTGAAAACAAACGAGTCATAATTGTCGATCAAAAGGATCATCGGACGATCCCCAGCGCTTCGAACATTTTGGCGGCTTTGACCATGGTTTCGGCATATTCATGGTCCGGTTGGCTGTCCGCAACAATGCCGCCACCAACGTTAAATGCCATTCTGCCCTTGTTCATGCAAATGGTTCGAATGGCGATGTTGGTATCCATGCTGCCATCAAACCCGATATAGCCAATCGCCCCGCAGTATGCACCGCGTGTGGTTTGTTCAAGCTCTGTGATGATTTCCATCGCACGTATTTTCGGCGCACCAGTGATGGAGCCACCGGGAAAACAGGCAGCCAAAAGATCGATTGCTGTTGCATCATCAAGTTCGCCAGTCACTGTCGATACCAGATGATGCACATTGGCATAGCTTTCAAGCGCGCAAATCGTCGGCGTCTTGACCGAATGCGGCTTACAGACCTTGGAAATATCATTCCTTAAAAGATCAACAATCATAACGTTCTCTGCGCGATCTTTGGCAGATAACATTAATTCCTGTGCCAGTTCAGCATCTAAAATGGGGGTATCCCCGCGCGCGCGGGTTCCCTTGATCGGGCGTGTTTCAACAACGCCGCCCGTCACCTTTAAAAACCGTTCTGGCGAGTTCGACAGAACCGCAACATCACCAAAATTCAGGAAGGCCCCAAACGGTGCGGAACTAACAGTCGATAGCCTGCGATACAGTCCGAACCGTTCCGGAATGGAACCTTGGGCATATTCCGCCCGAAAACTTTGCGACAGATTTGCCTGAAAAATGTCCCCGGCAAAGATGTACTCAATCACTTTACCCACAGCATGCAGATATGCATCCTGATCAAAGTTGGACGCCCATGTAGTGATATCTGGTTGATGCGGCACATCTGGCACATCAAAAAGCGGGCGGGCCAACCGCAAATACTTGCGCAACATGGTCATGCGTTCAGCTGCACGTTGGTCTCGGGCTTGGTTTTCTTGTGCAGGCATCCCCGTTGAAATCAACCACATGCGGCGCTGGTGCAGATCAAATGAAATCACAAGATCATAAATACCAACGGCCATATCGGGCATTTCCAACCAATCGTCATCGGCAACGGGAAGCGTTTCGGTCTGATGGGCCAGTTCATAGCCAAAGTACCCAACCACGCCGCCCTGAAACGGTGGCAGGTCTTCCTGCTTTTCGTGGCGATACCGTGCAAGGAGATCGCCCAAAACATCAAACGGGTTGCCCGGCACAGCAAAACCATCAAGGGTCACCTGCCCGTTCTTGGCTGTCAGTTTATGAAACGGTGATACCGCGATATAGGCATAGCGGTCCCTGTCCCCGGAATCGAGAAAATGGCTATCGGCAAAGGGCGCAAAAGCCCCATAGGCATCAACCGGTTCAATAAAGGGACATTCTTCAATCAGCATGGCACGCGGCAGTCTTGCGGGAGTGATGGAACAACGATCCGCACCCAAAGCCAAAAATCAGCCAAGCCGCGGGACCGTTTGCATAACGTTGGCGACAATCTATGCGATTCGTCACCGCACAGGGGAAGATTTTTATCACAGCGCGCAAGGTGCCTATTCAAGCCAAGAAAAAAGGGCCAACCCCACGCGGCTGACCCTTTTTTCATCGCGTTATTTATGCCGCATTACATTGCTGCAATACGATCATATGCCTCGTTCAGCTTGGCAAGCGTGTCTTTTGCTTCTTCAAGCTTGGCTTTCTCTGTTGCCACAATATGATCCGGCGCGCGGCTGACGAAGTTTTCATTCGACAGTTTGCCTTCCTGACCCTTGATGTATCTGGCCTTGCCCTGGATTTCTTTTTCCAGACGGGACTTTTCAGCCGCCACATCAATGAAATCAGCAACCGAAACAAACACGGTCACACCGTCAACTACGGTCTGGATGGCCCCCTTGGCGATAGCTTCGATATCGCCCTGCCCCTTGAAGCCGATTTCGGCAACACGCGCCAGACGCTTAACCTGTGCTTCTTGCGCGCTCACCGCGGCCTTCATCGCATCGGTGGCATCAACCAGATAGATTGGCACCTCCGCCCCCGGGGGGACATTCATTTCAGAACGCACACCACGGATGTCACCGATCAGACGGATCGACAGATCAACTTCGGCCTCTGCCGCACGATCAATCAGGGTCTCGTCAAACTTCGGATAGCTTGCCGACATCAGCATGCTGCTGCGGTTATCAGAAATCTTGTCCCACAGTTCTTCGGTGATATAGGGCATGACCGGATGCAAAATCAGAAGGATCTGATCAAGAACCCATGCGGTGACCGCACGGATTTCGGCCTTGGCCTCTTCGTCATCGCCCATCAGAACCGGCTTGGCCAGTTCCAGATACCAGTCACAGAAAGAACCCCAGACGAACTGATAGGCACTGCTTGCCGCCTCGTTAAAGCGGTAGGCTTCAATACCCGCACCAACCGATTTGGATGCTTCAACCGTTTTACCAACGATCCAGCGACCAAGGGTCGATTTCACGTTCGCCGGATCAAAACCATCCACCGGTTTGCATTCATTCATCTCGGCAAAGCGTGCGGCATTCCAAAGCTTGGTCGCAAAGTTGCGGTATCCCTCAACCCGCGATGCCGCAAGCTTGATGTCACGCCCCTGTGCGGCCAAAGCCGTCAGGGTAAAGCGCAGCGCATCACAGCCATATTCGTCAATGAGTTCCAACGGGTCGATAACATTGCCCTTGGATTTGGACATCTTCTGGCCGTTTTCGTCGCGCACCAGCGCGTGGATATAAATATCCTTGAACGGGATTTTCCCATCCATGAAATGCATGCCCATCATGATCATCCGGGCAACCCAGAAAAAGATGATGTCAAACCCAGTCACCAGAACGTCACCCGGATAATATTTATCAAGCTCCGGGGTTTTGTCTGGCCAGCCAAGGGTCGAATATGGCCACAAGGCGGATGAGAACCACGTATCAAGAACGTCGGTTTCTTGTGTCAGTTCAACGTCTTTTCCGTAATGGGCCTTGGCTGCGGCAATCGCTTCTTCTTCGGTTTCTTCAACAAAGAATTCGCCGTCCGGGCCAAACCATGCCGGGATACGATGCCCCCACCACAATTGGCGTGAAATGCACCATGGCTGGATGTTGCGCATCCATTCGAAATAGGTGTTTTCCCAGTTTTTCGGTACAAACCGAATGCGCCCGTCTTCAACCGCCTCAGTCGCCGGCTTGGCCAGAACTTCGGCATTCACAAACCACTGGTCGGTCAGATATGGCTCAATGACAACGTTCGAACGGTCGCCATAGGGCACCATGTGAACGGTGTCTTCGATTTTCTCAAGCAGGCCCAGCTCATCCATCTTCGCGACAAGAAGCTTGCGCGCCTCGAAACGGTCAAGACCGCGATATTCCTCGGGTGCTTCGTCGTTGATGCGCGCATGGTCATCAAGGATGTTGATCTTTTCCAGACCACAGCGTTTACCAACTTCAAAGTCATTGAAATCGTGCGCCGGGGTGATTTTCACCGCACCGGATCCTTTTTCAGGGTCGGCATATTCGTCGGCAACGATTTTAATCCGGCGGCCAACGATTGGCAGAATGCAATACTGACCAATCAGGTCCTGATAACGTTCATCATCGGGATGAACCGCAACACCGGTATCGCCGAGCATGGTTTCCGGACGCGTGGTGGCAACAGTGATAAACTCACCGTCACGGCCTTCGATCGGGTATTTGAAGTGCCAGTAATGGCCTTTGACCTCTTTCTGTACGACTTCAAGATCGGAAATCGCCGTCAGAAGCTTCGGGTCCCAGTTCACCAGACGCTTGTCACGGTAAATCAGGTCCTGTTTGTGCAAAGTCACGAACACTTTGCGCACAGCCGCCGAAAGGCCCTCGTCCATGGTGAAACGTTCACGCTGCCAATCAGGCGACGCGCCAAGGCGGCGCAGCTGATTGGTGATGGTGCCACCCGACTGTTCTTTCCATTCCCAGACTTTTTCGATGAACTTTTCGCGACCAAGGTCATGGCGCGTCACGTTCTGTTCGCCAAGCTGGCGTTCAACAACCATCTGGGTTGCGATGCCCGCATGGTCGGTGCCGGGCTGCCACAGGGTGTCCTTACCGTTCATACGGTTATAACGCACAAGAATGTCCTGAAGCGTAAAGGTCAGCGCATGCCCCATATGGAGGCTGCCGGTCACGTTGGGCGGCGGCATCATGATGACATAGGGATCGGCTTTTGACGCCGAATCGCTGGCAAATGCCCCCGATTTTTCCCATTTATCGTAAAGTCTGCCTTCAACGTCGGCCGGGCTGTAGGTCTTCTCCAACATGGTCTTTTGTCCGCTGCGGGTTTTCATCAATCTTACAAAGAAAAAGCGGCGCACCTTGGGCGCGCCGCTTAAATTCGAATATCGGCTCGCCTACAAGTCTTCGGCGCGGTTCACAATCCGCTCGATTTCTTTTTTCACAAGGCGTTCGATCATATAGGGCAGGTTTTCGTCAAGCCATTCCTTAAGAAGCGGGCGCAGCATATCGCGCACCAAATCTTCAAGAGTGATGTGACCTGCGTTAAGTCCAAGAGCAACTGCGCGTTTCTTTGCAACAGCTTGCGCCAGTTCCGAAATGGTCCCGGTGGCCGTTGATTCCGTCAAATTGGAAATAAGCGGCTCGTCATCGTCTTCGTCATCATAGACAGCCGGGATCGATGGTTCTGGCTCTGGTTCTTCAAACTCGTCTTCGAAGGGATCAGGCTCCGGCTCGTCATCAAGCGGAGTCTCATCGAAATCAAGCATATCATCAAGTTCAAGCTCTTCTTCGGGCTCGTCAAGCTCAAGTTCTTCGGGTTCTTCGTCAAACTCAAGCTCTTCGGGCTCTTCATCAAGAACGAGCTCGTCAATTTCTTCTTCCGGCTCAGGTTCTGGCGCGGGTTCGGGCTCCGGTTCTGGTTCCGGCTCTGGCGTTGGTTCGGGTTCAGGAGCGGCTTCCTGTTTTTCTTCATCCCCCTCATCGGCAAGAATTTTGCGGATGGACTGGAGGATGTCCTCCATTGAAGGTTCTTGTTGCCCGTCACTCATAATTAAACTTCCGCACTAGTGTCATTACCCAGACCGATCCGTCCCCTGGTGCGGACGGGATACAGAAGAATCCCGTCCTGGCGCCCTAACAGGTCAGTCTGTTCCCCACCACTGGTCCTTGACTTTATTATAGTTGGACTCAGTGTCATAAACATCCACAGGCAGGCCAAGCACCTGCGCATTCAATGCGCCCATGGCAGCCTTAACCTGGAATTCGGCAACGGCTGCATCACGGCGCGATCCAACAAGATCAACACGTGCCTGCAAAAGTTCCTGTTCCTGATCAAGGACATCAAGAACCGTACGCGACCCGACAGAGGCTTCGCGCTGAACACCATCAAGAGCAACTTCAGCCGAAGAAACCTGCGCCTGCTGAGACTCGATCCGTGCACGCGCAGTTACAAGCGTTTCCCACGCACTGGTAGCATTTTCAATCACAGCCCGGCGGGCTTCGTCCACCTGCACACGCGCCTGACCAGCGGTCTGCTTGGCGGCACGTACAGAAGAATAAACAGCACCCTGCTGATACAGCGGAACCGAAACCGATGCGATGATGTCCGCACTGTCGACCGTCATATCCTCGTTAGATGCTTCATATGCACGTTCAACACCGGCCGAAAGACTGACTTCCGGATACAGCGAACCTTCGCTCAGACTGATATCTGATTTTGCCGCTTCTTCGGTATAAATGGCCTGCAACACATCAGGATGCTGATCCTGTGCGATTGCCAAAACATCGGCAACACTGGTCGGCAAGCCCGCAAGCGAGTTTGGAATTTCAAGATTGGACGGTGGATTACCCACCAGGCGCTCATACTGCGCGCGCGTATTTGCCAATGCACCCTGTGCCGAAATCAGATCGGCTTTGGACCCGGCAAGACGTGCCTCGGCCTGCGATACGTCCGTACGTGTCACTTCACCAACTTCAAAACGATCACGGGTCGCCTCAAGCTGACGATCAAGAACGCGCGTATTGTTCTGGTTCAGTTCAACAACAGCAGTATCTCGCAGCACATTGAAATATGCTGTTGAGACCTGCAACATCACATCCTGCTCGGTCGAGCGAAGCGAAGCACGTTGCGCTTGAATACGCGATTCTGCACGGTCTGTTTCAGCAGTCGTCCGCCCACCACGATACAGTGGCTGCGTCACATTCAGACCAACGGTATAAGGTGTGAGACTGTTATCCGTCTCCGTCCCGTTGACTTCCGTTTCGTTTTCACGAAGACCGGCATCACCATTCAGCGACACGCTGGGACGCCAGTTCGACAGCGCCTGCGAAATTTCTTCATCGGTCGAGCGCAATGCAGCACGACCGGATTCAAGTGTCGGGTTGCTCTGGTATGCCTTAATAAGAGCGTCCTCGAGGCTTTCTGCAGAAGCGCCATGCGCAACCAGTCCCCCGGTTGCTAAAATACTGCAGGTCAGCAAGAACCGTTTTATCATTTATCTACCCTTGTAAAATCCAACACCAAGTCCCGACCCCGGCGCAGTTTCACGTATGGTAACGACGGAACGAAAAATTTCCAACAAAAGAGGCGCTTGTACCCAAAAAAAGTATTGTGCCTCTTTTTCCGTCGTCACGACCATCAATCGTAGCGTGTCATATCCGGCTCTACTTCAAGCGCCCAGATATCTATACCGCCACTAACATTAAAAACATCTTTAAATCCGCATTCTTCAAGGAGCATCCCCGCATGGCGACTGCGAACGCCATGATGACAAATCACCGCCAGTGGCTTTTCTGGCGACAACTCCCCGACCCTGACCTGCAACTCCGATAACGGAATATGCCGGGCACGATCAATCATGCAAATTTCAACTTCCCAGTCTTCACGTACGTCCAACACGTCCAAAGGCTGTTCACCCGAAAGGCTGGCAGCAAGTTCACGACAACTTATGTCTCGGACCATTTAGGACAACCTGTTGTACATACTCAAAAAGAGATGCCCGACCAAAGCCGGGCATTCCGAACATCAAATTAGAACACAAAACTCTCGGTCGGCTCAAATCCCGGAAGATACGGGATGTTTGCATCAAACAGATCGCGATGACCAATAACACCGTTCTCGCGCTCATAAAGACGCGCAATCCCGACTTTTCCTTCGGCGCGCACAACTGCCAGAAGACGACCGCCTTCTGAAACCTGCTCAAGAACGCCTGCCGGAACTTCCGTTACCGCACCGTCAAACACGATCACGTTATAAGGTGCCTGCTTGGGATACCCTGCAGCCAAATCGCCTTCGACAACAATGACATTGTCATAGTTGGCACTCTGGAAGGTCGCCTCGGCCGAAGCGGTCATATCCTTGTCGCTTTCAACGGCAACAACCGTTTCTGCGACACGCGACAAAAGTGCCGCGCCATACCCGTAACCCGCACCAATAATAAGGGCGACGTCCGTCTCGGCAATTTCGGCACACTGCATCAGGCGCGCGATAACCATCGGCTCCATTGCATAGCGACCGCCGCCAACGGCAATATCTTCGTCGACATAGGCAACGCCGCGTTTTGCTTCGGGCAGGAACAGTTCGCGTGGAACTTCCTCCATCGCAGCAATGACCAAGGGATCGGTGACCTTGTTGGTCCGAACCTGATTTTCCACCATATTATGGCGCGCGATTTGGTAATCCATGTTTATCTGACCTGAAAATTCTCGCGAGAAAAACACCGCAACCGTCTTTATCGTCCCCAAAGCCGCTTGCGATCATTGCCCTGTTTATAGTCAGCACATAAGCACCTGACAACATCCGATCAATGGCAAAGCAGAGATTGGGCAATAAAAACCACAATATAAGCACGTCACGGCGCGCCTGACGCGCATTCAACCCCATCAAATTTCGAAAATTCAGCCGATGCTGAAATTTCGTACTTTTGGCAGCCTACATCCAACTTCAATCACTTCGATCTTGCTGCAAAATATAGGAATGTCAGACTTGTAAAGCGTTTTACGTGCAACAACATGACAAAGTGCAACTGATCTTATTCTTGATGAATTAACCATTAGTATAATATTCCTATACCAACAGCCGTGCCAATAAGGTTTGGTGACAGCAGCTAAACGACGACACAATCACGTTTCATGGGATGTGCCGTTGGGACGCTTGATGATTTTTGTAGGGGGCATCCACACCATGCGTGACAATGGTCAGGTGACGAACCGCGAAGTCCTGATGAAAGACAAGGATATCCTTGTTTCGGGAACAGATACTGGCGGTCGTATCCAATTCACGAATAAAACTTTTGTTGATATTAGCGGCTTTGCCGAAGATGAACTTGTTGGCGCCCCACATAACATTATCCGCCATCGTGACATGCCCAAAGAGGCATTCGCCAATCTGTGGGAAACCATCAAATCAGGACTTCCCTGGCAGGGTCTTGTCAAAAACCGGTCGAAAAACGGTGACCATTACTGGGTCCGCGCCAACGTTACCCCGGTGATCGAAAATGGTGCTGTCTCGGGCTACCTTTCCATCCGAACCAAACCATCCGAAGCCGACAAAAAGCGTGCTGAACAAGTCTATGCTGACTTGCGCAACGGCAAAGCCCAGAACATCGGCCTTGAACAAGGTGAAATTGTTCAAACCGGCCCAGCCGCGCGGTTTAAGACATTCTTTGCGGGCATCAAAGGAAGTCTGACCTTGGCGTTCGGCACCATGGTTTTACTCATTGCAGTGATTGGCGGATATGGCATCTGGGGTGAGTATAAAACTGAACAGTCACTGGAAAGCTTATACAGTGATCGTATTCGTCCGCTGAACATGCTCAAACAGATATCGGATGACTATGCTGTTTTTGTCGTCGATGCCTCTCATAAGGTTCGAAACGGAAACTTCACGTGGCAAGAAGGCATTGAAAGTCTTGATCTGGCTGAAGACCGTATCAAGGAAAACTTAGATAAATACCTTGCCCACGATCTTGGCCCTGCCGAAGCCCCGATCGTTAACGACATCAAACAGATGCTCCCCGTCGCAGATGAATTGATTGCCCGTCTGCGCGATATTTTTGAAGATAAGGACACAGCAGCTCTTGATGCGCTGGTGAAGGACGAACTCTATCAAAAAATTGATCCGCTAACGGAACTGATCGGTAACCTGTCAATTCTGCAAAACGATATTGCCTCAACCAACGTTGACGATGCTGGAGAACAGTTCGTCTTTACTGTGGTTCTGCAACTCGTATTGGTTTGTTTGGCAATTGCGCTGGCTTGCATCTATGGCGCTTGGTTAATCAGGAAGCTTCGCAAACCGCTCGAAGCGATGGAAGTACATTTCGATGCCATTGCGCGGACCGATACCTCTCATCTGATTGATCTTCCGACTGTGACCGATTTTAAACCTGTCACACAGCAGCTGCGCACGCTGCACGCCAAACTTTGCTATGCAAAACTTGAACGTGAAGAAAATGAAAGCAAAGCAGCCACCCAGCGGGTTGGCGCCTTGCGTGGCCTTGCTGAAACAGTTGAGAAAGAACTGCAAAAAGTCGTACAGGCCATTATCGACCAAACCCAGCGCCTGAATGAATCCGCAGGTCAGATGGCCGGATCGTCAGAAAAAGTATCGGCAAACTCTGAAAGTGTTGCCGCAGCAGCCCACGAAGCACTGGCAAACGCGGAAACTGTATCAGGCGCGTCCGAAGAACTCGCCGCATCCATCCGCGAAATTACCCGCCAGATCGAAGAGGCAACATCCCTTACCGCTGAGGCCAACGCGGCAGGTGAAAGTGCAGAGAAAACAGTAAGCTCACTCAAAGACAGTGTTGACCGCATTGGTGAGGTTGCCGAGCTTATCGGTGATATCGCGGCACAAACTAACCTGCTTGCGCTGAACGCAACGATCGAAGCGGCCCGCGCCGGTGACGCAGGCAAGGGATTTGCCGTGGTGGCCCAGGAGGTCAAAAACCTTGCCAATCAAACAGCTAAGTCAACCGATGAAATCACCCGTCAGCTGGGTGAAATTCAGAATGTCACCGGATCTGTTGTCTCAACAGTTCAGCAAATGACGGCAAGCATCCGCCGGGTTGATGAGGTTGCCTCAAGCGTCGCGATTAATGTGCGTCAGCAAGATGATGCAACCCAGGAAATTGCGCGCAACGTGGTCCAGACAGCCGAAGCCTCCAACGAGGTAACAGAAAAGATTGGTCATGTTGCAAGTGAAGCCCAGGAGAACCTCAAACGTGCGGCACAAATGAGCAAGATTGCCGAGGAAGTCGATGACAGCATTGCCGAACTTCGCGCAACGCTTGTTCGCATCGTACGTACGGCAACACCGGAAGTTAACCGTCGCCAAGATCCGCGGTTTGATGTTCAGCTTGCTGTGACAGTGACCATTGGTGGTAAATCCATTAAGGGTCAGACGATTGACCTTTCCAAGGGCGGGACAAAAGTCAGTCTGGCTGAAACTATCCCGCAAGGCGCGAAAGGTCAGATCAAAATCGACGGGCCTAACGTCACCCTTCCGTTCGAGGCTGAAAACGTTCTTGATACGATTGCCAACCTTGATTTCGCGCCAAACAAAGACCGCGAAGACAAACTTGCCCCATGGCTAAAGCAGCGTTTTGGCAGCAGCACGGAAAAATAAAAAAGTAATCGCCAACAACGATGGCAATGTCATTCAAGGCGCCCGGGATTGCTTTCCGGGCGCTTTTTTCTGTTTTGGGCATGAAATCAACACGCTGGTCGAAAAATCTGGAATTGGGTGCTTGACGGGTCGTATTCGATGGGGCTATACACCGGCCAGCCAACGCTAAGGCGCGATGGCGGAGTGGTTACGCAGAGGACTGCAAATCCTTGCACGCCGGTTCGATTCCGGCTCGCGCCTCCACTGATCCGGCATAGCTCAGTTGGTAGAGCAAATGACTGTTAATCATTGGGTCGCAGGTTCGAGTCCTGCTGCCGGAGCCAAAAAACCCTGGAACTTTGTTCCGGGGTTTTTTGCATTCTGGATCAAACCATCGCTTTGCTGTTACAAAAGACGCCCTACCCGACTTTGTTCGTGCGCATGTGTGTTGCATATCCCGTGAATTATACATTCAGGTTTGATCAAATTTAACTGCAATGGGCCGATGCCCGGCCTTTGGCACCGCATTCATAGGGTACTCGCTTAGCCGTACTTCCTTCAGACAAAAACAGCCTTACGTGCCATCGGCAATGTGTTGTCGCGCCATCGCCTCCTTAATTGGTTTCAACCATATTTCGACATATAAACGCCAACGGATTAACCCCGGCGCGCCATAGGGGTAAAAATTCGCAAAAAGACAAAGAATTGGCCCTTTTTTCGTAAAAAAGGTCTTGCGGGGTTTGGGTCGTTTGATTATACACCTGCCACGCGCTTCAAACGGGGTGCGCACCTGATCCGGCATAGCTCAGTTGGTAGAGCAAATGACTGTTAATCATTGGGTCGCAGGTTCGAGTCCTGCTGCCGGAGC